>JBILMH010000055.1:0-5660 GCA_044375625.1 Alphaproteobacteria bacterium
CAGCCATACAAAGGTTGAGGAAATTCGCAAAATCTTCGATGGGGTGGCCTATCAACCCGTTGCCGCCCGCTATCGCATTTACATTGTGGACGAGGTTCACATGCTGTCGGGTCATTCCTTTAACGCGTTGTTAAAAACGCTTGAGGAGCCGCCGCCGCATGTCAAATTCCTGTTTGCCACCACCGAAATTCGCAAAGTTCCCGTGACCATCCTGTCGCGCTGTATGCGGTTTTCGTTGCGGCGTGTTGAGGTTCCTGTGTTGGCCGCCCATTTGCAGGAAGTCGCCCAGAAAGAACAGGTTGGGTTAGAACCATCGGCTGCAACCCTGCTGGCTAAGGCCGCTGAGGGCAGCGTGCGGGATAGCCTGTCGTTGTTGGATCAGGCCATCGCGCTATCCAGCACCGAAACGGGGATTGCAACCATTAACGATACGGTTGTGCGGCAAATGTTGGGCTTGGCGGCGGGGGACGGCGTGCAACAGGTGCTGGCCGCCATTTTGCAGGGGCAACCGCATCAGGCGCTGACCCATTTTGGCCAGCTGTATGCGGCGGGCAGTGAGCCGTTGCAGCTGTTGCAAGACTTGCTGCATCTGGTTTACCAGCTGACCCGCGGCCAGCTTTTGGCGTCTTCTGAAGGTGAGGAGGCGGGCGAAGATTTGCCCCCCTTGCTGCCGATTCTGACCGAGCTGGCGGCGATGCCACTGCTGACCCGTGCTTGGCAACTGCTGCTAAAAGGGATTGATGAGGTGCAACAGGCGCCCAATGCTTTTGAGGCGGCGGAGATGATTTTGGTGCGCCTGGCCTATGCCAGCACGCTGCCAACCCCCTATGAATTGATGCGCGGGCAACAGCTGCAGATGCCAACCCCAGCTGCCGCGCCCGCGCCCACAGCCAAAACCGCGCGCGCCCCAAAAGAATCTGCCGCTAATCTGGCGGTTCCCGAGGTTGCATCCGTGGCATCGGATACAGCCTCTACCGCAGCCCCCCTAACAGCGGCGCCAATAGCGGCGGAGTCCAGCCCGCCCGCGGACGCTATTCATGCCGCCCCTGCTGCCCTTGCCATTCCCGCCATGCCCGTTGACTACGCGCAGTTGGTGGAGATATTGGCCGATCATAATCCCCTGTTGGCATCGCAACTGCGTCAAAATGCCTCGCTGGTGCTGTATGAGCCGCCCTTGCTGCGCCTGCATATGCCAACCCTGCCGCCGTCCAGCTGGTGGCAGGATCTGGAAAAAACCTTGCGGCGGGTGATGCCCGCTGACTGGTTGGTGCAAGCCGCCGATGCCCCTGGCGGCCTTAGCTTAAAGGATCAGGCTGAGGCGGAATGGGCGTCGCTGCAATCCAAGATCGCTGATAACCCAGATCTACAGCAGTTGCAGCAGGGTTTCCCCGACCTTACCATCACCGCCATCAAATCCTCACAAGGCGGCTAGCCACCCATCCCACCATCCTTGACGGCTGGGGATAGGTTGTGGAAAGCTAGCGTTTTTCCCATCACGCGCAACAGGCACGGCATTCATGACAAACACATCCTATGAAATGGTTATCGGTGTAGAGGTGCACGCGCAGATTATTTCCAACGCTAAGCTGTTTTCGGGATCCTCCACCCGCTTTGGCGCGTCGCCGAACAGCCAGGTCAGCTTTATCGATGCCGCCTTTCCCGGCATGCTGCCCGTGCTGAATGGCTTTTGCGTGGCGCAGGCGGTCAAAACAGGACTGGCTTTGAACGCCGAAATTCACCCCGAATCGGTGTTTGACCGCAAAAACTATTTTTACCCCGATTTGCCCAGCGGCTATCAGATTTCGCAATTCACCCGCCCTATCGTGGGCAAGGGGTGGATCGACATCGACCTGCCCGACGGCAGCGTGAAACGCATCGGCATCACCCGCCTGCATTTAGAGCAAGATGCGGGCAAAAGCCTGCATGATCAGCATCCAACCCAAAGTTATATCGATCTGAATCGTGCGGGCGTTGGGTTGATGGAGATTGTATCAGAGCCCGATATGCGTAGCGCGGAGGAGGTGGCGGCCTATGTCAAAAAGCTGCGCAGCATCCTGCAATACCTCGGCACCTGCGATGGCAATATGGAGCAGGGCAATTTGCGTTGCGACGTCAATTTGTCGTTGCGGCGGCCTGGCGAGCCGCTGGGGACACGCTGTGAGCTGAAAAACCTGAACTCGGTACGTTTTATTGTGCAGGCCATCGCGGTGGAGGCAGGGCGGCAGCAGGAAATTCTGGACAGCGGTGGACAGGTTATTCAGGAAACCCGCCTATTCGACCCCGTGCGCGGCGAAACCCGCAGCCTGCGTAGTAAGGAAGACGCGATGGACTATCGCTATTTTCCCGATCCCGACCTGTTGCCGCTGCGGTTGGAGGAGGGGTTGATTGAGCGGATGCGCGCCGCCCTGCCCGAACTGCCCGACGCCAAAAAGGCGCGACTGGTAAGTGATTATGGCCTAAGCCCCTATGACGCGGGGCTGTTGGTGGTGGATGCCGTGACGGCTGGCTTTTTTGAAACGCTGGCTAAGGGGCGGGATGCGAAGCTGGCTGCCAATTGGATGCTGCATGAGCTGTTTGCCCTGCTGAACAAACAGGGCAAGGAAATTGGCGATTCGCCGATAAGCGCCAATCAGTTGGGCGAACTGGTTGATCTGATACAAAATAACACCATTTCGGGCAAAATTGCCAAGGATGTGTTGGTGCAAATGGCCGAAACGGGCAAAAGCGCGACGGATTTGGTTGCGACGGGCGGCCTGCAACAGGTTACAGACACCGATGCGATTGCCAAAATTGTGGCGCAGGTGTTGGCCGATAACCCTGGCCAGTTGGCCGATTATCGTGCGGGTAAGGACAAATTGTTCGGCTTTTTTGTTGGCCAAGTGATGAAGCTTAGCCAGGGAAAGGCCAACCCCGACCTAGTCAACAGCCTATTGCGGCAGCAGTTGGATTAGGTTGCCGCAATTGGTGATGCAATATGACTTGCATTGGGCGAACAAATTGGTTATCAATGCCGATTCGGAATTAACCTGTTTGATGGGATATAAAGGCCATGGCTGAAATTTTGTTGGTAGAGGGCAATGCCCGTACGGCGCTTGGAACTGGTGAGGCGCGGGCTGTGCGTCGTCAGGGCTTAATTCCTGCCGTGGTGTATGGCAATAATTTGGAACCTTTGGCGATCGCTATTCAATTGCGTCCGATTGAAAACGCGCTGAATAAGCCTGGCTTTTACACCAAGCTGTTCGATCTGAACATTGATGGCAAGGCGGTGCGTGCTGTCGCCCGTGACATCCAGTTTCACCCCGTAACAGATCGCATCCTGCATCTGGATTTCCAGCGCGTCGATCCCAACTCCACCATTCGCGTCGATGTGCCGCTGGTGCTGGTTGGTCATACCGAATCCCCAGGCTTGAAAAGCGGTGGGGTGCTGAACCTTTTGCTGCACACCCTGACTCTGGAGTCAGCGGTTGACAAAATTCCTGAGAAAATTGAAATCAGCTTGGCTGGTGTCGATATTGGTGACAGCCTTCATATTGAGGATATTGCCCTGCCCGATGGTGCCAAATTGGTTGCGGGCGCGCGTGATACCACGGTTTACACCATAACGGGTGCAACATCAGAAAGCGAAAGCGCTGCTGAGGCGGGTACGGAGTCTTAGTCCTGCTGGCTGTCACCAGCTGGCCAGATCGTTGCGAATCAGGGATGTTGGCGGCTGGTTTAAGGTCGTGACTTTTTAAGGGATACACCTATGTGGTTGATAGTCGGTCTAGGCAATCCAGGCTCGGCTTATGCCGCTACACGGCATAATATTGGCTTTATGCTGATGGATTACCTGCGCAAAGACGGCGGTTTAAGCTCTTGGCGCAAGAAATTCGATAGCGAACTGGCCGATGGGGATTTTGGCGGATCCCCCGTCATCGCCCTTAAGCCGCAAACCTTTATGAATCTGTCGGGCATAGCGGTTGCCTCTGCTATGCGTTTTTACAAATTGCCGCCTGAGCGGGTATTGGTGATGCATGACGATCTCGACCTACCGCTGGCAACCATGAAGCTGAAAATTGGGGGCGGTAACGGCGGCCACAATGGCCTTAGGAATATTGAGGCGCATATCGGCAGCCTGTTTTGGCGGCTGCGCCTGGGCATTGGGCGGCCAGCCGATAAGGCACAGGTGCATGATTACGTCCTAAGCCCCTTTATCAACGCTGAAAAAGCCGAATTGCCCGCCATTTTTGATCGGGCGGCACGCGCCATCCCCTGGCTGTTGCAGGGGCAGGCGGACTATGCCCGCAACGTCCTGGCGCACAACCTTGCCCAAAGCTCTTCTGGTGGGGCAGGGAACACAGATTCAGCCAAACCAAAAGGATAACACAGTCATGGGATTCACTTGCGGCATTGTCGGCCTGCCAAATGTTGGCAAATCAACCCTGTTTAACGCCCTTACGGCAACGGCGGCTGCCCAGGCGGCCAACTATCCCTTTTGCACGATTGAGCCCAATGTGGGTAAGGTTGCGGTGCCCGATGATCGCCAAGACAAGCTGGCGGCGTTGGCAAAATCCCTGCGCGTTTTGCCAACCCAGCTGGAGTTTGTGGATATCGCCGGCCTGGTGCGTGGCGCGGCCGAGGGGGCAGGGCTGGGCAATAAGTTTTTGAGCCATATTCGTGAGGTGGATGCCATCTGCCATGTGTTGCGCTGTTTCGAAAATGGCGATGTGACGCATGTGGAGGGCGGGGTTGACCCCGTGCGCGATGCGGAGATTGTTGAAACCGAACTGATGTTGGCCGATCTGGAAAGCCTGGAAAAACGCTTGCCCGCCTTGGAAAAACGGGCGAAGGGCGGCGATGATATCGCCAAAGCCCAGCTGCCCTTGGCGCAGCAGGCGATTGCCCTGCTAAACGCGGGTAAGCCCGCCCGCCAGGCCAAAATTGCCCCCGAGGATTTGGACTATTGGCATCAAATGCAGCTGATTACCGCCAAACCCGTGCTGTATGTCTGCAACCTGTCGGAATCAGAGGCGGCCAGCGGTAATGCGCTTAGCGAGCAGGTCATTGCGATGGCGTCCGCGCAGGGGGCGCCGGTGGTGACCATTGCCGCCGCCATTGAATCGGAAATTGCCCAGCTGTCGTCGGTTGAGGAGCAGGAAATGTTTCTGGCCGAAATCGGCCTGCAGGAGCCCGGCCTAAACCGCCTGGTGCAAAGCGGCTATCGCCTGTTGGGTCTGCAAACCTTTTTTACCGTTGGGCCAAAGGAAACGCGGGCATGGACGATTCCCATTGGGTCAAAGGCGCCCCAGGCGGCGGGGGTTATTCATACCGATTTTGAACGCGGCTTTATCGCGGCGGAAACGGTATCCTATGACGACTACATCACCTGTGGGGGTGAGGCGGGCGCCAAGGCCGCTGGCAAATGGCGCACCGAAGGTAAGGAGTATGTGGTGCAAGATGGCGACATCCTGCTGTTCCGCTTTAATGTTTAGAAACGCTGCCTGCCTGGAATGACCATCATCGGAAACGGCGAACCAATCTCAACACGGGTGCGCCGCCTGTCCAAGTTCAGATAGATGTGAGACGTGATGGTGGTGGTGGGTGAGGCAAGTGTTGGTAAGTCGCAGACTTATCACCGCTTTCCTCACCCTTTTTTTGCTTTTTTACGGCAAAAAAGACTT
>JBILMH010000033.1:0-20518 GCA_044375625.1 Alphaproteobacteria bacterium
CGCACCCGCGCGATTAACTCTTCCGCCAAATCCTTTTCCTGCAACATGCCGCGCCCAATAAGTTTTGTTGTAAAAGTCTAATAGAAAGGCTCTTAAGAATCACTCAATTTGCCCCTGAACACTTGATTCTAGAGCGGAAAGCGGCAAAAGTATAGAAACAACAGGGGCAATCTGGTGATGTTTGCCGATTTGCCGATTCTGCCCCCCTTGTCTTATTTTTTCTTCCCCCACTCGATACAAACCATGACCACCACCAACCAACCCAGCGCCAAATCCCTATCCAGCACCAACCTTGCCGCCGCCTTGCCCCTGTGCGCCTGGCGCGATATGCGGCTGTGGGTGGCGTTAAGCGTGCTGGCGGTGGATCAGCTGGTTAAGGCGGGGATGAAACAGGCGGTGTTTATACCCGACACCACCATCATGCTGACCAGCTTTTTCAACCTGACCCCCGTCTGGAACCACGGCATCGGCTTTGGCATGTTCAAACAGCATGAGGATTGGGGCGTTTACCTGCTCATCACGGTCGCCCTGGCGCTAAGCCTGTTGGTCTGGATCTGGTCTAGCCGCCAACGGCACGGCCTGACCCGCCTGGCCAGCGCCCTGGTGGTGGGGGGCGCCATCGGCAATGTGGTGGATCGCCTGCGCTTTGGGGCGGTGATGGATTTCCTGGATTTTCATTGGCAAGGCTATCATTGGCCAGCCTTTAACATTGCCGATGCCGCCATCACAATCGGGGTTGCGCTGTTGCTGCTGGCTGGCGTAAAATCGCCCGCACCATCCCCCCCTGCACAGGTAGAATAACGTGGCACCCTGGTTAAATTGGACAAATTGGACAAAGCTGGCTGTAATGGCCACCCTGCTGCTGTCATCAGGATTGTTGGTGGGTTGCGATTCCACTAAGGAACAATTGGGCATGACGAAAAAACAGCCCGACGCCTTTGTGGTGTACAGCCGCGCCCCGCTGTCGATGCCGCCCGCCGACTATTTTGACCTGCCCCAACCTGGTCAGGCGCCCCGTGTAACAAGCGCCGTTTCGCCCGCCCAATCGGCCACCGTGCAGGATGCCAAGCGGGCATTGGCGGGGAATGCTGCCCCGACCACCCCCGCGGCCAGCAAGGCCAATGATGTAACCCGTGTGGAGGTTAGTGCGGCCGAACAAGCCCTTAAGGCCAAAGCGAAAACCAGTCAGGCGCGCCCCGATATCCGCGATATGATTGATGAGGAAACACGGGCGCGGCAGGATGATGGCAGCTGGCTGGACACCCTGGACTTCCTGAACAGCCGTCAAAAATCCGAACAATTGGATGCTGGCGCCGAACGCAAACGCCTGCAACAGCAGCAGACGGGTCAACAGACGGGTCAACAGCCACCCGCCGCCGCCAAACCCTAAGCGGTCTCGCGGCCAAAGCCTCTTAAGGCTTTATCGCTGCTTGCGCCCCCCTTGCAACCATGCCTGGGGTGCCCCATCTCCTAGGCCAACACAGCCCGCCCGATAGAGTCAGGCTGGCCGACAACCTGATAGGCATGACCTCTGTTCGATTAGGCGACGTTACCCCAACACCTGTCGGCAGAGGTCATAGCCAAACCCCGCCCGCGCCATTTTGGCCAAGTCTTTGGAAAAACGCTGCGCCCGATCCTGTGCATCGCCATAGTTGCCCAGCCTGCGTTTGGCGGCAAAGCGCCGCGCGGCCAGAAATTCGGGCTCTACCCACTCCCCCTCACCGCCCGCGTCCGTCGCATCCTCCCCCGCCACCCGCTGCGGCGTATCGTACAGCTGCGTCAACGCCTCTTGCACCTGGGGGGCGGCCAGTTGCCGTTGCAACAGCCAGGCGTTGGCCTGTTGCCGCGATTTGCCGGCGTTAAGGGCGCGTTCTGCGGCGCGCAGGGCAAAGCGTTGATCGTTGATATAGCCCGCCTGCACCATCTCCGCCACCAACTCAGGAACCTTGGGGCGCAGCTGGTTAAGGCCGTGGCGATTCAGGTAACGCAGCAAGATTTCGCTTAATTTACCGCTGGTGCTGTCAAATCGCCCCAGGTAATACAGGGCATAATTGCGCAGGCGCACCGCCGCCTTTTCCCAATCCTGCGGCGTCATGGTTGCATCCGATGGATCTGCATCGCCGCCAGTCGGCGGGCGGCGGTTAAAGCGCTTGGGGCGTGCGTTGTCTTCTGACCGCTTAGGGCGGCGGGGGTAACTGGGGCTATTCGATGCCACCCACCCTACTCATAGCTGATATAGCGCCGCATATATTGCGCCATATTGTCGGCCAGCACCTTATCCAAATCCGCCATCATCGCCTTGGTCATGTCGTACCACAACCGCTCCTTATCCAACAAAGACGCGCTTTCCAACACCGTGGCCGAACGGCTAACATGCCCCTCCGCGCTGGCAACCTTAACCCCATGCACGTCACGAATTTCTAACACCGCAGACAAATCGCCGTCATAGCGATAGGCCTGTTCATCGGTAAAATCGGCGCGGAACCCCTTTTTGTGCGGCAAGGCGGTTTCCCGCATGCTGGCCTCAGTGATATTGAACACCAGGGTATCGGGCGACCCCACCTCCTGCCCGCCAATCGGCTGCAAGCGATCCTTCGCCCATCGTGCCATGCTGCGCGACAGCGAAACGGGCAGGCGGGTTTCGATATGGCCGTTGTTGTCGGGCAATTCATAGCTGTTGACCACCTGCACATTCGACAGCAACAGCCGAATCGGCGGCTTATCATCAAAGGTTAAATCGCCATACACAGGCGCGGTTGGCGCGTTGGCACAGCCACTAAGTCCGCCAACCAGACCACCCAGAATTGCCACCGCAGCGGCAAAATTCCAAAATCCTGACCCAAGTTTGGACATCGCATTCCCCCCGTCATCCTAAAGCGTTAGACGGTAACTCTACTCCAAACTGGCCAAATCCGCAAGTTGGGCTTCGTCAAAGTCATAGGTGCGGCGGCAAAATTCACAAGTCACCGCAATCTTGTGATCCTCGATCAGCTCTTGCAACTCCTGTACGGCAATCTGCGCCAGATAGCCCGCCACCCGTTGCCGCGAACAGCTGCACTGATCCATCAGCGGGCGGCTGCCCCCAATGCTTAGGTTGGATAGCGGTAACAGGCGCCGCAAAAACGCTTCGGGCGTGCCGGCAAAGGTCAACAACTCCTCCTGCCCCAAGGTGCCAAAACAGGCATCCGCCAGATCCCAATTGTCCTCCACGCTGGCCGCATCGCTGTTGTCGTTAATCGCCTGCGGGTTGCTGTTGGCGGGCAGACGTTGCAACAGCAACCCGCGCCCGCGCCAGCCTGGAACCTCGCTGCCCGATACCGCAATCAACAGGCGGGTTTCCAACTGCGCCGACTGACGGAAATAGGTTAAGGCGGCGGGCAGCAGGCCGTCCCCCGCCAATTCCACCACCCCCTGATAGGGCACCTGCTGATTGGCTTGGCGCACCGAAAAGGCCAGATGGCCGTGCCCCAGCAGGGTTGCGCTGTCCGCCTCAGCGGGCAGGGTGGCCAGCCGATCCTTATCGACCCGCACATAGCCGCGCAACGCCCCCTGGGTCGTCATATCGCCCACCAACAGGCCAACCGCCCCATCGCTGTTGGTTTGCAGGCTGAACGTCCCCTCAAATTTCAAAATACCGCCCAACAGCGCGGTCAGCACCAGGGTTTCCGCCAACAGTGTATGCACCCGCGGATCCGCACTAATCTCACTCTGCCTGCCCAAAATGCCGTTTAGGCTGTTGTCCAACTGCACCAATCGGCCATGCAAACAGCCATCGGCGCTGAAGAAAGATTGAATGGTATCCGATTGGCTCAACGAAAATTCCCAAAGATAAAAACGGTTAGGCGGCTACAGCGCGCTGGTTAAATTGCGGCGGTAACAGGCGGCCAAATAGGTGTTGTGCAACAGCATGGCGATCGTCATAGGCCCAACACCCCCCGGCACGGGGGTAATGGCGCTGGCACGCGTCGCCGCCTCATCAAAGGCCACATCGCCAACAATCCGTGCCTTACCCTGCTCATCGACCAGGCGGTTGATGCCCACATCAATCACCACCGCGCCCGGCTTAATCCAATCGCCGCGCACCATCTCCGCCCGACCAACCGCCGCCACCAGAATGTCGGCACTGGCGGCAATCGCCTGCAAATTCTGGCTTTTGGAATGGGCAATGGTCACCGTGCAGTCGGCGTTCAGCAGCAGCAGCGCCATCGGCCGCCCCACCATCACCGAACGGCCAATAACCACCGCGTTCAACCCCGCCAACTGGGGACGGACGCTGCGGATCAGCTTCATACAGCCCATCGGAGTGCAGGAAACATAGCGCGGCTGTTGTTGCAGCAGCAGGCCAACACTTAAGGGGTGCAGGCCGTCAACATCCTTCATCGGGTCAATCGCCGCAATCACCGCGCCGCTGTCCAAATGGTCGGGCAGGGGCAGTTGCACCAGAATGCCATCGACCAGCGGATCGGCGTTCAGCCGTGCCACCTCTGCCAACAATGCCGCCTGGCTGATATCGCCTGGCAGGGGGATGGTCACCCCCTCCATCCCGACCGCAATCGCCTGTTTGGCCTTGTTGCGCACGTAAATCTGGCTGGCGGCATGATCCCCGACCAGGATAAAGGCCAGGGTTGGGGTCACGCCATGCTGATGCTTCAGCTGGGCAACCTTTTCCGCCAAAATCACCGATTCGGCGGCGGCAATGGCCTTGCCGTCGATGCGTTGCGCGGTCATCCCCATCTCAGGCTCCTATCCTACCCCGCCAACAAACCAATCAGCAGGTTGCGCAAAAACTGCAAGGCCAAAATGGCCAACAATGGCGACAAATCCAACATCGGCTGATGCCCAACCAAGCGGGCAATCACCCAACGAAACGGTCTGTAGAGATACCAGGTCAGCTCCCGCAGGCCTGCCCCCAGCTGGCGCACCAGCGGATGATAGCTGTTCAACAGGTTAAACTGCACCAACAGCTGCATCACCACGTCGATGATAATCAGCCAGATGGCCACCCCAATCAGGGCGTCCAAAAATTGCACCAGGGCAGAAATCATCACAAAACCTTACTTGTTAACGGTTAGAGACATGGGGCTTAACGCTGAGGGGGGCAGTGTTAAGCCCCCGCCACTAGCCAGCCTTTTTGACCGCCTCAGGCATTGGCACAACCTGGGCATTATCGCCCGCCTTAGTCTGCAACCACGGCATCATGGCACGCAGCCGTGCCCCGACCTCCTCAATCGGATGGGCAGCTTGGCGACGGCGAATAGCCTTAAAGCTGGGCTGGCCAACCTGATTTTCCTGCATCCAATCGCGGGCAAATTTGCCCTCTTGAATCTCGGTCAGGACTTTGCGCATTTCCGCCTTGGTCGTGTCGGTAATCAACCGTTCGCCGACCGTGTAATCGCCATATTCCGCCGTGTTGGAGATGGAGTAGCGCATCAGGTTAAAGCCACCGCTGTACAACAGATCCACAATCAGCTTCAGCTCATGCAAACATTCAAAATAGGCCATTTCGGGTTGATAGCCAGCCTCAACCAGGGTTTCAAACCCTGCCTTAACCAGGGCAGAAACGCCGCCGCACAACACCGCCTGCTCCCCGAACAAATCGGTTTCGCATTCCTCGGCAAAGCTGGTCTGCAAAATGCCTGCCCGCCCACCGCCAATCAGGGAAGCATAGGACAGGGCGTTGGCCTTAGCGTTACCGCTGGCATCCTGCGCCACCGCGATTAAGCATGGCACGCCCTTACCCGCCTGATACTCACTGCGCACCAGATGGCCAGGGCCCTTGGGGGCAACCATCGCCACATCCAAATCGCTACGCGGCTGAATCAAATTGAAATGAATGTTAAAGCCATGGGCGAACAACAGCGTCGCCCCTTTTGGCAATTTGTCGTGCAAAACATCCTGATACAACGCCCGTTGGGTTTCATCGGGGATCAGCACCATGATCACATCAGCCTCTGGCGCGGCCTCCTCCACCGTTTTGACGGTCAGGCCAGCCGCCCGCGCCTTTTCACGGCTTTTGGAATCAGCGGGCAGGGCGACCGTAACGCTTTTGACCCCACTGTCATGCAGGTTTAGGGCGTGGGCATGCCCCTGGCTTCCATAGCCAACAATCACCACCCGCTTATTCTTAATCAGGCTGGTATCACAATCCTTATCATAAAAGCTTTGCATCATTTGGGGTAACCTCATCGTACATGTGCGCCAAAAAGGCAGTATAACGATGGATTAAAACGTCGCAACCCCACTGTCGGAATTTGGAGGCGGGATTTTGCCTTACCCAATGCGATGCGGCCGCGAATAGGACTATTTCAAAAACAGGGGGTAGGTAGCAAAATCGTGCCTGGTACCGTCCGCCCAGCTGATGAAGGTGGCCGAGTGGCCGAGTGGTCGATGGCGTACGCCTGGAAAATGTGTATATTCAAAAGGTATCACGGGTTTGAATCCCGCTCTCCCAGAGAAAATTTTAAGACGGGTCAATAGCGAGGCAAAATATGTTGGGATGGTTATTTTTCATAGCCTTTCTTGTTGTTATTTGGCGCATCATCGCCTCTGCGCCTTCTTCTTTTGACAAAGGCACCGCAGGTGAACAACGAATTCATAGGAAGCTGGCACGTTTTGAGAAAGGAGGAGGAAAAATTTTATCCAACATTTATATCCCTAAAATAAATGGAGGAACGACCGAAATCGATCTTCTTTTAATTCATCCAAAGGGATTGTTTGTTTTTGAAAGTAAAAATTACAGTGGATGGATTTTTGGAAACGAGAATCATCAAAATTGGACACAAACCCTTCCAAAAGGTTGGCACGGTGATGTTCACAAGGAACGTTTCTACAATCCTATATTGCAAAATTCTTCTCATATAAAACACGTTATGCACCATCTTGAGAAAAAAATTCCCATATGGTCTATAATAGTTTTCTCAGACGGTTGTGAACTTAAAGACATTACAGTCAGCAGCAATAACGTCCGCGTTATACAGTGCCGCCATCTTGCACACACCATTAAAAAAATCTGTAATGAAACACAGCCCGATCATTTGAATGAAACGGAAATTTTGATTATTTACAATAAGTTACTTGATTATACAAACGCAAGCGAAGAAGTAAAAGCGCATCATTCGCAAAAAGCATTTGAAGCAAAACAACGCCCTTAATCAATGCTGCTTTTCACTTCTACCCCAAAAAAACAGGGGGTAGGTAGGGTTAGGTGAAGAAAAAACAACCCTGCCCCCTCGCCCGCCGCGAATAGGACTATTTCAAAAACAGGGGGTAGGCGGGGTTATCGGTTTCGTTGATGTAGCTGTAGCCCAGATTCTTAAGGAATTCCTGAAAAGCTTTGCGCTCCTGCGGCGGCACCTGCAACCCAACCAGCACGCGGCCATAGTCGGCGCCATGGTTGCGATAATGAAACAGGCTGATGTTCCAACTTTCCCCAACCGCTTTCAAGAATTTTAGCAGCGCGCCGGGGTGCTCAGGGAACTCAAAACGATAGAGAACTTCGTGGGTGGGCGGCTGGGTGGCGGGAGGGTGACCGCCGACCAGATGGCGCACATGCAATTTGGCCATTTCGTTGTCGCTTAGGTTCAGGGCGGAAAGCTGATGATCCTCAAACTTCTGCAACAAGCTGGCGATTTCGTTATGGCTTTGGGTTTTGATACCGACAAAAACATGCGCCCGTTGGGTATCGGTCATGCGATAGTTAAATTCGGTGATGGCGCGATTGCCCAGCAGTTGGCAAAAGGCCTTAAAGCTGCCCGGCCGTTCGGGGATGGTGACGGCGAAAATCGCCTCCCGCTGCTCCCCCAATTCTGCCCGCTCCGCCACAAAGCGCAGCTGGTCAAAATTCATGTTGGCGCCACAGGCGATGGCGACCAGGGTTTGGTTTTTGCGTTTCTGGCTGGCGGCATATTGCTTTAATCCCGCAATCGCCAGCGCGCCCGCAGGCTCCAAAATGGCGCGGGTATCCTGAAAAACGTCTTTCAGCGCGGCGCAGATGGCGTCGGTATCCACCAACAGCACCTCATCCACATACTCCTGACACAGCCGAAACCCTTCCTTCCCGACCTGTTTGACCGCCACCCCATCGGCGAACAGCCCAACCCGATCCAGCTTTACACGGCGGTTGGCTTTCAGCGAATCATGCATGCTGGCCGCATCGACAGGCTCTACCCCAATCACCTTAATCTCTGGCCGCAACCGTTTGATATAGGCCGCCACCCCGCCGATCATGCCGCCGCCGCCAATCGCCACAAACACCGCATCCAAGCTGCCCTGATGTTGGCGCAGGATTTCCATGGCGATGGTGCCCTGCCCCGCAATTACCTCGGGGTCGTCATAGGGGTGGATAAAGGTCAAATTGTCCGCCTCCGCCCGCCGAACCGCCTCCGCATAGGCCTCATCGAAATTGGCACCGTGCAGCACCACTTGGGCATGGCGACGGGCGACTGCCTCCACCTTAATGCTGGGGGTGGTCATCGGCATGACGATGGTGGCGGTGGTGCCCAGCTTTTGCGCCGCCAGCGCCACCCCCTGGGCATGGTTGCCCGCGCTGGCCGCGATTACCCCACGCTTCAGCTGGGCGGGGGACAGACCCGCCATTTTGTTATAAGCACCGCGCAGCTTAAAGGAAAAAACCGGCTGCAAATCCTCACGCTTCAGCAACACGCGGTGACCCAGGCGGGCGGACAGCTGCGCGGCATCCTGCAGCGGGGTTTCAATCGCCACGTCATAGACACGGGCGGTTAGGATTTTTTGCAGGTAATCAATGGTCAACGCTGGCGCACCCTTAAAATTTGCTGGCATTGCCTATGGTCAAGACCGCCGACAACACCTATATCTGTATCAACGCAACAACACAGATTTGACCTAGTCAAGGGGTAGGGTACCACCATGCAACTGTTTACCAACCCGTCCGCGGCCGCTGTACAGGCTGGATCAACGCCTGTTGCCTCTGCCACAGGGGCTGCCAACACCAATTGGATTATTGACGGCACCACCCAGAATTTTATGAAGGAGGTGGTTGAGGCCTCGTTGAAACAGCCGGTGTTGCTCGATTTCTGGGCGCCCTGGTGCGGGCCCTGCAAACAGCTGACCCCCCTGCTGGAAAAGCTGGTCAACGGCATGAACGGCGCGGTGCGGCTGGTTAAGGTCAATATTGATGAGCAGCCCGCGATCGCGCAGCAGTTGCGGGTGCAATCGGTGCCAACCGTCTATGCCTTTGTCGGGGGGCAGCCTGTCGATGGCTTTGCTGGCGCCCTGCCCGAAAGTCAGCTGAAGCAGTTTATCCAAAATCTGACGGGGCAGGCTGTGCCCAATGATCCCGCCACCGATTGGCTGGAAATGGCGGAGCAAGCCCTGCGGGAGGAGCGGTTGCCACAAGCCAAGGCGGCGTTTGAGCAGTTGTTGCAGCTGGATCCCGACAATTTGGTCGGGCTGGCCGGCCTGGCGCGGGTCGCGTTGCGGCAAGGTCATATCGACCATGCTAAGGCATTGTTGGCGGCTGCGCCCGCTGAGGCAGCCAATCATGCCGCCATTCAATCGGTGACGGCGGCCTTAACCATTGCTGAGGAGGCGGGGCAGCTGGGCGATTTGGCGGTGTATCAACAGGCGTTGGCCGCCAATCCGCAGGATCATGCGGCGGCTATAGCGCTGGCACGCGGCGAATTTATCCGCGGCGCGGTCGATACCGCGGTGGATCTGTTGTTGACCAGCGTGCGCCAGGATCGCAATTGGCAGGAGGGTGCCGCCCGCCTGCTGCTGCTGCAATTCTTCAGCGCGTTGGGCTTTGATCATCCGGTCGCGTTGGAGGGGCGTCGCCGCCTGTCCACCGTGCTGTTCAGCTAAACCGCCGATTGCGTCGCCATGTCCCGTCATCCCTTTGACCCCAGTTTGGAAGATTTGCCGCAGGAAATTCCGATTTTCCCGCTGAGGGGCGCGATGATTCTGCCCGGCGGCTATATCCCCCTTAATGTGTTTGAACCGCGCTATATCAACATGGTGTTGGACGCCATGCGCACCCCCACCCGTCTGATTGGCGTTATCCAACCGCGCGCTAATCCCGAAGATCAGGCAGGCCGAATGGATGGGGTGGAACCTGTTGCCAACGAAACGCCAAGCCAACCAAAAGCGACCCAGACCCGCGATGCAATGACCGATCCAGACGAGCAGCTTCATCATCCGCCCGCGCTGTACGACATTGGCTGTGCCGGCCGTATTTCGGCCTTTAGTGAGGAGGAGGATGGGCGCATCCTGATGCGCCTGACGGGGGTTTGCCGCTTTCGGGTGGAGCAGGAGTTGCCGCAACTGCATGGCTATCGCCGCGTTTTGCCCGCCTGGCAAGAATTTGTTGGCGATCTTGAGGGCGATAAGGAGGCGCAGGGGCTGATCAACCGTGATCGCCTGCTGCCCACCCTGCGCGAGTATTTCCGCATGCAATCGATTGATGCCAATTGGGATAGCATTCGCGATACCGGCGATGAACCGCTGATTACCACCCTATGCTTGATAAGCCCGCTGGAACCCCAGGAAAAACAGGCGCTGTTGGAGGCACCCACCCTGATCGATCGCGCCAAAATCCTGCAAACCCTGATTGAAATGGCGGTGTTGTCGGATAATATCAGCGGCAGCACCCCGAATTAGAGATGTTTGGGGGGGCTGTCGGCTTTATAGGTGGCCATGATTGCTGTGCGTTTTATCTTACTATCGCCTTATACGTTCACCGCTCCGTTGTCATCCTAGCCCTGCTATTTCTACCACTCCGTTGTCATCCTACTCCTTGTGAGTAGGATCTCCTTAGGCTTTTGCCGATTGTGCGGCGGTTAGGGTTTGAGATTCTACCCAACATATCCAATTATTTGGGGGTAGAATGACATTGTGATGTTGCTACATCGCGCCCATTCCCGCCGCTCCGTTGTCATCTCCGCGTAGGCGGAGATCCAGAACCCTGTTGCCTCCTGCCATAATCGTTCCCCTTCATGGATCCCCCGCCTTCGCGGAGGATGACGACCTGTGATGTGGGTGCATCGCGCTCATTCCCCCTCCTCCCCTGTCATCCTAGCCCCGATATCACCACCACTCTGTTGTCATCCTACCCCCTGTGGGTAGGATCTCCTGACGCCCTTGCCGCTTGTTTGACGGTTAGGGTTTGAGATTCTACCCAACATTTCCAATTATTTGGGGGTAGAATGACATTGTGATGTTGCCACATCGCGCCCATTCCCGCCCCGCCCGTCGTCATCTCCGCGCAGGCGGAGATCCAGAACATTATGCAGACATTGCCGTTTTTCAATCTGGCTATTGGGCAGAATTTTGGTAAGGATAGCAATTATAGTCGTTTCAATTTAGAAATATGCAGCCTGCGAAATACCCCTATGAACAGAGAGAGGCCTTAACCATGACCGAACCGACCGCCAACAATACGGCCAGCCATCCCGATGCCGTTAACAGCCATGAAGGCAGGGGGGTGGAGCTGGATCCCCGCCTGCTGGATCTGCTGGTATGCCCCGTTACCAAGGCGCCGTTGGTCTACGACCGCGCGGCGCAGGAATTGATTAGCCGCCAGGCCAAGCTGGCCTACCCCGTCCGCGATGGCATTCCCATCATGCTGCCCGATGAGGCGCGCAAACTAGGGGATTAACGGGAGCGTTTTCACCCTAAGGCGCAGCAAGATCAGCCGCCTGCTCCCCCGCCAACTCAAAAAACTGGCGTGAGGCGGCCATCAGTTGGTCGGGCGTTTCCAGCAGAAAGCTGGCGGCGCGAAAGTCGGCTGCGCCAGGCAGGCCGCGGGCGTACCAGCCCAGATGTTTGCGGGCGCTGATCATCGCGGGATGGGGATCGTCGTAAAAGTCAAAGATACGTTGCAAATGACGCTCCACCGTGTCCTGCAAAATGGCGTGGGTGATGGTCAGGGTGGGTCGCCCCGCCAGCTCATCAGCAATTTGTTGCAACAGCCAGGGATTGCCATAGCTGGCGCGGCCAATCATCACCCCATCCGCGCCCGATTCGGTCAGGGCGGTGCGGGCATTCGCACTGGTTTTGATGTCGCCATTGACAATCACGGGAATCTTCACCGCCTGTTTTACCGCGCGCACCGCCACCCAATCGGCATCGCCATTGTACAGTTGGGCGCGGGTGCGGCCATGGATGGTGATCATTTGAATGCCCACCTCCTCCGCGATTTTGGCCAGGCGGGGGGCGTTGCGGTTTTCGTCATTCCATCCCAGCCGCATTTTCAGGGTAATAGGCACCGGCACCGCCGCCACAACCGCCGCCAGAATCGCCGCCGCCCGCCCCTCATCCTTCATCAGGGCGGATCCGGCAAACTGGTTGACCACCTTTTTGACGGGGCAGCCGAAATTGATGTCGATCAGCTGCGCCCCCTGGTCGGTATGGATGCGTGCCGCCTCTGCCATCACATCGGGGTCACAACCCGCCAGCTGGACGGCGGCGGGCGCCTCCTCCGCGTCCATTTCCGCCTTTTTGCGGCTTTTGGCGATGTTGCGAACGGCGGCCGCGCTGGCAATCATTTCGGAGAAAATCAGGCCAGCGCCAAAATCGCGCACCGTGCGACGACAGGGCTGGTCGGTCACCTCGGTCATCGGTGCCAACAGCACAGGCTCCGCAATCTCGATATTGCCAATGGTAATAGGGGACAGCATGGGTTTTTAAGCTTTGTTTGCGTTGTTATAAATGGACGCCTGCTACTTTCTGGCGGTTGGGTTAATGGGCAACGTTTTCCGTCTCTTGCATCGGCCTGATGAAGCGGGGAAGCTGTATAGCTTTTTCGCGCTCACGCGTGCGGGCAATGTCGTAAGATGACTGCATCCGCATCAGCGTATCCATTTTAACGCCAAAGGCCTGTTCAATCCGCAGCGCCATATCGCCAGACAAATCGGCTTTGCCATTCAACAGACTGGAAAGGGTCGGGCGCGATACGTTAAGAACCTTTGCGGCTGCTGTCACCGTCAAGCCGTTCGGCTCCACAATTTCGGTGCGGATAAATTCGCCAGGGTGGGGGGGGGTGTGCATGGTCATAGCTCTTGCTCCTTAATGATAGTCTTCCAAATTCACGTCGCAGATCATGCGATCGGCATCATCAATCCAAAAGGTCAAACGATGATTGGCGGTGACATGCAAACTCCACACCCCCTTACGATTGCCCGTCAGGACATGGGCTTTCCATGATGTCAGAACGGTTAATTCCTCAACCTGCTGCATGCAATCCAAGTAAGCCAGCATTTTTCTTAGCTTATCAACCGTCGCCGTTGGCACGCCCTTAGTTACACCCTCAGCATAAAGCCGCCGCAAACCTTTATGGATGAAGTTTCGTATCTCCATTTATGGATTGTAGCCTGAAGCCTTACACCTGTCAACGAACACCTTAGGCAAAGTTCGCCCATGCACAACCCCGATTCGGCGTTGCGCAACAAGGCTGATTAAGCCGCGAAGGCTAGACGGGGGTTGCCGCTGTTGCGGTTGCCGGCAAAGGTGGATAGGCCAGCAAAGGCGGCGGATTGACCCAATTTTTCCTCAATCCGCAACAGCTGGTTGTATTTGGCGATCCGATCAGTACGGCTCATCGACCCAGTTTTGATCTGGCCGCAATTCATCGCCACCGCCAGATCGGCAATGGTGGTATCCTCGGTTTCGCCAGAGCGATGCGACATAATGGCGCTAAAGCCTGCCCGATAAGCGGTGTTAATCGTTTCCAGGGTTTCGGTCAGGGTGCCAATCTGGTTGACCTTAATCAAAATGGCGTTGGCGGACTGCTGGGCAATCCCCTTAGCCAGCCGTTCGACGTTGGTAACAAACAGATCGTCGCCGACAATCTGCACCTTGTTGCCCAATTTGGCGGTCAGCAGTTTCCACCCCTCCCAATCGTCCTCGGCCATGCCATCCTCAATCGACACGATGGGATAGCGGCTGGTCAGGTCGGCATAAAAATCAACCAGTTCGGCATTGCTGAATTGTTTGTTTTCGCCGCCAAAGCTGTAGCGGCCATCGCGGTACAACTCACTGGCCGCCACGTCCAGCGCCAGGCTGATCTCCTCACCCGGGGCATAGCCAGCCTTTTCAATCGCCTCAACGATGGTGGACAAAGCCTGCTCACTGCTGGTCAGGTTGGGGGCAAAGCCACCCTCATCCCCAACAGCGGTGATATGTTTGCCCTGCGCCAGAATTTTCTTCAGGGTGTGGAACACCTCCGCCCCCATTTGCAGGGCTTCGGCAAAGTTTTCGGCCTTGTGCGGCACAATCATAAATTCCTGCATGTCCAGCAGGTTGTCGGCATGGGCACCGCCATTGATGATGTTCATCAATGGGGTGGGCAACAGATGGGCGTAAACGCCACCAACATGGCGGTACAGGGGCACTTTAGCCTCCTCCGCCGCGGCCTTCGCCACTGCCAGGCTGACCGCCAGAATGGCGTTAGCGCCCAGGCGCGCCTTATTTTCGGTGCCATCCAATTCAATCAGGGTGCGATCAATGCCAACCTGATCATCGGCATCCATATTCACCAGCTTTTTGAAAATCTCACGGTTGATGGTCTCGACCGCTTTTTTCACGCCCTTACCAAACAGGCGTTTTTTGTCGTTGTCGCGCAATTCCAACGCTTCATGGCTGCCCGTTGATGCCCCCGATGGAACGGCGGCGCGGCCACCAAAGCCAGAGGCCAGAATCACATCGACTTCCACGGTGGGGTTACCACGGCTGTCGTAAATTTCGCGGGCGATGATGTCGGCAATTTGGCTCATGATCAGGTACCTTCTTTTGGTGATCGGTGGGTTGCAACTGTTTGAGAAAAAACCTATTAGGCGGCTTCTGTCAATTTATTTTGATGTTTTTTGGTCATATCGTCCAGCTCCTTCAACCAGCTAAGCAGGGCGGGCATGTCATGCAGCGGGATCATGTTTGGCCCGTCGGAGGGCGCGCTATCAGGATTCTCATGGGTTTCGATAAACACCGCCGCCACCCCAACGGCAATGGCGGCGCGCGCCAACACGGGAGCATACTCCCGCTCCCCCCCCGTGCGATCGCCCTTACCACCTGGCTGTTGCACAGAATGGGTGGCATCAAACACCACGGGGCATCCCGTTTGTGCCAGGATGGGCAGGGCGCGCATATCGTTGACCAGGGTGTTGTAACCGAATGAGGTGCCGCGCTCACACAACAGGGTTTTGTCATTGCCGGTTGAGGCAATCTTGGCGACGACGTTTTTCATGTCCCAGGGCGCCATGAACTGCCCCTTTTTGACATTGATAGCCTTACCCGTCTGACCCGCCGCGATCAGCAGGTCGGTTTGGCGGCAAAGAAAAGCTGGTATCTGCAGCACATCCACCGCCTGCGCGGCCAGGGCGCAATGTTCCTTTTCATGCACATCGGTCAGTACGGGAATGCCCAGGCTGTCGCGGATTTCGGCAAAGATGGGCAGGCTTTCGGCCAACCCCATGCCCCGCCCTGTGCCAATACTGCTGCGGTTGGCTTTATCAAAAGAGGTTTTGTAGATCAGCGGTATCCCCAATTTGCTGGTCATTTCCTTAAGGGCGGCGGCCATTTCCAGGGCGTGTGCCCGACTTTCCAGGGCGCAAGGTCCCGCAATCAGTACCAGGGGCAGGTCGTTGCCCACCACCACATTGGGGCTAATCGTAACGTGATTTGGCATGATAGATTCCTTAGGATGGATAAATTGTTTTTAGGCTGCCGCCCCCAACTGCTCCTGATGACGGGCAATCGCCGCCTTAACCAGGGATACAAACAGCGGGTGGGGTGCAAAAGGCTTGGATTGGAACTCTGGGTGAAACTGCACCCCCACGAACCATGGGTGGCCAGCCAGCTCCACCACCTCCGTCAGCTGTTGATCGGGCGACAGGCCAACAAATTTCAACCCCGCCGATTCCAGCTGTTGACGATAGCCGATATTGACCTCATAGCGGTGGCGGTGGCGCTCATGAATCAGCTCGCTGCCATAAATGTTGGCCACCATGCTGGTGCTGCTAAGCTGGCAGGGATAGGCGCCCAGCCGCATGGTGCCGCCCATATCGTCGCGCTCCCCCCTGGTAACCACCTGGCCGCCCTGCTGCCACTCGGTCATCATGCCGATAACAGGCTCGCTGGTGCTACCAAACTCGGTACTGCTGGCCTCGGTTAAGCCCAATTTGTTGCGTGCCAGCTCAATCACCGCCAATTGCATCCCAAGGCAGATGCCCAAATAGGGAACGCCCTGCTCCCGCGCATAACGAATGGCGCCCAATTTGCCCTCAATCCCCCGCTGACCAAAGCCACCCGCGACGATCACCGCATCACAGTCGGTCAGTTGATCCAGCACGGTCGGCTTAGCCTCCAATGATTCGGAATCGATCCAGCGGATGGTTAGGCGGCAACGGTTGGCAATCGCCGCATGGTGCAAGGCTTCTTGCAACGATTTATAGGAATCGGCCACCCCCACATATTTGCCAACAATCCCAATGGTGGCGCTGTGGGTTGGGTTTTGCCAGCTCTGTACCAGCTCCTGCCAAGGCTGCACATTGGCGGCGGGGGCATCGCTGATATTAAAATGCTTCAGCACTTCACGATCCAACCCCTCATGGTGATAGGCCACCGGCACCTCATAGATGTTAGAAACATTTTTGCCTTGGATAACCGCGTCGGGCTGCACATTGCAGAACAGAGCAATTTTGCGCTTAGCGTCCTCGGCCAACTCTAACTCGGTACGGCACAACAGGATATCGGGCTGAATCCCAACGCTTAACAGCTCCTTCACCGAATGCTGGGTTGGCTTGGTCTTAATTTCGCCCGCATGCGCCAGATAGGGCAACAGGGTGACATGAATATACACCACCTGCCGATGCGACAATTCATTGCCCAACTGCCGAATCGCCTCAAGAAACGGCAGGCTTTCGATATCGCCAACCGTACCGCCAATTTCGCAGATGATAAAATCGTGATCGGCGGTATCGGCCAGAATGAAATCTTTAATAGCGTCGGTGATATGGGGAATCACCTGCACCGTGGCGCCCAGATAGTCGCCCCGCCGTTCGCGCGCCAACACATCGGCATAAATGCGCCCCGTGGTGGTGTTGTCGGTCTTGCGGGCGTTAACGCCTGTAAAACGCTCATAGTGCCCCAAATCCAGGTCGGTTTCGCCGCCATCCTCAGTCACAAACACCTCACCATGCTGATAGGGGCTCATGGTACCTGGATCGATGTTCAGATAGGGATCCAATTTGCGCAGCCGCACGCGATAACCTCGCGATTGCAGCAGCGCGCCCAGCGATGCCGCGGCCAAGCCCTTGCCCAAAGACGACACGACCCCTCCGGTCACAAAGATAAAACGTGGCTGGTGGGTCATAAGAAGGTTGGCTCCGATTGCGTGGGTGTCATGGGATGGAGGGCAGGGTGTTACGGCTTTTGGGCTGGCGCTGGCGCTGCTGGAGCGGTTTGCGCAGGAACAGGAACCGCTGCAGGAGCTGGAGCAGGCACAGGAGCCGCTGCCGCAGGGCTATTGGCTGCTGGAACTGCCGGAACCGCAGCCCCGTTCGCACCCGCCGCCTGACCAGCCGCCGCCTTATCCCCAACAGTTTGCCCAGCCTGTTGCAACAGATCGACCACGGGGGATTTGGCTTTTTGCCGTTGCTGCATCATCACCAATACCAGGCACAGCACCATAAAAATGCCCGCCAACACCGCGGTAGCACGGGTTAACAGGGTGGCACCGCCGCGCGCGGTCATCAGGCCGCCTGCCGTTCCCGAACCGATACCCAATCCGCCGCCCTCACTTTTTTGCAGCAGAACCAGCACGATCATCAGCAACACAACAATCACGACCACAAAAACCAAAAATCCATACATCTGTTATCTCCAATTCGTAACGCCACCTTGGCGCAGGGTTAAGGGTGCAGCTTAAGCAAATAAGCCCTTGTTAACAAAGGGCTTAGGCCGCCGCCGTGCTAACGCTACGCCCCGCCAAAGCGGTGTTGGCGGCCACAGCAATCTGCCCAAAATCTTCGGCGTTCAGGCTGGCACCGCCAACCAAAACACCATCAACATCACCCAATGCCATAATTTCGGCCGCGTTGCTAGCTTTTACTGAACCACCGTACAGCAGGGGCACATGCCCCAGCGCGGCGGTTTGCTGACGCAGGAATTGATGCACCTCAGCAATTTGATCCAACGTGGCGCTAAGGCCGGTGCCAATCGCCCATACCGGCTCATAGGCGACCACAATTGGGGCAGCGGTTGCATCGCTAGTGCTGCCGCCCTGCAACGAAAATGGCAGGCTGCTGGCCAACTGCTCCGCCAGCACAGACAGGGTTTGCCCCGCCTGCCGCTCCGCCAAGGTTTCGCCGATGCACAAAATCGGGATCAGTTGGTGCCGCACCGCCGCGGCCAGCTTTGCGGCAACCTGTTGACTGCTTTCCCCCGCCTGCCGCCGTTCGGAATGCCCCAGGATGCACAGCTGACAGCCCGCATCGCGCAGCATGGCGGCGCTGATATTGCCGGTAAAGGCGCCTTTTTCCTCCGCATGGCAATCCTGCGCCCCCAGCCATAGCGGGGCGGCGCCCAGCCATTCCCGCACCTGACTTAGCAGGGTAAAGGGTGGGCAGATGGCCAGCTGCACCCCGCCATGACCTTGATCTTGTCCTTTAGCTTGGCCTTGATGAGCCAGCGGCTTATCGCCCGCCCCCTGCGCCACCAGGGCTTGCACCAGGGCTTTGGCATCGGTGGCCAGGCCGTTCATTTTCCAATTGCCGACCACCAACTTGCCCGCAAATTCGCCCCCCAGCCAGGCGGTGCCCGCGTCTTTTGCTGAAGCATTTGTCAAAGAATTGGTCATAACAGGGTTCCTTTTCTGCCCATCTGTTTGTAAACTGCGCTGCGTTCTGTAAGTTTTTACAGGAATCTTTTGCAGGGCGCAGCATACAACGTGGTTGCCTTGTTGGCCACAGCTTTGCACAATGGTTGGAACAATGACCCCCCCTGGCCGTGCCAGGGTAACGGAATTTTTACGGAGAGATCGCTGATGTTGCAGGCCATACGAAACCATACCACCGGCTTATTGGCGCGATTGCTGTTTGTCCTATTGATTGCCAGCTTTGCCATCTGGGGCATTGCCGACATTATCAGCAGTGGTTTTGGCCAGGTCACGGTGGCTCGTATCGGCAGCAAGTCCATCCACCTAAGCGAGTTTCGCCAATCCTTAGAGCTGGAAATTTCGCGGCTTCAGGCGGTCAGCCCGCAGCCAATCAGCATTCAAACCCTGAAAAGTCAGGGTGCCTTAAGCTATGTAACCGACATGATTTTGACGCGATCGATCATGGCGGCCTATACCCAACATGCAGGCATCCTGCCCGACGCGGCCAGCGTCGCCCTGACCATTGTGCAGGAGCCTGCCTTGCGGGACGCCAACGGCCAGTTTGACCCCAGCAAGCTGAGCGGCGTGCTATCCCGTTTGCGCCTGAGTGAGCAGGACTATGCCGATCAGGTTGGCTTGAACCTGGCGGTGACGCGGTTGAATCAGGCGGTGGGGTCACTGCTGCAACTGCCCGATTCCCTGGTGCGCAGCATCGCCGCCACCAGCTTTCAACAGCGCAAGATTGAGTATGTGCGCCTGCCCATCTCCTCCGTAAAGGCCGCCGCCCCGACGGAGGCGGAGATGCTGCAGTTTTATCAGGAAAAGCCCGACTTCTTCCTGGAGAGGGATTATCGCGCCATTTCAATGATCAAAATCAACAGCCAGGCGGTGGCCAGCCAGTTGCCTGTGAGTGAGGATGCGGTTGCCGCCGCCTATCAACAGCAACTGTCCGCCTTTAAGGTGCCGGAGCAACGGACGGTGGTGCAGCTGTTGTTTGCCGATGCCGACAAGGCCAAACAGGCCTATGAAGCTTTGCAGGCGCAAAAAACCACCAGCAGTGAGGCCGCCAAAAAAATTGCTCAAGACCATGGCGGTAAGGTCAATGATCTGGGGCGGGTATCGGCGCAAGATTTGCTGCCGCAACTGGCCGATGCCGCCTTTAAGGATGGGGTGGGCGTGCGCGCCCCTGTTGAAAGCCCGTTGGGGTGGGTGGTGCTGTCGGTGCAATCGATTACCCCACCCCGCACCCAAGAACTTAAGGAGGTGCGACAACAGCTGCGCGACGGTATAGCCGCCCGCGATGCCACCCGCATGATTAGCGAGCTGCAAACGCGGATCGAAGATACGTTGGCCGGTGGTGGCAGTTTGGAGGAGGTGGCGAAGCTGTCGGCGCAGCCCATCGTTCGGCTGGCCAAGGTCGATCGTTGGGGTAAGGATGACCGATCCCAGGATATTGCCAACTTCCCCAACACCGATCGCGTGCGCGATGCGGTTTACAGCACGACGGTTGGCCAAATGACCAACCTGACCCTGGACGATGGCACCTTTTTGGTGATGCGGGTGGATCAGGAAATACCGACCAGCACGCGCCCCTATGCCAAGGTGCGGGATGAAATTGTCCAGCTGTTGACCAAACAAAAGCTGCAAACAGCGGCTGAGGCGAAATTGCAAACC
>JBILMH010000034.1:0-19974 GCA_044375625.1 Alphaproteobacteria bacterium
GGTGAATCGGGGTCTTATCCATAACAAAAACTCCTGCTTAAAAACAACAAAACAGGAAACTTATAACATGCTTTCTATCTCATGACTACACTATCTAGTCTTAACCAGGTCTTTTTTTCAAGAATCCTGGAAAATCATGGGATTGGTTGTCATCCGCATGCCTTCTGGATCCGACTGAAGATCCGGCTGAAGATGATGACCGCGCCTTAAATTCACCGCGCTCACCGCGCTCACCGCGCTCACCACGTCCTCTGCTGCTGTTATCATTGCTGACGTCGCCACGGGTAGAAAAGCCTGCGGATGGACGACGACGGCTAGCACTGCCAGGCGTGCTGGCGCCATTAGGATTCCTGTCGCCATGGGGGCTGTTACCACCAGGGGCGGCTGAGGCGGCGGGATAGGATGACCCCGCATCCTCCCCCGAACGCCTTCTGGAGCCATAGGAGCTGCGAGAGCCACGATCACCAAAGCCGCCGGAACGACCCGCCCCACCCTCTTGGCTGCGATAGGAACGATTGGCTTCATCCCCATTTCTTCCGCCATTTCTTGAGGAGCTGTAAGAACGGCTGCTGCTGCCGCCGCCCCAATCCGCGCTGACATCAATTTCAACCAGGGTCATGCCGTTGATGCGCTCAACCACAATGTCTTTTTGCAGATGTTTGCGCAGGGCGCGAATCTGTTTTTCATCGCTGCCCGTCACCATGGTAATCGACATGCCCGTTTTCCCCGCCCGACCGGTACGCCCGATGCGGTGGATATAATCCTCAGAAGACTTGGGCACATCGTAGTTCACCACCACGGGTAGGTCATCAACATCCAGGCCGCGTGCCGCCACATCACTGGCCACCAACAGATCAATTTGACCCGCCTTAAACGCCCGCAATGTACGGCTGCGTTGTTCCTGCGACATATCGCCATGCAGGGCTTCGGCGCGATAGCCCGCCCGTCCCAATCCACGACACACAAGCGGAATATCCCGTTTGCGGTTACAGAAGATAATCGCCGATTCAAAGGCATGCTCCGCCAACAGGGTAGCCAGCAGGCTGGTTTTTTGGGTTGGTTCCACCGCATAGAATTTTTGCGTAATGCTGGCCGCGGTCATCACCTTTGGCGCGATGCGCACAATCGCAGGATCCCGCATGAATTGGTGCACCAACCGCTCAATCTCCGACGACATGGTCGCGGAATAGAACATGGTTTGGTGATTTTCAGGCAGGGAGGCCTCAATCCGCTCAACATCGGGAATAAAGCCCATGTCCAACATGCGGTCGGCCTCATCCAACACAAACACCTGCACCCCGGTCAGCAAAATGCCGCCCCGTTGTTTCAGATCCAACAATCGACCGGGTGTCGCCACCACAATATCAATCGAATGCATCAGGGCGCGGCTTTGATCGCTGGTACCACCGATAATCAGGCAGGAGGTCACGCCAAAAGGCTTGCCCAACAGATTGATGGCATCAACCACTTGCGCGGCCAATTCACGGGTTGGCTCCAAAATCAGAACGCTGGGCATGCGGGCGCGCCGCTTAAAGCTGGCCAACTGCTCTAAAATGGGAATAAGAAAGGATGCTGTTTTGCCACTGCCGGTTTGGGATAGACCCAAAACGTCCCGACGTTGCAGGGCGTGGGGAATGGTTTGCGCCTGAATAGCGGTGGGTTTTTCATAGCCCGCCGCGCTGATGGCATTTAGCATTTTGCCCGAAAGACCCAGTTCGTTAAATGCGGGCAAAGGACTGGCAGCGGTATCGCTGGTAACATTGGTCATAAGTTGGTTTTTTCCTAAATTATTGGATGGATTGTTTGATCACCTTTTGATCGGCAGATGATTGTTTTGTGGGCACTACTTAAAATAAAAGAAACGTAACCGTTCGTTTACCCCAGCAATACATCTGACCAAAAGCCAGAATTTCATTCATCTTGGCGGCAATCCTAGCTGATAAATACACAAATAGCAATGCCAATTTATTTTTATTTCCGCAAGGCGCGCTGATGAATACCAAGCGGCTTAATACCCACCCCGTAACACGCCGACAAAAAAGGGGGCTATGCCATTCACAGATGGCTTTTTTCACAAAACTGTCATACGATAACGATTATCATGAATATGATTAAAATTTTTGGTATTGCCCATGACCATCATCACACCCCCCCATGACACTGTCTTGACTTATAAAACCATGGCCGATGAATGGCGGGCTGCCACGGCACACGATGCTATTGTCGGAAGCGTGAATCCTGGGGGGGATACTTTTCGTCGCACGGGATGGGCCAATGGCATCAAAGCATTTGGGAGCGAACAAAGTAAGCGAGCCGCCCTGGATGCTGCCGCGATCGTTTTGGTGGGGGCAGCCCTGATCACGATAGCAAAAAGTGGCGACCTTAGGGGTGAGCTGCGCATGCATTTGATGATGGAGCTGTTGGGCAAGATTACCAAGGCGAAAAAAGATAGGGAAAAAAGCCTGCTGAGTGCTAATGGCGGCGGCTTTTTGGCCAAAACTTTGCAGGCGCCCACCAGCGCTGTCAAAATCGGATCGGCCGTGGTCGATGCGGCCAAGTCTGGTAACAGCATGACGGATAGGGCTAAAGAATTGGCTGAAAAAATTAAGAAAAATCCTCATGCAGCGTTAGTACTGACTTTAACAGATGATGGAACCAGGGATCGGGTATTAGACCTGTTAAGTCGTGATTCTGATACCTGGAATGATATACAGCAAGTTTTTAAAACCGCCATGGGCACCGATGGTGATGCCAACATCCAAGCTGTACTTGCGGAGATGGATAAAAACAATCGAAATGGTCAGGAACCTATACAAGAACAGCAAATAGAATCCGCCATCGAACAGGTGCTATCGAACGGCGCCACCGTGGGTGATATTTTAAGGGCGCACACTGCCGCGACCCAAGCCGGCGGCGGGCTGCCATTTATGAGAGAGATGGTGAATAAATTAAAGGATAAGGATGCGAAGCTATTGCTGGCTGGCCTAGCATCGCTTAACAGCACCAACAGTGCTAACAGCAATGCCCTTGGCGCTTTGCGGGATCTAAAAATAGCGCTTGATGAGGAGAATCAGCATACCCGCACCCACATTCCAACCAATCTCAAAAAAAAGCCTGTCGCCGCTTAGGCTGAATTGCCCTATCGCAAGATACCTTAAAACTGCCGCTGCCTACGCTGATCAATTCCATGATCAACTGCCTGGCGGTTTATAAGCATGGTAAACCCCACAATCAGCCAGATCCAGGCCTGCCAATAACTGGCCCACAGGCTAAAGCTGGTGCAAACCACCATCATAATGCCCAGGACTTGGGTGATGGTGGCGGCCTGCTGCACCAACTGGTGGCCGTTTAAGGGGGGGGATTGGTTGGCCAAAATCCGCCATTTGCGGCACAGGCCAAGCCACCACAGGGCGCACAGGGCGATGCCGAGGGCGCCAAATTCCAACCACAGTTGCAACACCGCGTTGTGCGGATGCATTGGGATCATGCGGTCGCCGAGCAAAGGAACCTCTCCCATATTGGAAAAATCGCGGGCGGCGTTAATGCCCCACCCCAACCACGGGTGGGTGGCGGCCTGGCGAGCAACAAAGTCCCAAATCACAACGCGATGACGACTGCTTGCCGGCATCCATTCCGCATACTGCCACCCCCAGCTGTAAAAACTTTGCGCCAACATAGGCATCAGCAGCAGCAGGCCGAGGCCGATAAGCGGCAGCGCCCTTAGCAGGCCATGATGGTAACGGCGGGCAAGCATAAAAATCCCCCCCCCCAGCAGCACCACCAGCTTGGCCGCCAAACTGTTGGAGATCAACACCACCCCCGCCACCAACAACCACAGACTAATCCTTTGCCAGCGCCCCCGCAGCAGGGTAAGGCATGGCCACAGTAACAGCGCCAGCATGATGGATCCACGATCGGTCATGTTGGCGCGCTCAGCCCATTCGAACTGAGGCACCTGATGCAGCGCCAGTCGGTGCGCCACCACCAGCGGCAACAGCAACAGCACAGCGGGCAAATACAGGCGGACGAACCAATGGCGGCCGCTGGCCTTAACCGTGTCGGGTATCTGCCTAAGCCAACTCAGCAAAATCCCCCCCGCCAAGGCCAAACTGGCGGTGTCCAAAAAGGCGCGCAGGCCATTATCAACATTGGGTGCCCATAACAGGCTTAGCCCCGCCCACACAATGCCTAACAGCAGGATAATCGGCAGCACCCTGCCCCATGCGGCGCCATCAGCAGGGCGCGGCCCAACCAACAGCGCCAGAATCGCCGCCATCGGCAACCACAACACACTAAGCTTGGCGGCGGCGGGCACACTGACCAGGGCGATTAGCATCGGGATCAACGGCCAAGTTTGACAAGGCAAAGCCTTCAGAAAACCTGCCTTCATGACCCTGTGGAAGAATGAACCGACAGCAGGGGCGTGTGATGAAGCGGGTGCGAGTGCGGGTGACGCGGCAGAAACGGTAGCCGAAGCATCGGGGCTGGGTATGGTCATGGGGCTGCCTTAGCGGGATTAGAACCGGTTGCGGGATTTGGCTTTGGTGGGGTTTCGCCTGGCTGAGCCGACGGCGGGGCAGGTGTTTCGGTTGGCGCCCCATTGCCAAAAATGCCGCGCAACGCACCAGGGGTCAACATGCTTAAGGGGTTCACCGATATGTCGGGATTGTCCAACGCCCCCGTCGCACTGTAATTGGTGGCCAACAATCCCCCCGCAGAATCACCCCCAAGCAGACCGCCAATCAGCGGGATTCGCGCAAATAAATTGTTGACGGCATAGGCGGGCACAATAACCCCGCTTAAGTTGATTTGATTTTTGCCTAAATCCACCTGCCCCTTAGCGGTAAGGCCAAGCGAGCTTCCATACAGGCGACCATCGGTAATGGTCAACAGTTGGTTTTGGCGGGCAATGTTGGCCTGCAACTGGCTAAAGGCTATCCCCTCACCCCCCAGGGCTTGCAACAGTCCCGTGGGAAAGGCCAGGCTGATAAGGCGCGCCAACAAGGGCGCCTTAACCAGGCGGGGATCTTTTATCTCCACCGTGCCATGATAATCGCGGTTGTCGGATGGATTGGTTAGCTGTGCGTTGATGGCCAACACCCCACCGCGCAAATTATCTCCCAGGTTTAAGCCCTCAAACAGGCGACCTGCATTGCTGCTGGCCAACTGAAACACTCGGCCAGCCGATTGATCCTGCAATTGCAGCTTAAGGGCGGGCACGGGGGGCGGCGTCGGCGACGATGATTCAGAACTGCCGCCATCTTTTTGATTGGATGATGCGGGCTCAGACTTTTGCTCCGCTTTTTGATCTGGCCAATCCGCGGTCAGTTGATAGCGTTGCCAATGGTTGTCGGTGCGATGCAAATAACCGCGCAGATGGCGCAAGCCAATGTTGTTGGCCAGATACAACTGTTCCAAGGCGACATCCAACTGCATAGCGGGCAATTCGGGCGTTTCCTTATCGGCTTGGCCGCTGGCAAAGGCGCCGCTTAAGTCCAACCCGTTGCCGGTCAGCGTTCCTGTCCATGCGCCAGCGGGCGTATTGGCGCGGGCGGGTGGTTTGCGGCTAAGGTTCAACCGAACATCGGTGCGGCCGATTTTCAGCTGGCTAGCCTGCAACTGGGTGGCGACCGCCGTTTTGGGATCGATTTTGGCGAAAACAATGACGTTTGCCCCACTGCCCATCAGGGCAAAGCGGTTGATAGTTTGCACCGCCCCATTGGCTAGCCCCAAGTCAACATCCCCTCGCAACGGCTGCCCGATATCCTTGCGCCAATTCAGGTCTGCTAGATTGACGGCGGCCTGATCCGCCTGCCATTCCGCATTTAAGCGGCTTTTGCTGGCGCCCGCCTTGCCATCATAAACCTGATAGCGGCCATTCAGCTGCATCACCCCAGCCTCCAAAGCGTTGGCAGGCATTTCCAAGCGGCGATAGGCATCCGCATCCATCGTGCCCTTAAAGGTAATGTCCCGCTGCAAGTGCACGGTGCGGGATGAGGATTTGGCCTTGGATGTTTGGGGCGTTTTGGCTGTGGGAGATTTGGCGCCTGGCTTGGCGGCTTGCGAAGCCTCCTGCGCGGATAACAGCGGCGCGGGATCAGCCTCAATCGCGCTGGTCATCGGGTTAAACCACTCCTGCCATTTAATCTCCAGCGGCGCCCCCGCCAATTTCACCTGACCTGCCACCACCATACCTTTGTTGTCCAGATCCAGGGTAAGATTGCCATCACTGACCCCATGCTGATTGACCAGATTGGCCACCACCACATTGGCCAGTTTGGCGCGAACGGTGGTGGCCACATCGGGCAGACGCAAACTGTTTTGCAGAGGGAATTGAAATTTCAGGGCGATTTGGCCATCGCCGTTAATGCCTTCGGGTTTCAACCCCAATTCCTGGATCAATTGCAATTTGGGGTGGCCGATAATCGCCATGGCATCCGCCAATGGGCCCGCCAATTCCACCGCAATGTCGATAAGCTGATCGGGCTTATCAAAACCGCTGATCCCCACCTTGCCCTGTTTCAAACGACTGCCCGCCTGTTGCCCACTGGTCAGGGTGATATCCATGCCCGTTTCGGTAAAGCTGGCGATACCATCGACCTTTTCAATCGGGGGCAGCGGGGGGAAATAATCCACCGTAGAACCCTGCACAGTGATGGTGCCCTGGGTTTTCACCACGGGCAGGCTGTTGTTGGCGGGATCCAGCTGGGCGGTCAAAGTCATCTGCGCCTGTTGAATCGACCCGTCCCGCAAATGCTGCGTCACCCAATTGCGCGGATTCACCGCCATCGGCTGCGGCCACAGCAGGGGCAAATCGTTAAAGGATAGGCCGCCCGCGGTCAGATTCAGGCTGAGCGCAACGGGGTTGGGCGTGGATAGCATAGGCACGGCGGCGGGCGCATTTGGCATAGCATCACCCCCGCTTACACCTCCACCACTACTAGCTCCCTGCCCTACAGCGGCCTTCGCTTCGCCCGCAAAATCAAAGCGGCCATTGCCAAGATGCAGGCTGGACGGCATCAGCCGAATTGTCGAGGCATCGGGGCGCGCCGCATCAGGCTGCAACGTCAGGGTGACAGCCCCCTCCCTCAGCACAACAGGCTGCGGAAAAACGCCTGGCCAGTCCAGCGTTTGGGTTGGCAGGGTTAGGCCAATCATCAATTGTTCGGCGGCGCCCTTTGCTTCTGTTGAATCCGCAGGTTTATGCGGCATGATTTGGGAAATAAGGGGGGGGTGCGGGCTGGCCGGCGGCTGATAGCCAAGGCTTAAATCCGCCTGCAACCCAACCGCCCCCTGCCACGGCTCAGGGATCGGCATGGCCAGCGCATCGCTTAGCAGCATCAGGGGAACAGGCTTCAGCTGGCCATTCCAGGCGCCGTTATCGCTAAGGCTGACCGACCAGGCGCTTTGGCCATCGGTTTTGCCCCATCCATACCATTTTAGCTGGCCATTGCCCTGCCCCTGCCACCGTTTTTCGGGGCGCAAATGGTGGCCAAGGTCATAGTGGGTATGTGACGACAGGGTGGCCGCATCGATTGCCATCTCCAACCGCCGTTGATCGCTTCCCCAGCCGACGGTAACGGTACCCTGTTGCAGACTAAGATTCGGCCAATTCGGGTTCAGCGGGGGGTGAAGCCCGCTGACCAGGGCTGGCCACTGTTGCCACCAATTGGGCGTGGCGACGGCCTGATCTTCAGCGGGGGCACTGCCGTCGGTCAGTTGCCTAAGCCGCTCCAATTCGGCGGGGTCACGCTGAAGGTTTAGGCTAAAGGCGCTCAGCTCCACCCGATCAAAATCCAATTGACCCGCCAATAGCGGCATCAGATGCAGGCTGAAATGCGCTTCATCAGCTTGCAGGGCAGCGCCTTGTTCAGGGGCAGCCTCTCCACCGCCCACTTCCCCCCCTGCCCCACCATTCATCGCCGCAGATAACGGCGTCAGCACCAGTTTGCGCGCCCGCATTTCCAGCTGGCGGCTGGGCGCATCAAATCCCAACGACAGCTGCTCATAGGCCAGGCGATAGCCCACCCGCTCGGCAGCCCGCGCCAGCAGGGGTTGCGCCGATTCCCCCAACGGGATCGGATGACGGCTGATAACCAACAACCCAACCCCGATTGCCAATCCCAACAACAACGCGGCCGTCGCGCCATAGCGCACGATCCGGATCATCAGCCGCCCACTATGCCAAAATGGTTTAATCCAGCGACGATAGCGCCCACCCCCACGCACCAATCGCCGCAATCTGCCCCAAAAACGCTTTGGCGGGGGCGGCGGGGACTGCGTGGATGACGGATTTGGCAGGTCGGCAAGCATAGCTTAGGGGCATTCGATACAAATAATAACTTGGCCTTATGGGATAGCCCCCTATGGGATAGCATAGCTAGCAAGAATTATGCTAGTAATAAGGCGGTTCAATCTTTTTCTTAGGGGGAATGTGACATGACGGCGAATGATTCTGCAACGGCAAAAAACACCCAGCTGGCCAGCGGTCAAAAATTGGCAATTGGCGATACCGCCCCCGACTTTGCCTTACCCGCTGGGGCTGGCGCTACCAGCATTGCCGCCGCCAAAGGCCAGGCGGTGATTGTCTATTTCTATCCAAAGGATGACACCCCCGGCTGCACGAAGGAGGCTTGTGGGTTTCAGGATAATCTGCCCCATTTTGACAGCAGTCATACGCTGGTCATTGGCGTCAGCCGCGATGATGAGGCCTCCCACGCCAAGTTTAGCAAGAAATACAGCCTGACATTTCCCCTGGCCGCCGACACCGATGGCCAGATTTGCCAGGCCTATGGCACCTGGGTGGAAAAATCCATGTATGGCAAAACCTATATGGGGGTTGAACGGGCAACCTTTTTGATTAACCCAGATAGCAAAATTGCCGCGATTTGGCGCAACGTAAAGGTTGATGGCCATGTGCAGGAGGTGTTGGCCAAGGCGCGCCAGCTGCGCCAAGCCGACGCCGCCTAAGGGATCATCAGCCGCGATGCAACTGGCGTTACTGGCCGCCCCAACACCAAAGGCTGAGGCTGCGGCCGCCGCCCTGGCCGCACGCTATCCCTTTGTCGCGCCTGAGCGGGCGGAGGTGATTGTGCTGTTGGGCGGGGACGGCTTTGTCCTGCAAAATCTGCGTGGCCCCTTTGGTGCTACCCACCGCTTTTACGGCATGAATCGCGGCACGGTTGGCTTTTTGCTGAACCGTTATCGCCTGCAGGGCTTGGAAAAGCGGATTGCCAACGCCAAAACCGCCGTGCTGCACCCCCTGTTGGTTGAGGTGGACGGGGTGGATGGCCGCCGCCACAGCGCCTTTGCGATTAATGAGGTGGCGTTGCTGCGCCGCGGCAGCCAGGCGGCCAGGCTGAAGATCAGCGTTGATGGGGTTGTCCGCCTGCCGGAGTTGGTGGCCGATGGCGTGTTGGTGGCCACCCCTGCGGGCAGCACCGCCTATAACCTGTCGGCGCATGGACCCATTTTGCCGTTGGGCAGCCCCCTGTTGGCGCTGACCCCGATCTGCCCGTTTCGCCCGCGGCGTTGGCGCGGCGCCCTGCTGCCCGATTCTGCCACCATTGAGGTGGTGGTGCAGGATGATGCGCATCGGCCAGTTGGGGTTGATGCCGATACCCAGGAATTGGGCTTGGCACGCCGCCTGACCATCCGATTGCAACAGGATCGCCAGTTTCATTTGCTGTTCGACAACGATCACCATTTGGACGAACGGATTATTCAGGAACAGTTTTTGGCGTGATCCGCATCAACCCGCCCTGCCCCTTTTTGCTTGTGTTTTGGGGCACCCGCCAGCAAACCGCAGCATAAATGGTATAATCCCACCGCATTTTTACGCCCAAGTTGATTTATGACTTGAAATTGTAACAATTTTTGATTATGGTTACCTGGCCAATGAATAACAAATTCTTAAGGAGTATTGGGGTATGGGCAAAGGAAATCGTTTTGCACAACAGGCACTTTCAACAGGATTGGCGGCTGTTACTGCCCTAACGGCAATGGCCACTCCAGGCTTTGCAGGAAATAGCCCTGCCATTCAAAGTACACTTGACTGTTTCAAAGGCTATGGCTGGCCAGTTTCTGGCCGTACTCTGCAATATACTTTCAAAATTTTCGATGATAGCACAACACAAGGAAGAAACACATTAACCGCCTGTGCGCTTCGAGTTTCCAGGGAATCTAAAGAAAATCTTGTAGCCATCATGCCTTTATTAAAGTACGCGAATAGCGGAGGTGAATCTAAAACACAAGGTATAACTCCAGAAACCGCTAAATTTTATTCTGCTTCACCTTCTTATGGTAGTCCGGCTCCATCACAGGGAGGAACGTGCCGTCTTAGAAATACAGGCAATGCAGAAGCAAATCAAAGAATATATAATGCCTGTGTACGAATTCAGGTGGCTAATGCTGAGCGGGATGCCCTAGCCGCTGAAAGAGGACGATATGCAGCTGAAGGCGCTGCTGGCTTTGGAAGCGCACAGCTAAGTGTATTACCAAATGTCCAAGCATCATTGGCCGCAATAGCCAACTGCCCTGCCGTGATTGTTACAGCCCAACAAAACAATTGGCTGAGCTATATGAAAGCCTATAACAGCTATAATAATCTTATTGGCTTTAGAAACAGCATTTTAGGGAATATATTGACTGGAGTTGAGGTGCCTATTTCACTTGGCAATGGTAATAGTGCGCGTATTGGGCTTGGTGGCCCACCAATTAGGCCTGAACCACCTGAACAACCACGGGTTGAAGATGTTTGCGCTTTCAATGCTTGGAAGTTTTTTGGAGAGCAGTATCAACAACGTCAGCCATAAATCGACCAACCCACCAACGCGCGATCAGCCAGCCGCTAAGGGCGACCATCCACCCCGCCCACAGCAGGTCGGTAAGGAAATGTTTGCCCGCGCCCAATCGGGGCAGGCTGACCGCCAGGCCGACCGCCATTCCGACCATCAGCCATCGGCGGCGGGTGCGGCGGCTTTGGGCAATCCAGGCGGGGGTTAACAGGGCGAAACCGACGCCCGCATCGCCACTGGCAAAGCTGCAATTACGGGTGCATTGATGGGCGGGGATCCAGGCGGCGTAAAATTGCTGGCTGCCGCCGAAATCGGTAACCTGGTGGGGGCGCGCCCGCCCAAAGCTAGGCTTTACCACGCTGTTAACCAACAACCCCGGCGCCACAATCAGCACGATTAACAGGTATAGCAGGCGGCGTTGGCGCGGCGGCATGCCCCGCAGCATTCTTTTGGGCGGCCAGATAGCGGCCTTAGCACCCGGCTTAGACGATTCCGCAATCGCCTGCACAATTCCCCACCCGATTGCCAGCAGCAGTCCGATGCCCACCGCCCAACTGGCCAGATGCAACAGGCGGCTAAGTTGCCCGACCCAGGGCGATTGTTGCCACAAAAACCCCTGGCCAGCGGTAAAGAACCAGCCCGATACCGCCAAATCGGCCTGCGGCCACAGCGTTAGGGGCAGCAGCAGTAGCGCCAACCACAAAAAGACCCAGGGTTCCTGCACCGCCCTAGTAGGCCACCAGCCCCGATGCAGGGTGGTCGGTGCGCCCGCCAATGGTGGTATTATCGGCGCGTTAGGGGGCACGGTGGGGGGCGATTCAGGCAACATGGTTGCGGGCACGGGGGTTGCGGGCATGGGAAAATGGCCAACACAGGAAAACGGAAGGGCGGCCGACAGGGAAACTGCCCACGGCGCCCGCCAACCTAATCCTCATCCACCTCATCGGCGCCAAAATCAACCGACATATCGGCGGCCTGGCCAATCAAAAAATCGCCGTCATCGCCATCTTCGGACATATCGGCCAGGGTGGTTAGGTCGGCATCCTCATCGGCGGCCTCACCCACGCTATAGCCATCCAACTCCTCCTCAACCACGATCAGGCTTTCTTCGGCCATGACAATGTCGTCATCGGTTGCCACATCGGGCTGGCCAAATTTTTGCAGGTTGCGGATCAGGGCTTCTTTCAGGTCGGCCACCGCCACAGTTTGCTGAGCAATTTCACGCAGGGCGATCACCGAATTTTTGTCGTTGTCGCGCGCAATGGTCAGGGCAGAACCCGCGCCAATGTCGCGTGCCCGCTGCGCCGCCGCCACGGTCAGCTCAAACGGGTTTGGAATAACGGCCAAACAATCCTCAACAGTTACGCGTGCCATGGCTGCATACCCACCTTCATCAAAAAAATCCAAACCCCCTTAAAGCACATTACCTAGCGCGTTGCAAGGGGGAGATGGTTATTAGCGGCTGCGTGCGACAGGAAGCATTACTTCAGCTGGAATGAGCGTTTGACCGCTTGGCCTACTCCATTCTCTGCCAATTCTTGCAAGAACGTTATTTATTATCGATGCTTCGATGCATGATGTAGCATAAACAGCCAAATTTCTCATTACATCTTCGTTTACCGCTCCCTTAAAATTAATGGTGCCCCCCCCACAAATCTCTACTTTTGTTTCATTTGTTTCATTGGGCACCTTTATCAAAAAACGTCCATTTTCTGCTTCAACGCCGTGTTCTGTTAAAAATCGACAGATTCCTTCAGCGATTTGCGCAAAAGTCAAGTCGGCTGGTATTTGTTTCTGATCTAGTTTTTCTCTTTGACTATTATTAGGCAATTTACATGCTTGAATTTTTTCGCCCATTTTCAATCCTCCAGTTTAATTAGTACCACAAGTTGAATCTGTCATTTTGTTACCAAAAAGTCAACAAAAAACTGCAAAAAAAACAAATTTTCTTTTGTGATGGTGAGAAAAATACAAAATCTTGCTAACAGCCTAAAATGCCAACACTTTTGCCGACCGCCCTGCCCCACCCATCCGTCGGTGCTGCCCCGCCCCCTACACCAACCTGCTGACTTCTTGCGTCGTCATCCTCTGCGAAGGCAGGGGATCCATGCGGGGGAACGGCTGCCCCCGCATCACAGACTGTCATTCTACCCCCAAATAATTGGAAATGTTGGGTAGAATCTCTAATCCTAACCGTCAAACAAGCGGCAAGGGAGTAAGGAGATCCTACCCACAAGGGGTAGGATGACAGCAGAGAGGCGGAAATAGTGGGGGTAGGATGACAAAGGCGTGGTGGGAATGGGGGGGGCTAAGATGACAACAGAGTGATGGGAATGGTAGGGCTAGGATGGCAGCGGCAGAAAGATGGGCTGGCTGTATCCGCACCAATGTCGTCATCCTCCGCGAAGGCGGGGGATCCATAGGACGGAACCGCCAGGTTGTGCGATGAAGGTTGGTGGATTTCCGCCTTCGCGGAAATGACAACGGTACAGCGGAAAAGGCGAGGGTAGGATGACAGCGGAGTGGTGGAAAAGGCGGCGCCATCTTATGGGGAATATCCCCTACCAACGGCGATGGAGCCACAGCCACTGGGCGGGGTGTTCACGGATCCAACTTTCCAGCTGTTGATTGATGGCGGTAAGCCAGTTCAGGCTGGCCAGCTCCAAATCACCCCCCGCATCATCCAAAAAACCCTGAGGCCAGACGGCGGGCAAAATCTCAACCGACAAATGATGGCCGCGTCCGCGCACCACCCGCGCCATCACGATCGGATAGCCATATTTCAACGCCAATTTGGTGGCGGCATCGGCGGTCATCGCGGGCTGGCCAAAAAAGGGCACCGCCACCCCATCGTTCATGCGTTGATCAATCAACAGGGCGATTGATTGCCGCTGTTTCATTTTTTGCAGCAATTTTTTGCCGCCCTCTGCCCCCTTGGCAATGCCAAAGCCCTGCCAATCCTGACGCGGCCGCCCTTGGTTGCTGGCGGCATCGCGCTGTGCCCGAATCAACCGCTCTAACCAGGGGTTGTTGCCCGCCCGATAGATGCTGTACGGGGGCATGCCCAGATGATGCGCGACCAGGGGGGCAAGCTCCCAATTGCCCATATGCCCCGACACAAACATCGCGGGCTGACCACGCGCCGCCATCTCCACCACCGCCTGCCCCCCAAAAATCGGAATCCGCCCATCGGCCAGGCGGCGGCGCAGCGCGGGCAGGTGCGCCAGCTCCGCCACCACCCGACCCAAATTGTCCCACATCGCGGCCAAAATTTCCTGCCGCTCTAGCGCTGTCAGGTGGGGCATCGCCATCGCCAACTGACTGGCCGCCAGGCGGTTGCGCCGTTTCAAATTCATCCCCAAGTAGTAGGCCAAACGCCCCCCCAGCCAGGATGCGGCCGGCAGGGGAAGCAGGCGAAACAGGCCAAACAACAGATACAGGGGGGCGGCCTGCAACACATAGCGCAACCGTCTGCCCAACGGGAATGGCACGGCACGGCGCATGGTGGGGGCGGCGCGGCGATGGCTGGATGACCGGCTCATACCGCTGTATCCACCAGCCGTTGCAACAGCTTATCCATCGCGGCCAGGCTGTCGCTGTCCAGCTGCAACGCCACCTCCAACACCTGCACCCGCTGTTGCCATTCGGGGGGCAGTCGCACCCAATCCTTGCGGGTGGTGATTAACCCCGCCGACAGCTTGGCGGCGCGATGCGCCAGCTCCGCCAGATCCCCCGCACGATAGGGGTGGTGATCGGGAAAGGCCTGTACCGCCGCCAGCTCTGCCCCCGCTGCCCGCAGGCTGTTCCAGAATTTTTCAGGCCGCCCAATGCCGGCAAAGGCCACCCATCGCCGATTCGCCACTTTCTCCTGATGCGCCTGTACCACCGCCAGCTGCCCGCGCAGCAATGGCTTGGTGGCTGGCCAACGGTTGGCCAGCTGCTGGCTGTCTTCACCCAGGATTAACAGGGCATCGGCGCGGGCAACCACCGCTGACCAAGGTTCCCTCAGCCCACCCGCGGGCAGCAGGCGGCCATTGCCCAGCCCCACGATGCCATCCACCACCAGCAGGCTGATGGTCGGGCTTAGCCGCCAATGCTGCATCCCATCATCCAGCAGCAGTTGGTTGGCACCCGCCGCCGCAGCCGCCCGCGCCAGTGCCAGGCGATCACGGCCAACCCAGGTTGGGGCAATTGCGGTATGCAGCAACGCTTCGTCGCCCACCTCACTGACCTTATCACCCGCCTGCACCTGCCGAATCGCCGCCACCCGCCCGCCATAACCGCGCAGCCCGATGTGCGGGCTCTGGCTAAGCTGTTGCAATCGGCGCGCAATAAATTGCACCACGGGGGTTTTGCCCGATCCGCCGACCGTTACCCCCCCCACCACCAGGGTTGGCAGCGCGGCGGCCACCGGGTGCGATGCGTTTTTATCCAGCCATAGCCCCAGGCTGTATAGCCAGCTGGCGGGTGTAAGGGCGCCACTTATAAGACGGGGAAGGCGGGCAACCCTACCGTCATCATGCCACCACCAGGGGGTGCGCCAAAGCATCCGAACCGACTAAGACTTGGGTAAATAGGGTTGCAGCATGTCGATCAAGCGATCCAGAACATGCGCCTGCCCCTCAGCAAAGGCCAACCCCGCCTGCCCCATCGTTGCCCGCTCTTTGGGGGCATGCAACAGCCTTAACAGCTCCGCGCGCAGCCCGCGTTCGTCCGCGACTACCAGGCCACAACCAGCGGTCACCATGTTGGCGGTCATTTCCTCAAAGGCAAACATATGTTGGCCGCAAATCATGGGGCAGCCCAGCGCCAACCCCTCCAACGGATTGTGGCCGCCAAAAGGAATAAAGGATCCGCCCATCACCGCCACCTGCGCCAATCGGTACCACAAACCCAGCTCCCCCATCGTATCGGCCAGATACAGATCGGTCTGCGGGGTTAGGGGCTGGTTAATCCCGCGCCGCGCCACCACCAAATCGGGGAAGGCCTCCGCCAGGGTGGTGGCCAATTCCTCTCCCCGCACTGCATGACGCGGGGCGATGACGGTGATTAAATTTGGCACCTCGGCCTTTAGGTACTGATGCACCCGCGCCGCCAACAACTCCTCCCCCACATGGGTGGAGACAAAGGCTATCAGAGGTCGTTGCCCAATCTGCTGCCGCAAATCGGCCAGCACAGTATCATCCGCGTTCAGGGGCGGCGCCGCGAATTTCAGATTGCCAATACAGCTGACGTTAGGAAACTTCAGGCGGCGATAGCGTTCGGCATCCGGCTCACTCTGCGCCAGGGTGGCGGTAAAGCTGTCACCCATACGGGCAATCGTGCGTGGCCAACGCAGCCAATGGTCAAAAGATTTGGGCTTCATGCGGGCGTTAACCAGCAGGGTGGGAATCCGCCGCAACTTTAACTGCCGCAGCCAGTTTGGCCACAGCTCAGACTCCAGCCACAGCACCAAATCGGGTTGCCAGTGATTCAAAAACCGCCGCACCCATGGCAGGGCATCGACAGGAAAAAACTGATGCATAGCGGGCGGTGGCAATTGTTTCGCCATCAATTTCGCCGAGCTTACCGTGCCGGTGGTCAGCAAAATGCTGGCGGCGGGGTATTGCGCCTGCAACCGCTTAATCAAGGGAATGGCGGAGTTGCTTTCGCCCACACTGGCGCCGTGAATCCATATCAAAAAGCCGTCAGGCCGCGCCAGGCTGGCTTGCCCCATCCGTTCTGGCAGCCGCGCCGCATCCTCCTTACCCCTGGCCAGCCGTCGCCGCAGCAAAAGGCGCAGGGCGGGCGTCGCCAGACTGGTCAGCGGGGGGTAGAGGTCAATCAACATGGGCTTAGACTATCCATAGCAGGATTGCGTGGCAAGTAGGGTTACAGCATCGCCCGCCCACCATGCCGTTTTGCTTGCTTTTTGGTGATTATTTGCTCATGATAGCATTTCACTTTTTCAAAAGATCTGCATCATGACCTATGTCGTTACCGAAGCCTGCATCCGTTGCAAATACATGGATTGCGTCAGCGTTTGTCCCGTCGATTGCTTTTTTGAGGGCGAAAATATGCTGGTTATCCATCCCGATCAATGCATTGACTGCGGCGTGTGTGAGCCGGAGTGCCCCGCCGGCGCCATTATCGCCGACACCGATCCCGCGGCGGAGCGTTGGGTGCAGCTGAACCGTGATTATGCCGCGCAATGGCCAAGTATTCGCCAGAAGGGAACGGCGCCTACTGATGCCGACCAATGGCTTGATAAGCCTGATAAAATCGCCCTGTTTTCCCCCAATCCTGGCCAACAGGATTAAGCAAAGGCCGGTGGTTGCCCAAGGCTACTTGGCCAAATTCCTGCTGCCGTTGTTGAATTTCATAAAATTAACTTGATTTTCCCTAAAATTGATGTTAGCTTTCACTAAATCTTCACATAACCTGCTAAGGTTTTTATTGCGCGGGTCAACTGTTACAAAAGCTTTCCAATCACAGTTTTGAACAAAAGGGGTCACAAAATGACAAATGTTGTTGCCAATTCCAATAAGGATTCATCCTTTCAAATCGGCGAATATGTTGTGTATCCCACGCATGGGGTTGGCCAAGTGTCCCGCATGGAAAACCAAGTTTTTGCTGGGCAAGAGCTGAATGTGGTGGTCATCAGCTTTGAGAAAGAGAAAATGACGCTGCGCATTCCGACCGCCAAGGTTGCTAAGGCTGGTCTGCGCAAACTGGCCAGCCGTGAACATCTGGATAAGGCGCTTACCAAACTTCAGGGGCGCGCCCGCGTTCGCCGCGTGATGTGGAGCCGTCGTGCACAGGAATATGAGGCCAAGATTAACTCGGGCGATCCTGTTGCGATTGCTGAGGTGGTGCGCGATCTGTTTCGCAGCAAGTCTCAAACGGAACAATCCTATAGCGAACGGCAAATTTATCAGCAGGCCTTAGATCGTTTGGCGCGTGAATACGCCGCCATCGAACAGGTTGATGAAAAAACAGCCGCCGAACGGTTGGAAGGTTATCTGAATAAGGTTGCCGCCTAATCATTCTGTGCGCGAGCCATGCGTGATGGGTCTTGCCTAGCTTCTACGGGCTAAGGCGGTCAGGCCGTGGCAGCAATAAATCGGAATGGCGTGACAGAATTTTGTTGGGTTTTTTCGCAAGAAGTCTTAAGGTTTTCTAAGTATCCCACCCTCTAATCCTTAAGGGCACATCCATGGTTTGCATTATTACTGTTGCACAGCAAAAGGGCGGCGTTGGCAAAAGCACGCTGGCCGCGCAATTGGCCATCAGCTATCAAGCCCTGGGGCAAAAGGTGGTGGTGGTCGATATCGATCCGCAGGGCAGCTTGACTTATTGGTATCAACAGCGCATCGCCCGCCTTGGTAATGTTGAGGCTACGCCTGAGGTGCGAAGCATCACGGGTTGGCGCGTTCATAATGAGGTGTTGCGCCTAAGCGAAAGCTATGACCGCGTTATCGTCGACAGCCCCCCCCATACCCAGACTGAGGCCAAAATCGCCATTCGTTCGGCCGACCTGGTGCTGGTACCGCTGCAACCCAGCCCGCTGGATGTCTGGGCGACCCAGCGCACGGTGGAGCTTACCAATGCTGAGGGGCGGCCAATGCTGGCGGTACTGAACCGCGTTACCGGTCGGGCAAAGTTGGTTGAGGCCACGCGGCAGGAGTTTGCTGCCCATGGTATCCCGCTGGCAGAAACGGGCATTGCCAACCGTGTTGCCTATAGCGTTAGCATGGCAAAGGGCAGTGGTGTGGCCGAAACATCGCCTAACAGTGCCGCCGCTGAGGAAATCAACCGCCTGATCGTGGAAATTGAACAGCATGGCGCTGGCCAGGCGTTTGCGGGCGCCGCCGCCTAGATCATTTTCGCTTTAGAAAAAACTGCTCTCGTCTTCTGGTTCAGCCGCTAAACAGTTTCCAGCTCAGAATCCCAGTAGAGAAAGTCGCGCCAAGTTTGGTGGAAGGTTTCGGGACGAAACTTTTGCGCGTTCCGCTGTAACACCTGCATGGTGGGTTGGATCGGCGGGCAAATCAGCTGCATCCCCACTGCTGCAGGAACCAGGCTACCCTTACGCAGGTTGCAGGGCAAACAGGCCGCCACCACATTTTTCCAGGTGGTTCTGCCACCGCGACAACGCGGAATCACATGATCAAAGGTCAGGTTGTGGGCACTGTGCGCCACGCCGCAGTATTGGCAGGCGAAACGATCACGCAAAAATACGTTGTAGCGAGTAAAAGCGGGATGGCGCGACAGCGGCACATATTCCTTTAGCGCGATCACCGATGGCAAAGCCATTTCAAAACTGGGGGATCGCACCACCTGGTCATCATAAACTGACACCACCTGCACCCGTTTCAAAAAGACGGCGCGCACCGCATCTTGCCAACTGCAAACCGATAGAGGGAAGTAGGACAGGGGCCGAAAATCGGCGTTTAGCACCAGTGCTGGAGAATGGTGCAAGCCCTGGATCATCCAAGCCGCACCCGCCGCCACCTTCGCCCACACCCTATTAGGGAAAGAGGGCAGAGACATCGGCCAATTAACTGTGGTAATACAACAGCGTTCATGGAAGCATTGTACCCCAACCATAGTTAACGCGCAAGGGCGTGTGTGAGGGGAATACCCCCTTCACCCTCGTCTACTTCAACTGCTCGGCCAAAAAGGCTGCCCCCGCGGCCAGGGCGCGTTCATCGATACCATGGCCAAGCCCCTGCAACATAAGGCTTTTTACAGGAACCTTGTATTTCTGAAGCAGTTTTTCGGCATTGCCCATCGCCTCAGCGGGAATAACGGGATCATCCTCACCATGCACCAAAAAGACGGTGGGGGGTGACTTAAGCTCTGTTTCCTGCTGTTCCGCATCCAACAGCAATCCGGAGTAGGACAGCACCGCCCGCACCAACCCTTCGGCCTTTAGGGACGCATACAGGGCGGTCATCGCCCCCTGACTGAACCCCACCAGGGCAACGGGCAACTGTTGCAACTGTTGCTCATCCAAAAATTCACCAATGAAGGTGCTTAGTTCGGCGGCGGCCTGTTTCATGCCATCCACCATCACCCCCATCGGCACCTCATACAGCGGGAACCATTGCCGCCCGCTGGGCAAATGATCACAGGGAAAGGGGGCATTGGGCGCCACAAACAGGGTGTTGGGCAGCAATGGTTGCCACACATCGGC
>JBILMH010000056.1:0-5367 GCA_044375625.1 Alphaproteobacteria bacterium
CCTGCGCGATCATGTAGCGAGGGAGATTGGCCCGATTGCCAAACCGCGGGATATTCGTTTTGGCGACAACCTGCCCAAAACCCGCTCTGGCAAAATCATGCGGCGCCTGTTGCGTTCCATTGCGCGGGGTGAGGCGGTGACGCAGGATATCTCAACCCTGGAAAACCCCGCCATCCTGGCACAGCTGGCTGAGAATCATTAGCGGCTATGGTAATCGCCGCCTTCAATTTCTTCAAGGCGTTGAATGGCGAATAGGCGTCTTAAATCTGTTTGAACTTGGGCAGATGTTTCCTGCTCACTTCATGGTGTCGATGGGGCAGGATGGTTAGAGGTTGGTGGTAGAAATTGGCTGGCCGTATCCGCAAGAAAACTGTCATCCTATCCTTTATGGGTAGGATCTAAAAATCCTAGCCGCTTATCAGCTGTTACCGCCGCATGGATCCTACCCACAAGGGGTAGGATGACAGTCGTGAGGCTGAAAGAGGCGAGGTTATCGGTGCAGACGGGTCGGAGATTACACCCTAAGCAGCGTCGGCCGAGCGGCTGAGGCGTTTGCGGGCGTTGGTGTCCAGGCCTTTTTTGCGCAGGCGGATCGACTGTGGCGTCACCTCAACCAATTCATCATCGTTGATATAGGTCAGGGCGTATTCCAGGGTGATTTGGCGTGGCGTGGTCAGCGACACCGCCTCATCCTTACCCGATGCGCGCATGTTGGTCAGCTTTTTGCCCTTAATCGGATTAACCTCCAGATCATTTTCGCGGGTATGCTCCCCAATAATGCTGCCGTCATAGATTTTTTCGCCAGGCACCACAAACATCACGCCGCGATCCTCCAGATTCCACAGGGCAAAGGCCACCGCCTCCCCCGCTTCCATGCTGACCAGCGCGCCATTGCGGCGAGAGCTGGGCGTGGATTTGACCGGGCCGTAATGTTTGAACTGGCGGTTCATGATGGCGGTGCCACGGGTATCCATCAACAGCTCACTGCGGTAACCGATCATCGAACGGGCGGGCGCCTCAAAGATCAAGCGCTGTTTGCCATGGTGGTCGTTGTTCATCTCACTCAGCTCGGCGCGCCGCAGCCCCATTTTCTCCATCACCACGCCGGCAAAAGCTTCATCCACATCAATGATGACTTCTTCATAGGGTTCCTGGCGTTCGCCCTCCACCTGCCGCATAATGACTTGCGGGCGTGATACCGACAGCTCAAAGCCTTCCCGCCGCATGGTTTCGATCAGCACGGCCAGTTGCAGCTCACCGCGCCCCTTCACCACAAAGGTTTCGGCGCGATCGCCTGGTTCAATTTGCAGCCCGACATTCACTTCGGCTTCAGCGGCCAGACGGCTACCGATTTCGCGGCTGGTTAGCTTTTTGCCTTCTTGGCCGGCCAGCGGGGAATCGTTCACGCTAAAGGTCATGGCCAGGGTGGGGGGGTCAATGGCAGGGGCGGGCAGGGCGTTGGCCACAGCCTCATCACACACCGTGTGGCTTACAAATACTTGGGACAGGCCAGCCAGGGCAACGATATCGCCAGCCAAGGCCTCCTCCACCGGGCTGCGGGTCATGCCACGAAAGGCCAGAATTTTGGTGACGCGGCCGCGCTCCAACTCCTTACCATCGCGATCCAACAGCTTAACCTGCTGATTCACCTTAACCCGTCCGCTGTGAATACGACCCGTGACCAGGCGGCCAACATAGTCGTCGCGCTCCATCATGCTGGACAACATCGAAAAGGGCGCATCCAGCTGCACAGGTGGTGACGGCACATGGGTCAGAATCAGATCCAGCAATACGTTGCAATTTTCGGTTTTGACCGCTGGATCGGTGCTGACCCACCCCTCACGCCCGACCGCGTACATGATGGGAAAGTCCAGCTGTTGTGGGGTGGCGCCCAGGGTGTCGAACAGGTCAAACACTTCGTTCACCACCTCATCAATCCGCGCATCCTTACGGTCAATTTTGTTGATGACCAGGATCGGGCGCAGACCCAGCTTCAACGCCTTGCCCAGCACGAATTTGGTTTGTGGCATGGGCCCCTCTGAGGCATCGACCAACAGGATGGCGCCGTCCACCATTCCCAACACCCGCTCAACCTCACCCCCAAAGTCGGCGTGGCCAGGGGTATCCAGAATGTTGATTAGGTTTTCACCATAGGGCACCGCAGTGTTTTTGGCCAAAATGGTAATGCCGCGTTCCCGCTCTAACGCATTGGAATCCATCGCGCGGTCAACCAGCTGGCTGGCGTCACGCATGTTGCCATATTGTTTCAGCAAGGCATCCACCAGGGTGGTTTTGCCGTGGTCAACGTGGGCAATGATGGCAATGTTACGAATATGGTCGGGGGTGTAGTTGGTCATCAGTTCGCCTGTTTTGTCTCAAGTCAAAAAATTTTAGGGCTTATGCCCAATACCTGGAATCACCAACCAAAATGATAGATAGTGTTCAACAGGAACATCGTTATTCAACCATTAACAGCGATTGTCAATTAGAATGTTGCTGCTGTATCAAGAAAACTGCCCAATTTCTTTGCTGGCTGTGCCAGCGCCCCCCCCTTACCCTTGCGATGTTACGGAATGACCGATTATCCCCCTGTGTTGCCGCCCGCTGATTCTGAAAGTGTTGGCGAAAGCGCCCCAGAAAGTGACAAGCCTGGCCTGCGCCCCTTAGTGGTGGCGGTGGCGGATCGGGGGGCGCGGCTGTTGCCCTGGTTGCGGCAGCAGTTGCCTCAGGCAGGCTTTTCCAACCTCAATAAGGCGTTGCGCAGCGGTCAAATCCGCCTGGACGGCAAACGATGCACGGGGAAAGAGCGGTTGGAGGTGGGACAGCTGGTGCGGGTGCCGCCCTTCCTGCGCGATGGAAAGGTGGCGGGGGAAGGTGCGGTCGTTGACCGAATAGGAACCGATCGCGACGCCGCCATGTTGGCCAATATGGTAATCGCCCGCAGCGCGGATTGGGTCGCGCTGAATAAGCCCACTGGCCTAGCGGTGCAGGGGGGGCAGGGGGTGTCGCGCCACCTGGATGGTCTGCTACCGCTGCTGGCTGAGGGGGGGGAGAAGTTGCGGCTGGTACATCGGCTGGATAAGGAAACCAGCGGGCTGTTGCTGGTCGCCCGTCACGTTGGCGCGGCATCCGCGTTGGCGGAGGGATTTCGCCAGCATCAACTGCTCAAAACCTATTGGGCGCTGGTGTGGGGTCGGCCGACGCGGGCGGAGGGATCGTGGCGGGTGCCGTTGGAAAAGCGTGGGACGGGGCCCGATCAGCGGATGGTGGTCGATGCGGCGGGGCAGGATGCCATCACCCACTATCGCCTACTGGCCTATAACCAGGCCGCCAACATCAGCTGGCTTCAGCTGCGACCGCACACGGGCAGGATGCACCAGCTGCGCGTGCATTGCAGCGATGCGGGCATCCCGATTGTTGGTGATAACAAATATGGCGCCGTGGGGGATATGGCAGCCCCTAATCGAGCCCTGGCGGGGCGGTCATTGGGGCTGAGCAGCGGGCATCTGTATCTGCACGCCTACAGCCTGCTGCTGCCAGAGCTGCCCGCCCCGCTGGTGGCACCGCCGCCCGCGCCCTTCACCAACGCCCTCTGCCGTCTGTTTCCTGGGGGGGGGTATGAGTGGTGAAGAATCGGTGCGATGCCCCCGCATCACCATGTCATTCTCCCCTTCTATCAACCTGACTGTGTCATCCTACCCTTTATGGGTAGGATCTCAAATCCTAACCGTTATACAAGCGGTAAGGGGGTAAGGAGATCCTACTCACAAGGAGTAGGATGACAGCGGAGTTGCGGGAATAGCGGGGCTAGGATGACAAAGGTAAAAATGCTCTCTCGGGTCGTCATCCTCTGCGCGGGATCGCTGTATCCCCATCACAGGTCGTCATCCTCCGCGCGGGATCGCTGTATCCCCATCATAGGTCGTCATCCTCCGCGAAAGCGGGGGATCCATACGGCGGCGGGATTATGGCGTGTGGCAACAGGGCTCTGGATCTCCGCCTACGCGGAGATGACAATAGAGAGGGGGGAATAGCGGGGCTAGGATGACAGCGGAGTGGTGGCGTGGATGTTGCCGCCTCTCTCACATACCCCCCACCGGATCGCTGGCGCGATCCGACTCCCCCGCAGGGGTGGAGTGTATGCCCCCTCCAGATTTTGTGTAAGGGGGCGAGAGTATGCCCCCTCCCCTGGCGGGAGGGGGTTGGGGGCGGGGGCAAATAATGGCGGGGGCGGGGTGGGCGATGGCGGCTTAATGGCTATCGACCGCCCACTTTTTCCGCTAGCCTTAGCGACTTCCTCGACCAACCAAATGATTATTTAAGCTTTCCAATCTATTGGAGATTCCTTGTAGAACCTTCCCCCCTGCACCTTCACCATACCATGCGGCACGGGTCTGTGCATCAAAGCCTTGGCTAAACATGATGGCCACCTTGGTTGAAACCAATGGTTGGCACCATGCAAACTTTGCCTTGGCGGCATCAACTTGTTCTCGGCTATCAATACGTTTACTGCATATATCCCGCAGCCGTTTCAGCTCATCAGTAAAAGACGAATCTTTTGAATCTCGCAAATTACAAAGATGGTCATACTCTTGCGCGGTTAAAGCCATGGGGCGCTGCTTTACGTCAACACCTTTAAGAGCATCCTCCAGATTTTTCGGTGGATTGTCTTGGCAGTAAAAAGCCAAGTCTAGGTGTGTATCTTGAAGATTTTTTGCATCTTGAAAATTAGCACCCGATATGTCAGCCCCCAGCAGCACAGCCTTCTTCAGGTCAGCCCCTTGCAGTTGAGCTCCCCGCAGGTCAGCATGCCACAGCAAAGCCTTCTTCAGGTCAGCCCCCTGCATTTGAGCATCCCGCAGGTCGGCTCTCCACAGGTCAGCCCTTTGCAGGTCAGCCTCCCGCAGGTCAGCCCCCTGCAGGTTAGCCCCCCACAGGTCAGCATTCGACAGGTCAGCCCCCCACAGGTCAGCATTCGACAGGTCAGCCTTCCACAGGTCATATCTATCCAGGTTAGCGCCGACAAAACTTGGCCTAGTGATTTTTCTTACGACGCCATCGGCATCATGAATTTCAAGCGCCTGTTGCGCTTCAACTTTTTGATCATCAGTCAAGCCGCAAGACTCTAAGGCCTCTTGGAGCCGCATACCGTTTTTGCATAGGGCAAGGTACAGTTTTTGTGCGGGGGTGAGGGGGAGGCGTGTGATTATAGATTTAGGGGCTGTACCAGATAACGCAGATATGTGTTACTGGATAGGGGATGAGGAAGAGTCGATTAAGCAAGGCGAAGCAGGATAAACTGCTGGAGCATTTTGTGGCGGGGACGACGGCGCGGTGTGCGTCGGCGCTTGTTGGGGTAAATTTCAA
>JBILMH010000057.1:0-5265 GCA_044375625.1 Alphaproteobacteria bacterium
CATTGGATTGTGGAACATTTGCGCTTTTTTGCTAAGTGGCTACGGCGGCCTTTTGCTATTGGTGCGGTGGCGCCCAGCAGCCGTTGGTTGGCGGCCGCCATGGTCGATAATCTGCCCGAATTGTCGCCCGATGAATGGGTTGTTGAGCTGGGCGGTGGCACGGGTGCCTTCACGCGGGAGATTTTGCGGCGGGGCGTATGCTCCAAACGGTTGGTGGTGGTTGAACGGGATCCTGCCCTGGTTAAGGTTTTGCGGCGTAAATTCCCCGGCGTTTTGATTGTTAATGGTGATGCGGCTGAGCTGGCAAAGCTTATCGCCAGGCATGATATTGGCTCGGTGGGGGCTGTTATCTCTGGCCTACCTCTTATCGGCATGCCGAAATGGGTACAGTCCAAGATCCTGTCCGCTGTTTTTCAGGCCTTGCCCGCTGGCAAGCCCTTTATACAATTTACCTATGCTTTTGGATCGCCCGTCGCCTATCGCCGCCTGGGTTTTTTGGGGCGTCGCACGGCCTTAATTGTCCGCAACCTGCCCCCCGCCAGCGTTTGGCGATTTGAGCGCCCCACTGCCGCCAACAAGCGTTAGCCCTTTGCCTATTAAGGCCAATCTGCACAGTTTTAGGCAGGGGTGTCTGTCTGATTGGATATCTGGCAAATGCCGCCCTGTTGGGGTTTTGTGATTATCAATCAATTTTGTTGCGATACGCTTAATAAGGGGTGGTCATGCCCTAATTGAGTATGTTAAGCCTGCTTCAGGCGTAAAGCGCCGCATAGCGTTAATGCTGCTAACCCCTTAACCGCGTTGCCAAAACCATGAATGCTGCTGCCCAAAATTTGAATCACGCGAACGATGCAAATCCAGCCCATCCACCAAAATTTCCTGAATTGTTGGCCAGACTGACCAGCGCCGACACGGCTGCATTGCCTACTGATTGGGATTGGGCAGAAGCGGCAGGGCTTTTTTATCAACATATCAGCCCAGCCGATTGGAATCGGTTGGGTACAGCGGGGCAAGCCGATGGACTGCTAAGCATGATTGAGTTGGGCGCAAACCGCACGGTGGGGCAGCCCAATTGCCGCTTTACGCCCCGTAATGATGGGCTTTTGGTTGAAATTGTTACGGATGACATGCCGTTTCTGATTGATTCGGTTATGGCGGTTTTGAACCAGGCGGGGTTAACCGTTAATCTGGTTATTCACCCAATTATGGCTTCGGTGCGTTCTGGCGATGGTCAGCTGATGGGGTTGGCGCCATCAGTGTCATCAGGGCAGGCAGGCCAAAAACCGCTGAAAGGGACGGCGGTGTTGGAATCGTGGCAGCAATTTTATACCACGGGATCACTGGCTCCTGCGCAATTGGAGCTGATAAAAACCAAATTGGACAATGTGCTGCGCGATGTTCGTCATGCGGTTAGCGATTGGCAACCCATGCGCCAACGACTGAAAGCGATGCAGGCCAAATTTGAGGGATCGGGACTGCCCGCCCAAGAGATTGCCGAGGTTAATGCGCTCCTTAGTTGGTTAGACAGTGGCCACTTTACCTTTTTGGGCAGCCGCAGCCTGTTCTATCAGACGGGCACTGGTAACGATAAGACCGCGCAAGATAGCAGCCGTGAGGAGCAGTTGGTGGTGGTGCCAGACAGCGGCCTGGGCGTGTTGCGAGATGACAGCGTGACCCTGTTTGCGGGTGCCAGAAAGCTGTCAAATATGTCGGCTAAGGCCAAAAATTTTATGCTTTTGGGCGGCACGTTATCGATCGTGAAAACCAGCCAGACTGCAACCGTCCATCGGCCTGTGTTGATGGATGCCATCGGCCTAAGATTCTATGATGACCAGGGGCAGTTGCAGGAAGTCTGTTGGTTTGTTGGCTTGTTTACCTCAGCCGTTTATGTTCAATCGATTCTTGAAATCCCACTGTTGCGCGAAAAAATTAAGGCCATTCATGGTCGCAGTGGGTTTTTGCCAGACAGCCATAATGCCAAGGCGTTGATGCACATCCTGGAAACCCTGCCCCGCGATGAATTGTTGCAGATGGATGATGAGACGATTTATCAAATGGCCATCAACCTGTTGTATCTGCAAGATCATCAGAAATTGGCGCTGTTCGGCCGTTTTGATCCGCTGCACCGTTTTGTCAGCTGTTTTATCTATGTGCCGCGCCTGGCCTATAGCACCACCCTGGAACAAAAATTGGTTCGCCATCTTGAGGAATCCCTTGGCGGCCATCAAAATCAACTGTTGCTGCAAACTGGGGAATCGCCCTTTATGCGCATTCATTTGGTGCTAAAGGCCAGTGGCAGCGCGTTAATCGAGCCAGATTGGAGCCAGTTGGAAGAAGAGTTGCAGCAGTTGGCGCAAAGCTGGGAAGAGCGGTTGGAGGCATTGATTCGCCAAGACGCTCCCGGATTGTGGAATCAGTATCTGCAGATTTTAAAAAGCGGTTTTAGCCTGTCGTATCAAGAACGCTTTACCCCAGAGCAGGCTTTTGCGGATTTGCCCTATTTGCTGGCGCTTAGCCAACAACGCAGCCTGATGATTCATTTGTCGACTGAATTGCTGCCCAGCACGCATTTGCAGGAGCAGCGGTTAAAGCTTAAGCTGTTTCAACATGCGGAACCTGTTGCCCTGGCCGACATTACGCCCCTGTTGGATCGCATGGGTATCAGGCTGATTAATGAAAACCCGTTTCGTTTTGTGGCGGGCTGTGGCAATGGTGCCGATGAGTTGTTGTTTTTGAATGACATAACGGTTGCCTTGCCGGTGGATGTAACGGTTGACGCCGCCCTGGCCGAACGGGTGACATCGCTGTTGCAAGATTTGTGGGATCACAAGCTTGAGAATGATGAGCTTAACCGCTTAACCTTAACCGCGGGCTTGACCGGGCGTGAGATTACCGTGCTGCGTGCCTATCTTAAATGGTTGCGTCAGTTGGGGGCGGGATACAATGAAAGCTATTTGGGGCAAAGCGTGCTGGCCCTGCCTCAGGTTGCGGTGCATATCATGCACGCCTTTCATGCGCGTTTTGATCCCAACAACCTGAATTTGCCCGTGGTGCGTCAGCAGTTGACGTTGGTGCAACAGCTGTTGGCGGAAAAGGCCACGCGGGAGCAGGAACGGATTTTGCGCAGCCTGGTGGATTTGTTGCAGGCGACGGTGCGTACCAACTATTACCAGCAGTCTGAGGATGGGTCGGCCAAACCATGCCTAAGCTTTAAGATTCTGGGGACTGCGTTGGAATGGTTGCCGGCACCACGCCCCTTTGCGGAGATTTTTGTGTACAGCCCATTGATGGAGGGCGTGCATCTGCGTGGGGGTAAGATTGCCCGTGGCGGTATCCGTTGGTCGGATCGGCGTGAAGACTTTCGTCAGGAGGTTTTGGGGCTGGTTAAGGCGCAGTTGGTCAAAAATGTGGTTATTGTTCCCGTCGGTGCTAAGGGCGGCTTTGTGGTCAAATCGACGCCAACCGCCAGCCAATCCTTGGCAGATTTGGGGAAACAGGCCTATGACCTGTTGATTCGGGGCATGTTGGATATCACCGACAATCTGGTGGAGGGTAAGGTGGTGTCACCGCCCCAGGTAACACGGCATGATGAGGATGATCATTACCTGGTGGTGGCGGCGGATAAGGGTACCGCGACCTTCTCTGACCGTGCCAATGCAATTGCGGCGGAGTACAATTTTTGGCTAGGGGATGCCTTTGCCTCGGGCGGCAGCAAGGGTTATGACCATAAGAAAATCGGCATAACATCCCGCGGGGCATGGGAATCGGTTAGGCGGCATTTCTGTGACCTTGGCCGCAACGCCGATCAAGAAGAGCTGACGGTGGTGGGTGTTGGCGATATGTCGGGCGATGTGTTTGGCAATGGGCTGTTGCTGTCCAAAAACCTGAAATTGGTAGCGGCCTTTAACCATCAGCATATTTTTCTGGATCCTACCCCCCAAAACCCCAACGCTTGTTGGAACGAACGCAAACGCCTGTTTGATTTGCCGCGATCCAGCTGGGAAGATTATGACGTCAGCCTGCTTTCGCCAGGCGGGCAGATTATCAAACGATCCGCCAAAAATGTGACGCTGGATCCTGCGGTGGCAGAATGGTTGGGTGTGGATGCCAAGGATGTTGATCCCAACGATATTATTCGATCGATATTGCGCCTGCCCGTCGATTTGTTGTGGTTGGGCGGTATTGGCACCTATGTTAAGGCTGAGGATGAAACGCATTTATCGGTTTCGGATAGCGTCAATGACCTGGTGCGCATTAATGGTCATGAGGTTGGGGCTAAGGTGGTGGCTGAGGGCGCCAATGTTGGCTTTACCCAGGGTGGGCGGGTTGAATATGCCCTGAAAGGTGGGCGGATTAACACCGACTTTATCGATAATTCGGGCGGCGTTGACTGTTCGGATCATGAGGTCAACCTGAAAATCCTGTTCAATCAGGCTGAGCTGGCCGGCAAGCTGACCGCTGAGGAACGGGATGCGCTGATGGTTGAGCTGACCGATGAGGTGGTCGCTCTTATCCTGCGCAATAACCGTTTGCAGAATTTGGCCTTGTCGATGATTGAGCAACAGGCACCCCGCCTGGTCGATGCGCATGGCAAATTGATGCGCCGATTGGAGCAGGAAGGATTCCTTAGCCGCGCCCTGAACCGCTTGCCAAGCGATGATCAGCTGCAGGAGCGGGCGTTGCGTGGCCAGGGCTTAACCCGCCCCGAACTGGCGGTGTTGATGTCGCATGCGAAGATTGCCCTGCGTGAACAGCTGCGGGAGGCCAAATCTGAGGCGCAACACGGCCTGGTGCAGTATCTGACCCACTATTTCCCCAAAACGGTGCGCGATCGTTTTGCGGCGGAGATTGATGGTCACCCCCTGCATCAAGAAATTGATCTGATGTTGTTGACCAACAGTTTGATTAACCGTCTTGGTCTGCATCGCATTGATCAGTTGCAAGAATCGGTCAACGGCACCATTACCCAGGTGGCGGGCGGCTATATCCTGGTGCGCGAAAGCTTTTCGTTGCATCGTTGCTGGGCATCCTTGCTACAGCTGGATGGAATGGTCGATCCCGCTGTGTTGTTGGAGCAATTTCAACGACTGGCCGATGTGGTTGAGCAAAATTGCTGGTGGTGGGTGCTGTGTGGCGGCGATGACCATGCCGAGGTGGAGTTTGCGACCGTTAACCAAATGGCCTATGCCGAGGTGATGAGCCAGCTGCCCGAATTGCTGGGTGAGCATCGTTTGGAGCAGTTGATGGCCGAAAAGCAGCGGTTGA
>JBILMH010000006.1:0-57906 GCA_044375625.1 Alphaproteobacteria bacterium
TTGAGCCGCAATCCGAAACAGTTTGGCGTCAGGCTGATAAATACGGCGTGCCGCGCATTTGCTACGTCAACAAAATGGACCGTATTGGTGCCAATTTTGATCGCTGTGTTGAAATGATGGTGGATCGCTTGGGCACCCGTCCGCTTGTGTTGCACATTCCAATTGGTGCCGAATCGGACTACGCTGGTTTGGTTGATCTGGTGAAAAACAAGGCGATTCTGTGGAAAGACGAAAGCCTGGGCGCTGAATTTTACGAAGCCGAAATTCCAGATAATCTTAAGGAAACGGCTGCCACTCTGCGCGCCGCCCTTATTGAGGCTGCGGTTGAGATGGATGATGACGCGCTGGAGAAATACTTGGGTGGGGAAGAGCCTGACATGGCTACCCTGAAATCTTGCATCCGCAAGGGCACTATTGCGCGTAGCTTTGTGCCAGTTCTGTGCGGCAGCTCATTCAAAAACAAAGGGGTTCAGCCCCTGTTGGATGCGGTCGTAGACTATCTGCCTAGCCCACTGGACATTCCTGACGTGGCGGGCGTGAAAATGGATGGTGAGACCCCCGACACCCGCCCTGCTAAGGATGATGCCCCATTCTCTGGCCTGGCCTTTAAAATCATGAACGACCCCTTTGTGGGCAGCATCACCTTCCTGCGGATTTACTCGGGAACCCTGACCAAAAGCAGCAGTGTGGTGAACACGGTTAAAGATGAAAAAGAACGGATTGGCCGTATGCTGCTGATGCACGCCAACACCCGTGAAGATATTGATGAGGCGCGCGCTGGCGACATTATCGCCCTAGCTGGCTTGAAATACACCACCACCGGCGACACCCTGTGCGATGCGGCTAGCCCGATTGTGTTGGAGCGGATGGAGTTCCCTGAACCTGTTATTGAGGTGGCGGTGGAGCCAAAATCCAAAGCTGACCAAGAAAAAATGGGGATTGCCCTGAACCGTCTGGCGCAGGAGGATCCATCCTTCCGCGTTACCACCGACCAGGAAAGCGGCCAAACCGTTATCAGCGGAATGGGTGAGCTGCACTTGGAAGTGTTGGTTGACCGTATGCGCCGTGAATTTAAGGTGGAGGCGGATGTGGGCGATCCACAGGTGGCCTACCGCGAAACCATTATCGGCTCCTACGAAGTTGACTACACCCACAAAAAACAATCGGGTGGTTCGGGTCAGTTTGCGCGGGTGAAAATCGTGTTTGAGCCAGCCGAACGCGGCGCAGGCTTTCAGTTTGTTAGCGAAATTTTCGGTGGGGCAATCCCTAAGGAATACATCCCAGGGGTGGAAAAAGGTTTGCAGCAAGCTAAGGATACTGGCGTGGTGGCAGGCTTCCCCATGGTCGATTTTAAGGCTCGCTTGATTGACGGTGCCTTCCACAACGTTGACTCCTCAACCCTGGCCTTTGAGATTGCTGCCAAAGCCGCTTTCCGTGAGGGGATTGCTAAGGCTTCGCCCCGCCTGCTGGAGCCGATGATGAATGTAGAGGTTGTTACCCCTGAAGAATACATGGGTGACATCATTGGGGATCTGAACAGCCGTCGTGGTCAGGTTTCTGGTATGGATAGCCGTGGGAACGCTCGTGTCGTTTCTGCAATTGTTCCTCTTGCAAATATGTTTGGTTATGTTAAGACTCTTCGTTCGATGTCACAGGGAAGAGCTGTCTACACCATGCAGTTTGACCATTACGAGGTTGTTTCACCCAATATGGCTGAAACAGTTAAGAAAAAGGTCGCTTAACACCAACAACCACTTTTAGGAGTCTGTCACCGATGACAAAAGCAAAATTTGAGCGTAATAAACCGCACCTTAACATTGGTACCATTGGTCACGTTGACCATGGGAAAACCACGTTGACCGCCGGTATCACCATGACCCTGGCCAAGGCTGGCGGTGCGGTAGCCCGCAGCTACGCTGATATTGACAGCGCGCCTGAGGAAAAAGCCCGTGGTATCACCATCAACACCGCGCACGTCGAATATGAAACGGCTAATCGTCACTACGCCCACGTGGACTGTCCTGGTCACGCCGACTATGTGAAAAACATGATTACCGGTGCCGCCCAGATGGATGGTGCTATCCTGGTGGTTAGCGCCGCCGATGGCCCGATGCCACAAACCCGTGAGCACATTTTGTTGGCTCGTCAGGTTGGTGTGCCAGCCATCGTTGTGTTCCTGAACAAAGTTGACATGGTTGATGATCCAGAATTGTTGGAGCTGGTTGAGCTGGAAGTGCGTGAGCTGCTTAGCAAATACGATTTCCCTGGCGACGAAGTGCCAATCATTCGTGGTTCTGGTCTGTGCGCCGTTGAAGGTCGCAACCCAGAAATCGGGGAAGAAGCCGTTCTTAAGCTCATGGAAGCCGTGGATGCTTACATCCCACAGCCAACCCGTGACCGTGACCGTCCATTCCTGATGCCAATCGAAGATGTGTTCTCCATCTCTGGTCGTGGTACCGTTGTTACTGGCCGTGTGGAGCGTGGTATCGTCAAAGTTGGTGACGAATGTGAGATTGTTGGGATTCGCCCAACCATCAAAACCATTGTGACCGGTGTCGAAATGTTCCGTAAGCTGCTTGACAGCGGTGAAGCTGGTGACAATATTGGTGCCCTGTTGCGTGGTACCAAGCGTGAGGATGTTGAGCGTGGTCAGGTTCTGGCCGCAATCGGTTCAATTAAGCCTCATACCGAGTTTGAAGCTCAGGCCTATATCTTGACCAAAGAAGAAGGTGGTCGTCACACCCCATTCTTTAGCAACTATCGTCCGCAGTTTTACTTCCGCACCACCGATGTGACGGGTAAAGTTCACCTGCCAAGCGGTGTTGAGATGGTAATGCCTGGTGATAACATCAAAATGGGTGTTGAGCTGATTGTGCCCGTGGCGATGGATGAAGGTCTGCGTTTCGCTATCCGTGAGGGTGGTAAAACCGTTGGCGCTGGTGTTGTTGCAAAGATTCTGAAATAGAGTGATCTTAGCTTAGGTTATAACAGAAAAAAAGATTGATAGTGTGATGGCTGCTGAAGCGCAAAATATCCGCATTCGCCTTAAGGCGTTTGATCATCGTATCCTGGACCGTTCGGCGTTGGAAATCGTCAACACGGTTAAGCGGACGGGTGCATTGGTTCGTGGTCCTGTACCACTGCCGCGTGCTATTGAGCGCTTTACAGTCAACCGCTCTCCTCACGTCGACAAAAAATCGCGTGAACAGTTCGAAATTCGGACGAGCACGCGGTTGATTGACATTGTCGATCCTACCCCTCAAACAGTCGATGCGTTAATGAAGCTGGAATTGCCAGCTGGTGTTAATGTCCAGATCAAACTATCAGCGGACTAAGAACAATGCGTAGTGGTGTGATAACTCAAAAGCTAGGAATGACGCGTATGTACAGCGAAAACGGTACGGTTGTGCCGTTGACCCTGTTGTCCGTTAAAGATTGTTATGTCGTTGATGTAAAGACGACTGAGCGTGATGGTTATGTGGCCGTTCAGCTTGGTACGGCTTTGACCAAACCGCAACGCCTGAACAATGCCCAGAAGCAAGTGTTCATCAAAAAAGAATTGCCGGCTCTGCGTATTCTGCAGGAATGTCGTGTATCGGATGATGCCGTTGTTCCCGTGGGTGAGCAGTTGCGTGCTGAGCACTTTATTGTGGGGCAGTATGTTGACGTCACCGCTACCACAAAAGGTAAGGGTTTTGCCGGTGCCATGAAGCGTCACAACTTTGGTGGTTTGCGGGCAACCCATGGTGTGTCCCTGACCCACCGTAGTCATGGTTCGACTGGTCACAGGGAATTTCCTGGTAAAGTCTTTAAAAATAAGCGGATGGCCGGTCAAATGGGGAACACCCAGGTAACCCAACAAAGCCTGAAAGTTCTGGTCATCGATACGGAAAACCAACTGATTGGGGTGCAGGGTTGCGTGCCTGGCGCTAACAAAGGCTGGGTTCTGGTGCGCGATGCTACGAAAAAAGCTTTGCCGGCTGATTTGCCCTATCCAACAGCCAAATTGGTGGATAGCAATGTTGTAGGCCAGGCAAACACAAATATTGACGTTGCTGAGGACAATGCCCCTATGCACGAATCCACAGAAAATGTATCGGAGTAGGCAATGAAACTGGCAGTACGCGATTGGACAAATAAAGAGATTGGCAGTTTTGAGCTGGCTGAGGCGATTGCTGGAGCCGAAAAACGTGCCGATCTGATGGCGATGACCGTGCGTTGGCAATTGGCCAAACGTCGTGCGGGCACGCACAAGGTCAAACAGATTGGTGACATCTCTGGTACCACCAAAAAGCCTTTCGCTCAAAAAGGTACGGGGCGGGCTCGTCAGGGTAGCCTGCGCGGGCCTCATCAACGGGGTGGCGCCGTCATTTTTGGTCCTGTGGTTCGTGATCATGGATACGACTTGAACAAAAAAGTTCGCAGAGCTGCTTTGTTAAGCGCGCTGATTACCAAGATTCAGGACAACAAACTGTTGGTTATGGATCAAGCCAGCTTTGACTTCACCAAAACCTCGCAGTTTAGCACCGCCCTGAACGGCATGCAGTGCGCCTCGGTTCTGATGTTGCAAACCAAAGAGCAGCTTCAGTCTGTGCGGCGGGTTGCAGCCAACATCCCGAATGTCGATGTGTTGGCCGATGAAGGCGCCAATGTGTATGACATTCTTCGTCGTGATTTTCTTATTATCAGTAAGGACGCTCTTGAGCGTCTGCAACAAAGGTTGACCCATGTTAAAGCGTCGTAAGTCAGTTTCCAAAAATGCTGAGCAACCAGCTCTGTCGCATTATCGCGTCATCGTTGCTCCACACATTACGGAAAAATCAACCCTGCTTGGTGAAAATCAGCAAGTTGTTTTTAAGGTTGCCCGTGATGCGGACAAGCCAACCATTAAGGCTGCTGTTGAATCGCTGTTTAAGGTTGAGGTTTCTTCGGTTAACACCATGAATGTTCAAGGTAAGGTTAAGCGTTTTCGTGGACGGTTGGGTCAGCGCGCCGCTTTTAAGAAGGCAATTATTTGCCTGAAGCCTGGCTCTAAAATTGACTTTTCTGCAGGAGTCTAGCAATGGCACTTCGTTCCTTAAAACCCGTAACCCCTAGCCAACGTCATACGGTTCTGGTTAACCGTAGCGACCTTTGGAAAGGCGACCCGGTCAAAAGTCTTACCAAGGGTAAAAGCAAAACTGGTGCGCGTAACAACAACGGACGCATTACCGTACGTTCCCGCGGTGGTGGCGCGCGTAAGGTTTTGCGTGAAGTTGATTTTAAGCGTAAAAAACATGGTATTCCAGCTGTGGTTGAACGGATTGAATATGATCCAAACCGCACTGCGTATCTTGCTCTGTTGAAATATGAAGACGGTGTTGTCAGCTATGTTCTTGCTGTTGAAGGCATGACCATCGGTCAGGTGGTTGAATGTGGCGATGCAGTTGATATTAAGCCTGGCAATGCCATGCGCCTAAAAAATATTCCAACCGGCACCATGATTCACAATGTTGAACTTCGTGCTGGCAAGGGCGGGCAGCTGGCTCGTTCTGCTGGTTGCAGTGTTCAGCTGTTGGGTAAAGATGATAAGTACGCCCAACTACGCCTGGCTTCGGGTGAACGTCGGATGGTTGAGGCGGATTGTTTTGCCACCGTAGGCGTTGTATCCAACACCGATCACAAAAACACTAGTCTGGGTAAAGCCGGTCGGAGTCGTTGGTTGGGTCGTCGTCCCCATGTTCGTGGTGTCGCGATGAACCCAGTCGATCACCCGCATGGTGGTGGTGAGGGTAAAACGTCAGGTGGTCGTCACCCTGTGACACCTTGGGGCAAACCAACCAAAGGCAAGAGAACACGTAACAATAAGCGGACCGATTATCTCATTATTCGCCGCCGCAACGCAACAAAGGGTAAATAGACGCTATGGCTCGTTCAGTATGGAAAGGTCCTTTCGTTGACCATTATTTGCTGCCTAAGGTTGATAAGCTGCGGGCAAGCGGTCGTCATGACTTGATTAAGACCTGGTCACGACGTTCGGTTATTCTGCCGCAATTTGTTGGCGTTACTTTTGCCGTTCATAATGGTAAGAAATTTGTTCCTGTGTTGGTGAATGAAAACATGATTGGTCACCGTTTGGGGGAGTTTGCACCTACCCGCACCTTCCATGGTCACGCAGCAGATAAGAAGGCGAAGAGGAAATAACTATGGCACAAGCAACCCAAGCACTGGCAAAAGCCAACGGTTTGCGCACCAGTCCACGTAAGTTGGGCTTGGTAGCAGATCTGATTCGTGGTAAGGATGCACCCGTTGCCCTTAACGCACTGACTTTTTGTGACCGACGCATCGCCGTTGCAGTAAAAAAAGCTGTACAGTCTGCTATCGCCAACGCTGAAAACAACCATCAGTTGGATGTGGATCGCCTGTACGTCAAGGAAGTTTATGTCGGTAAGGCAATGGTGCTGAAGCGTTTGCACACTCGCGGTCGTGGTCGTTCAGCTCGCATTTTAAAGCCGTTTAGCAACCTGACGGTCATTGTCGCCGAACGGCCAGAATAGAGATAGGAAATAAAAAAATGGGTCAAAAAGTTTGTCCAATTGGCTTGCGTCTGGGTATCAACCGTACCTGGGATTCTCGTTGGTATGCTGATAAGGAGTATGCCACCATGCTTCACAGCGACATCAAGATGCGTAAGTTTCTTGAAGATCGTCTGTCAGCTGCTGGTGTATCGCGTATTGTTATCGAGCGTCCCGCTAAGAAAGCGCGGGTAACTCTGTTTACCGCTCGCCCTGGCGTGGTCATTGGTAAGAAAGGTGTCGATATCGATAAATTGCGTAGCGAGCTGACCAAGATTGCTGGCGATGAAGTCTCGTTGAATATTGTTGAGGTTCGCAAGCCTGAATTGGATGCCAAATTGGTGGCCGAATCGGTTGCGCAACAGATTGAAAAAAGGGTTTCCTATCGTCGCGCCATGAAACGCGCGGTGCAATCTGCTCTTCGTTTGGGCGCGCAAGGTATTCGTATTAATTGCTCAGGTCGTTTGGGTGGTGCAGAGATTGCGCGTATGGAATGGTACCGTGAAGGGCGCGTGCCGCTACACACGCTACGTGCCGATATTGACTTTGGCTATGGCACTGCCAAAACCACCTATGGTATTTGTGGCGTGCAGGTTTGGATTTTTAAAGGCGAAATCATGGAACATGATCCCGCAGCAAATGACAAACTGACCGTCGAAACACCAGCATTTGGGTAAGAACAATGTTAAGTCCAAAAAGAACAAAATACCGTAAGGCGCACAAAGGCCGCATTCATGGTGACGCTAAAAGCGGCGCAACCTTAAGCTTTGGCTCCTATGGCTTGAAAACCGTTGATGCGGGTCGTATAACAGCCCGTCAGATTGAGTCAGCTCGTCGTACAATTACCCGTTCAATGAAACGTGCGGGTAGAGTATGGATTCGAATTTTCCCTGATATTCCTGTCAGTACCAAGCCAGCCGAAGTTCGGATGGGAAGCGGGAAGGGGAGTCCTGAGTATTGGATTGCCCGCGTTCGCCCAGGTCGCATCATGTTTGAGATTGAAGGCGTGCCTGAAGCTGTTGCAGTGCAGGCTTTTGCCCTGGCTTCAGCCAAGTTGCCGGTTGATACCCGCTTTGTTAAACGTCTGCCCGGATTAGCCTAAGATGAAAAATACAGAACTACGTTTGCTGACCTCAGATCAGTTGAAAGATAAGTTGCGCGACCTTTATCGTGAGGCTATGAATTTGCGCTTTCAAAAAGCGCAGGGAGCCCTTGAAAACCCATCGCGTTTGCGCTATGTTCGCCGTTCGGTTGCCAAGGTGCAGACGTTTTTAAGAGAACAACTGCTTAAACAGCAATAGAATATAGAGGATTTCGTTATGCCGCGTCGCGTGATGCAAGGTGTTGTGGTCAGCAATAAAATGCAAAAGACCTTGGTTGTGCGTGTTGAACGTCGCACCACACACCCCCTTTACCGTAAGATTATTAAGTTGAGCAAAAAGTACGCTGTTCATGTTGAGCGCGAGGGCGACTATCAAATTGGTCAAACCGTTAGTATTCAGGAATGTGCTCCTATTTCCAAAAACAAGAAATGGGAAGTTCTGTTGGCCGTCACCAGTGAAGGGATCGCATCATGATTCAAATGCGTACAAATTTGCAGGTTGCCGACAATTCTGGCGCCAAAACCATCCAGTGCATTAAGGTGCTGGGCGGTTCCCATCGGCGGACAGCTGATGTGGGCGATGTCATTGTTGTGGCTATCAAAAATGCCATTCCGCGTGGCAAGGTGAAGAAAGGTGACGTGCATCGTGCGGTTATCGTTCGTACCGCCAAGGAAATTCGTCGCAACGATGGTACCGCCATTCGCTTTGACCGTAATGCCGCTGTTTTGATTAACAAACAGGGCGAGCCATTGGGAACTAGGATTTTTGGCCCGGTGACGCGTGAGTTGCGAGCCAAAAAATACATGAAAATTATTTCCCTAGCGCCGGAGGTGCTGTAGCCATGATTCGGCGTTTAAAAAAAGGCGACAAAGTCGTTGTGTTGACGGGTAAAGATAAGGGCAGAACTGGTGAGATTGCCACGGTTTACCCAAAGCTGGATCGTGTTTTGGTTGGTGGCATCAACCAGGCCAAGAAGCACAGCAAGCCAACCGCGCAATCGGCTGGTGGAATTGTGGTGATTGATCGCCCTATCCATGTTTCAAATGTTGCCCTTGTTGATCCAAAAACATCTAAGGCATCCCGTGTTGGCTTTAGCTTTTTGCCTGATGGTCAAAAGGTGCGTGTGGCCAAAAAATCTGGCGAACAAATTGGTTAGTAAAGATTATGAGTACCTATACCCCCCGTTTAATGCAGCATTACGAAAAAGTGGTTAAGCCCGCTTTGGTCGAGGAATTTACCTACAAAAACGTTATGGAGATTCCTAAGGTTAAGGCTATCTACATCAACATGGGCGTTGGTAAGGCTGTTCAGGATCAAAAAAAGCTTGAGGCGGCTACCGCTGAGCTAACCTTAATTGCTGGTCAAAAAGCCGTTGTTACCAAGGCGAAAAAGTCTATTGCTGGCTTTAAACTCCGCACCAATCTTCCGATTGGTTGTCGCGTCACCTTGCGCGGTCAACGTATGTATGACTTTCTGGATCGCTTGGTTACGATTGCCCTGCCACGGGTTAAAGATTTTCGCGGACTGTCCGCAAAAAGCTTTGACGGGAATGGCAATTACAGCCTGGGTCTTAAGGAGCAAATTGTTTTTCCTGAAATTAACTACGATAAGGTTGACGAAATTCGTGGGATGGATATAACCATCGTCACCAGCGCCCGTACCAATGACGAAGGTAAGGCTCTTTTAAAAGCCCTGTACCTCCCAATTCAAAACTGAGAAAGCCATGTCGAAAGTATCATCCGTAAATAAGAATGAGCATCGCAAGAAGCTTGCTGATCGTACCGCCACAAAGCGTGATGCTCTGCGCAAACAAATTAAGGATCGCAGCATCAGTGTTGAGGAGCGCATTCAGTTGCAGTTCCAAATGCAAAAACTGCCTAAGAATTCTGCGCCAATCCGTTACCGCAACCGTTGCGGAATTACTGGTCGCCCCCGTGGTGTATGGTCAAAGTTTCGTTTGTGCCGCGTTCTGATTCGCGATTTGGGTTCGCGCGGTCTCATTCCTGGTTTAATTAAAGCGAGTTGGTAAGATGTCTTTGAGTGATCCAATTGGTGATTTGTTGACACGTCTGCGCAATGGGCAGATGGTGCGTAAATCGGTTGTTAAAGCCCCCTACAGCAAAATGCGTGAAGGTGTTCTTGCGGTTTTGCAGCAGGAAGGTTTGATTCGTGGCTATACTGTCTCTGAATTGCGTCCTAATGTTAAAGAGTTGAGCGTCGAGCTGAAATACCACGAAGGTCGCCCTGCAATCATTAATATTCAGCGTGTTTCTAAGCCAGGTTGTCGCGTGTATCGTCCAATCGAGGATGTAAAGCCGTCTTATAATGGTTTGGGCATTTCAATTTTGTCGACCTCACGTGGGATATTGTCCGACGCTGATGCAAAAGCAGCGAATGTTGGTGGCGAAGTCCTCTGCACGGTATTTTAAAGAAAGAAAAAAGCTATGTCGCGCGTTGGAAAAAATCCCGTTAAGCTCCCTGCAGGCGTTACCGTTGATACGGTCAACGATAACCTGGTTGTTAAGGGTAAGCTGGGCGAGCTTTCTCTGCCATTATCATCCAACACTTCGGTGGTTTTTGAAAATGGCGAGATAACCGTTACCCCCCTTAGTCAAGACAAATTTGCCAGGATGATGTGGGGAACCATGCGCAACCGTATTGCCAATATGGTGACAGGTGTCAGCACTGGATTTTCTCAAAATCTTGAAATTTTGGGGGTTGGGTATCGCGCCCAGGTTCAAGGACAGAATTTGGTTCTTCAGCTTGGCTACAGTCACGACATTGTTTATCCAATTCCTGCAGGTGTCACGATTGTTAGCGAGAAGCCGACAGCCCTGACCGTTAAGGGGATTGACAAACAATTGATTGGTGCAGTGGTGGCCAAAATTAAAAGTTATCGTCCGCCTGAGCCTTACAAAGGCAAGGGTATTCGTAAAGAGGGTGAGTATGTTCGCCGCAAAGAAGGAAAGAAAAAATAATGGCATCGGGTAATCCACTTTTCGACCGTCGCAAGCGTCGGGTTCGCACCACCATCCGCCTGCGTGGCGCTGGTCGTATGCGTCTGTCAGTTTGCCGATCAGGCAAGCATATCTATGCACAAATTATTGATGATAAAGCTGGCAAAACCGTGGTTAGCGCATCGACTGTTGATCAAGATCTGCAAAAGCAATTGAAGACAGGTTCAACCAAAGCTGCTGCGGCCAGGGTTGGTACTAAGGTTGCCGAAAAAGCTTTGGCTGCGGGCATTAATGAAGTGGTTTTTGATCGTGGTGGCTATGTCTATCATGGTCGGGTTAAAGAATTGGCTGACGGCGCGCGCGCTGCTGGCCTTAAATTTTAAAGGGGCATTCTGTGGCACTACCAGATAAAAAAATCCGCGAAGAAGGCAGCGAACTGGTTGAAAAACTGGTTAGCGTCAACCGTGTAGCCAAAACTGTTAAGGGTGGTCGCCGCATGGGCTTTGCTGCGCTGGTGGTTGTCGGTGATACTAAGGGCCGTGTAGGTTTTGGTACAGGCAAGGCACGCGAAGTTCCTGATGCTGTGCGTAAGGCCACCGAGGATGCCAAAGGTGCGATGATTCGTGTGCCGTTGCGTGAGGCGCGCACCCTGCATCACGATACCTATGGCCATTATGGCTCGGGTAAAGTTACCCTGCGTTCGGCACCTGCCGGTACAGGCGTTATTGCTGGTGGTCCGATGCGTGCCGTATTGGAAGCCCTTGGCCTGCAGGATATTGTGGCCAAATCGATTGGCTCTTCAAACCCACACAATGTTGTTCGGGCTACCCTGGATGCCTTGAGTGGTGTAGAGTCCCCCCGTCAGATTGCGGCGCGCCGTGGCAAAAAAATCAGTGATTTGATTGGTCGTCGTGGTGATGTTACAAAATCATCGGACAAGGCTGATGTCATTGTTGAAGTGGTAAAGGAATAGGACGATGACCCAGAATAAACAGCTAAAAATTACCCAGATACGCAGCTCAATTAGCGCTAAAGCGGATCAGCAGGCCACCTTAGTTGGTTTGGGTATCAGGCGCCGCATGCATACCGTGTTGCGTGAAGATACACCAAGCATTCGTGGCATGGTGCGCAAAGTGCGGCATTTGATAACTGTCGAAGAATTAAACGGTTAAAGGAGACAGCAATGTCGTTGTTAAATCAAATTCGTGAGAACCCCGAAGCACGCAAAAAGCCAAAGTGCCTTGGTCGTGGTATTGGCTCAGGCAAGGGAAAAACCTCCGGCAAGGGTCACAAGGGTCACAAAGCGCGTAGTGGCGGCGCAAGAAAATTGTTTGAGGGCGGTCAAATGCCCCTGTATCGTCGTTTGCCTAAGCGCGGCTTCCACAATCCCTTTAGAGTGACCTATACCCTGATTAACCTGGATGACCTGCAACAGCTTGTCGATTCTGGTAGTGATCTTGTCAAAAATCCCATCACCATTGACGTGTTGCGTCAATCTGGCTTGGTACGAGACAATCTGCCCGTTAAACTGCTTTCCAGAGGCGAGCTAAAGTCCAAGATCGTACTTGAAGTCCATGCCGCTTCTGTCTCTGCGAAAGAGGCTTTTGCTAAGGCTGGCGGTACGCTGCAGCTGGTTGGTGCCTAACCGTGTCATCGCGACAAAGTGTCTATGGATCTGCACAGCGCCCTTTAGGGGCTGGTGATCAGCTATCTGTTGCTGCTTTTGCTCGCGCCAAAGAACTGCACAGCCGCATTTGGTTTACCCTTGCCGCGTTGGTTGTGTATCGTTTGGGCACCTATATTCCTCTGCCTGGAATTGATAGTGCTGTCGTTTCTGAGATGTTCAAAAGTCACGGCGGTGGCTTGTTTGGCATGTTTGATATGTTTGCGGGTGGCGCGCTGCAGCGGATGACCATTTTCGCCCTAAACATCATGCCCTATATCACCGCATCGATTATCATGCAGTTGATGACGGCGGTGTCGCCATCGCTGGAAGCCATGAAAAAAGAGGGTGAGAGCGGCCGCAAGCAGATTAACCAGTATACCCGTTACGCCGCGGTTTTGTTGGCGATGGTGCAGGGCTATGGGCTGGCGATTGGCATTGAGAGCATGCGCAGTGGCAGTGTGTCTGCCGTGCTGGATCCAGGCCTATCCTTTCGCCTGACCACCATGATTATGCTTACCGGTGGCACCGTGTTTTTGATGTGGTTGGGTGAGCAGATGACCTTTCGCGGCATTGGCAATGGCACCTCGATGATTATCTTCGCCGGCATTGTGGCCAATTTGCCTCTTGCACTTGGTAACACCCTGGAATTGGGACGCACGGGCGCCCTGTCAATCGGTTTCATCTTTGCTGTTTTGCTTCTGGTCATCGCGGTTGTCTATTTTATTGTGTATGTTGAGCGCGCCCAGCGTCGCCTATTGGTTCAGTATCCAAAACGCCAAGTTGGCATGCGGATGACTGGCGGTGGGTCAACCCATCTGCCACTAAAGCTCAACAGTGCTGGGGTGATTCCGCCCATTTTCGCCAGCTCCTTATTGCTTTTGCCAACCACCATTGCCAGTGCTGGTGTGGGTGCGGATGCACCAGAATGGTTATCCAACACCATTCGCGCATTGAGCTTCGGCCAGCCTCTGCACATGGCTTTGTATGCTTTTATGATTATTTTCTTTAGCTTTTTCTATACAGCTGTGGTGTTTAACCCAGTTGAAACAGCGGATAACATCAAGAAAAATGGCGGCTTTATTCTTGGTATTCGTCCGGGAAAACATACGGCGGATTATCTGGATTTTATCTTAACCCGCTTGACTGTTGTTGGCGCTCTGTACATGACAATTGTCTGCTTGCTTCCTGAATTTTTGATTGCTCATTATGGTTTGCCATTTATGCTTGGCGGTACCAGCTTGTTGATTGTCGTGTCGGTGACCATGGAAACTGTTACCCAAATCAGCGGTCATATGTTGGCGCACCAATATGAAGGTCTGATGAAAAAATCAGGATTGCAGGGGCGTCGTTCATGATAACGATTTTGATGGGAGCCCCCGGAGCAGGGAAGGGGACGCAGGCCAAATTGCTGGAAGCCAATTATGGCTTTCTTCAATTGGCTACTGGCGATATGTTGCGTGAGGCCATCAAGTCGGGATCTGCCCTGGGCGAACGGGTCAAATCAATCATGAGTGAGGGCGGATTAGCTCCCGACGACGTTGTTATTAAGTTGATTGAAGAAAAGATTTCCCAAGGGGCGGCTGGTTATGTCCTGGATGGTTTTCCCCGTACACCTGCTCAGGCTGAGGCGCTGGAGCAGTTTTTGGCCAAACGCGGTGAAGCAGTCACCGCTGTTATCGCGTTGGATGTGCCAGAAAGCTATATCGTTGAGCGGGTTACGGGCAGATTTTCCTGCGCCAGCTGCGGAGCAGGCTATCATCGCGTGTATCGCCCAACCGCTGTTGCGGGTGTTTGCGACCAATGCGGCGGCAAAGAGTTTGTTGTAAGGCCAGATGATCAGCAAGAGGTCGTGGAAAAACGGCTGGCTGTTTACGCGGATCAAACCTCGGCTCTGTTGCCTTTTTATGAGCAGCGTGGCCTGCTTAGCAGAATTAATGGTACTGGTACCGTTGAAACAGTGGCCGCACGGTTGGCCGCTGTCCTTAAATTAACCAACCAGGAGAAAGTATCAGCATAATCTCATGAAACTGGCTATTGACAAAGCTGTTTTCATGACTAGTGTTCTTACTTCACCTGAAAATTATTGGAGATAAACCCGTGGCACGGATTGCTGGTGTTAATATCCCTTCTCAAAAACCCTTGGGAATTTCCCTAAGGTATCTGTATGGCATCGGGCCAACAACAGCCCTTGAGGTCTGTTCTAAGGCTGGCATCGACAGCACAAAGCGTGTGCATCAGTTGAGTGAAGCCGAGATTCTACAAATCCGTCAGATTATTGACAGCGATTATAAAGTAGAGGGGGATCTTCGTCGTGAGGTGTCCTTTAACATCAAACGATTGATGGATATCGGCTGCTATCGCGGCTTGCGTCACCGTTCGGGTCGTCTGCCCGTACATGGTCAGCGGACACGAACCAATGCGCGTACCCGCAAAGGTAAAGCTATTGCTATTGCCGGCAAGAAAAAGATCAAAAAGTAACGTAATTAACTAGGAGTTTAGTTGTGCCACCTCGTCAAAAGACCAAGAAAAAAGAAAAAAAGAATATCGTGAGCGCGCGTGCCTATGTCAGCTCCACATTCAATAACACCTTGGTGACCATTACCGATCCGTTCGGCAATGCCATTTCTTGGTCATCGGCTGGATCGATGGGTTTTAAGGGCGCGCGTAAATCGACCCCCTATGCCGCCCAAATTGCTGCGGAAGATGCCGGTAAGAAGGCTAGGGAACATGGCGTTCGGTTGATTGAGGTTGAGGTTAAGGGCCCTGGATCAGGTCGCGAATCGGCTCTTAGGGCTTTGCAAAGTATCGGATTCACGGTGACGGCAATTCGCGATACGACTCCTGTGCCCCATAATGGCTGCCGCGCGCCAAAGCGTCGTCGCGTCTAAGTGTTTTTTTGCATAAAGGAATAGATAATGAGCACCATCACTGTTATTGAGCGCAATTGGCAAAGCCTGATTAAGCCCAATCATTTGGATATTGCCGTCGAAAACGACAACAAGCGCGTCGTATCCATTACCGCGGAGCCGTTGGAGCGTGGTTTTGGCCAGACTCTGGGCAATGCTTTGCGCCGCGTGCTGCTGTCGTCCCTGCAGGGTGCAGCGGTGACCGCAATCCAAATTGATGGCGTTTTGCATGAATTCTCCTCCATCCCTGGGGTGCGTGAGGATGTGACCGATATTATCCTGAACCTGAAGCAGTTGGGCGTTCGGTTGAAATCGGATACCCCTCGCAAAATTCGCCTTCAGGCCAAAGGCCCTGGTGAGGTGCGTGCTTCGCAAATCGAAACCGGCGCTGATGTTGAGATTCTGGATCCCGACTTGGTCATTTGCACCCTGGATCGTGATGCCAAAATTGAAGTTGAACTGACAGTGGCGCATGGCAAGGGATATGTGCCGGCCAGTCAAAACCGGCCAGAGGATGCCCCGATTGGGTTAATTCCGATTGATGCAATTTTCTCTCCCGTGCGTCGCGTGGCTTTTAAGGTGGAAAACACCCGCGTTGGTCAAATTACCAACTATGACAAATTGACCATGACCATTGAAACCAATGGCGCGGTGACGGCTGAGGATGCTGCTGGTATCGCTGCCCGCATTATTCAGGATCAGTTGCAGCTGTTTGTGAATTTTGATGATTCAGGTGCCGCCCGCCAGCATGGTGGCAAGCTGGATCTGCCATTCAATCCGAACATGTTGCGCCGGGTGGAAGAGCTTGAGCTGTCAGTTCGTGCATCCAACTGTCTGAAAAACGACAACATTGTTTACATTGGTGACCTGGTGCAGAAATCCGAGATGGATCTGCTTAAAACCCCGAACTTTGGCCGTAAGTCCATGGAGGAAATCAAGCGGGTGCTGATAACCATGGGGCTGAATCTGGGTATGCAGGTTCAGGGGTGGCCGCCAGAAAACATCGAAGAGCTTGCCAAAAAGCTTGAAGAACCCTACTAAAAATTAATTCGCATATTGCAGATCACCAGGATAAGAACAGGAGTTTAGGTCATGCGCCACCGTTTAGCCGGCCGTAAATTAAACCGCACCAGCGAACACCGTTTGGCTATGTTACGCAACATGGCCTCATCCTTGGTGCAGTATGAGCAAATTACGACGACCCTGCCTAAGGCAAAAGAATTGCGTCCGTATTTGGAAAAGCTGATCACGGTCGGTAAGGAAGCCACCCTGGCCAATCGCCGCTTAATCTACAACACCCTGCGTGATGACAGCGCGACCGCGAAAATCGTCAGCGTGCTGGGTCCGCGTTATCAGTCCCGTCCGGGTGGATACATCCGCATCATCAAAGCGGGTAAGCGTTATGGTGACACCGCGGCCATGGCTATTATCGAGTTTGTTGGGCGTGACGAATCGGCCAAGCTTCGTGCTGCCCCTGCCTCTGAAGCTGAAGCTGAATAATCAAAAGATTCACAATCGCTGTCAGTGTAGTCAGATTGGTTGACTTTGATCAGTGGGGAAAAATATCCCGTCTGTGTTGTCGACATATCGTTCTACCAGCCGCTTAATCTCAGCGCCTTTGTGCAGAGAGAGAATGTGATCGTTAAGCATGTCGACGAAATCATTTTGATGTTTGGCGACAAGGAAACAGTTGGCATAGCGTCTAATGGGCATCTTTTTAGAAATATTGACCAGAGGGGATGAAAGGCTTTTGGCATAAGCTTCATAGGTCATTGTCTCTGCGATGGTTGCATCAGCGCTGCCATTAGCAACAGCATCCAAAAGCGCCTTAACGCGTCCCAATTGTGGCATGCGCACCCATCTGGCACGCACAAAATCGGTTAGGCAAATGGCATGGGTAATATCCCCTTCTGTAATGGCCATTCGATACCGTTCATGATCGAGGTTCAGCCAATCACCCTGTGCTAACGGGCTGTCAGCGCGCACCCATACGCCGACATTGCTATAATACGCTGGATAGCTAAGTGCGGCATGGCGATGGCGTTCAGCGGTTGGCCAGGTGGCGGAACAAAAAATATCAAAGCGCCCCTCTGATAATCCCTCAATGACAACGCCATACCCCGTTTCCTCAACCCATTCGATTTTTAGCTGATGCTTGTTCGCAAAGCTGGTTATGATTTCATAGAAAATCCCTGAAAATCCGGTTTCATGCCGATAAAGCACAGGTGGGTAATCGACAAAGGCGGCGCGCAAAATCCCGCTTTGCATAATGCGACTATAGGTGTCGTGCATCGCATAACCTTCAGAAACTTCATCATTATGAAGAGAGATATAGGTTTCATAGGGAGCTTCGAGCAGCAAAAAGTCTAAATGCGGTTTAGGCTTGCGGTCGTAATGGCCGCTAAGATAGTTTTCGTAAATTGGCCAATTGCGATGGTAGACATAGCAAACGCGCTTTGCCGCGAAAAATTCTGGTGCAAATTCCAAAAATGCAAGCTCTGACAATAGGTAGTGGGTTGCACTTTCGACAGCTGCGTCCAAATTGTCGCCGATCTTGCCAGTCGCCTCAAGAACTTCACGGGATGTTTGGCGAACCGCTGCAGAAAAAAAAGGAAGAAGGCGATATTTTTCGACGATTGCCTCGTAATGGGCGGTGTAGCGCGGGTCATCTTCAACCTCATTCGCCCAGTCAATGATCCGAACCTGATCTTCTGTATAACCCAATTCCTCTGCAAGCCTACGGGTGCGATTTTTGAGGTTGTTACCTTTAGGGATGGCTTTGTTGCGTGCCCGATTGTAGGGATAGCCAAGGGCAACATAGGTTGCAATTGCAGGAACATCCGCCACCATAATAACGCATCGGCCAAAGCGCTCAACCGCTTCTTTTAAAAGAAAACGCACCTCATAGTCTTTGAAATAGCTATTGCCTGGAGACATCCCAATGATGGCAAGTGGTCTGCGCATTCAAATTTCTTTTAAAATTATGGGTTGATTAGCGGACAAAACCACTATTGTTGACGATTTAAGCAATTCCGCCCCAATTGCACCATCATGTCAAGCTGATGCAAGCTAACCCATCCATTATCGCGGCAGCTTAATGGTGGCCTTTAGCCCGCCAAGCACCGATTCGCTTAGCAGGATATCGCCGCCATGTTGACGGATTAGATCAAGGGCGATGGTCATGCCCAGGCCATAACCGCCCGTTGCCTGATTGCGACTGGGCTCTAACCGCTGAAACGGCCGAAAGACGCTGGCACGCTGATCAGCGGGGATGCCGGGCCCATCATCCTCCACCACAATCCAGACTTCATCGCTTTTGACCTGCGCGCTCAGCCGTACCTGTTGCCCATAGCGCATGGCGTTGGTCAGCAGGTTGCCGATGGCGCGACGAACCGCCTGTGGCCGGATAGAAAATTGCACCGATTGTCTGGGCTGGCGCACCTTAATCATCCGATCGGGCAGGCTAAAGGAGTGCGCCATTTCCTGCAGCCAGTCGTTAAGGGAAATGGTTTGCAGCGTTTCCTCTGCATCACCGCGCACAAAAGCCAAATAGCCTTCGATCATCTGATTCATTTCACTGAGTTCTTGCCGCAAATCATCCTGCATCTGTCCAGACGGCAGGCCAGCAATGATAAGGCGCATGCGGGTCAGGGGCGTTCGCAGATCGTGACTGACGTTGCGCAGAATTTCCATCCGCCCTGTCACCTGACGTTGCAGTCGGTCACGCATGCGGTTAAAGGCCACCGTCACCTGCCGCACCTCCAACGCGCCACTGGGGCGCAGGGCGGGCAAATCAATCCCCCGGCCGACATCATCGGCTACCTTGGCCAGCTGTTTCAGCGGCTTAACCTGGTTGCGCATAAACAGCACCGAAATGGTGACGACCAACACGGCTGTGCCCACCATCCACAGGATGAAAATATAGGTAGTGGAGCTGAGCACCCGTTCCTGATTGACCTGCACCTGCAACACCCGTTCGCCCCACGGAATCCAGATGTTCAGCTGTTTGGCGTCGCGATTAATTTCGATGTGCAGGGGGTACAGCAGGGTTTCGTGCAGCGCTTTTTCCAGCAGCCGTTCGGTTTTGTTGTAGGATTCATTGATCGCCAGCTCACCACCCGCTGACAAGCTAAGCTGCATTTCCATAATACCCGCCAGCGATTGCACCTGGCGCGGAATGTAATCGGTGTTGGCCTGACCCGCCATCAGCACGGTTATCACCCGCACCTCATTGGCCAGGGCGTTGGTCAGGCGGCGGGTAACGGTTTCCCAGTGCCGCTCATAGAACACAAAGGCCAGCACCAGTTGCAGGACGGCCATTGGCGCGACGATGATCAAAAAGCTTCGGCCAAACAGGCTTTTGGGTAGAAGATCGTGTCGGCGCGGCCATTTGGAATGGATGAAAAACCGAAATCGACGCAATAGGCGGCGCGGCATCCTCATGCCACGCCCTCCGTTTGCAACCGATAGCCCGCGCCATGCACGGTTTGCAGGTATATAGGGCGGCTGGGATCGGGCTCTAACCGTTTGCGCAGGCGGGTTACCAGCACATCGACGGCGCGGGAAAGCGGGGATGATCCCGCTGGTTGCAGGGCGTCACGGCTGACGGCCTGATTGGGGCTGGACGCCAGTTTTTGCAGCAAGGCTTGTTCGGCCGCGGTCAGGCTTAGCAGCTGGCCATCTTGGCGAACCATGCCCGTCGCGCTGTCCACCGTGAATCGACCGAATCGCACCCTGGCCGGCACAGCGGGGATAGGATTGGCCGTTGGCGCCGATAGCGGCTGTTGTTGGTTGCGGCGGTGCAAGGCTTTAAGGCGCAATACCAGCTCTTCAGGCTCAAAAGGCTTAACCAAATAATCCTCAGCCCCCGCCTGCAAGCCGCGCACACGATCGCCAGCCTCACCCAGCGCGGTCAGCAGCAGCACGGGCAGATCCGCCGAATGATCCAAATCATCGGCGGCGGCGGCACGCCATTCGGCGGTCAGGCTTAGACCATCTTTGCCAGGCATCATGACGTCGACCACCGCCAGGTCAAAAGCAAAATAACGACGCAGCAGGTGGGCTTGGTCGGCGTTGGCAGCCTCCGTCACCCAGAATCCCGATTGTTGCAGCAATTGACTCAACAAGGCGCGCAGGCGGTCGTCATCATCCACCACCAAAACATGGGGCCAACGGACAGCATCGGAAAGGGCAGCATCCATTTAGTTGTTATGCCGTATTTGGCGATGGTTGTCATCCGCCTGAGTTTGCCGCGTTGGTAAAACTCCATGGGATTTTGCCGTCTTAGGTTTGCCGCTTTAGGTCGGATCGGTAATCAGATGCAGTTTTGGCTTTGACGCATCAACCGCCTTTATCAGCGTGCTAATGCCATCAGAGCTGCCATGCAAATCGGCAATCATTTTTTTTAGCCTTGCCTTACTGGGCGATTCCAGCATTGTTTCGCGCCACGCGGCCAGCCCCAAATGGTCATCCAATTGGTTGGTAATCGCCAAACGATAGATTAAAAAGGGGCCTATATATTTAACTAGCCAAATAACGCTTGACTAGCCGTAATTAGTTGGCTAGTATAATTCCATAACAAGTAGGGATTATACTATGTCCACCGCAGAAACTATCAGTTTATATGAATTTTTCAAGCAATTTCCAAATGAGGAAGCGGCTCGTTTATACTTCGAGACTAAACGCTGGAAAGGTACAGTTTCCTGCGGCCATTGTGGTAGCGTCGATGTTGCTGAATGCAAAGACCATAAACCAATGGCATACCGTTGCCGCGATTGCCGCCAGCATTTCAGTGTTCGCACCGGAACCGTATTAGCAGAATCACGCCTCCCGCTGCAAAAGTGGTTGATGGCAATTTACATGATGACCACGGCCCGCAAGGGGATTCCATCAACCCAAATGGCGCGTGAACTTGGTATTACCCAGAAATCCGCATGGTTTTTAGCACAACGTATTCGTGAAACGTGGATGACCTCTTTCAATGGCGATATGGGCAATATAGTCGAAATAGACGAGTGCTATATCGGCGGAAAAGAGAAAAACAAACACAGCAACAAGAAGTTAAAATCTGGTCGTGGCGCTGTCGGTAAAAAGGCCGTCATCGGTATCTTAGAGCGCGGTGGTCGTGTAGTCGCTATGCCGGTTCATTCCACGGACCGCGAAACACTACATGGCATCATTAACGCCAATGTGCAGAAGGGCGCTACTGTCTACACTGACGAACACCGTTCCTATCTCGGCCTGAGTGGCTATAATCATCATGCCGTATGCCACAGCGTAGGAGAGTACGTCCGCGATCAAGCACATACCAACGGTGTTGAAAGTTTCTGGGCGCTCCTTAAACGTGGATACAACGGAATTTATCACCACATGAGTCCCAAGCATTTACACCGCTATATTAACGAATTTTCTTTCCGGCATAATACGGCAGATTCCGGTACAATGGCCTTTATCGACATGACCATAGAAAAAATGCTAAACCGCCGTCTAACCTATAAGGAGCTAATCCATGTCCCCGCCTAAAGACAAAATCATAGAGCCGATTCCCGATACGATGGAGAATGTCGTCAAAACGCTTGTGAGGTTACCAACCACGGCTCCTAACAAAAAGCCTGACGATCCCCAAGGGGAGTTACCTCTAATCGGCCATCAAGTTGAATCTGTGTCCATCGATCAACGGGCAAATGATGGTTATGTGAATGCGACGGCTTTATGCCAAGCAAGCGGTAAACAGCTTGGGCATTATCTAGAAGTTAAAGCGACACAAGCGTTTTTGACTGAACTTTCAAGCGATATCGGAATTCCGATATCGGAATTAGTCCAGATAATCAAAGGGGGTGCGCCACGTATGCAAGGCACTTGGGTTCATCCTCAAGTTGCTATCAACCTAGCGCAATGGGCTTCCCCAAAGTTCGCGGTACTTGTTTCTAAGTGGGTATTTGAATGGATAAGCGGGGGAATAAAAGACTCTTACAAATTCCCCTACCACATTCGCCGCTATCTCATTAATCGCGGTAAGATACCATCTACGCACTTTTCAATGCTCGACCAAATGACTTTTAAGCTATTAGGAGCCTTAGAAGCCAAGGGATATGTCATCCCCGCAAATCTTATGCCTGATATTTCTCTGGGGAAGATATTTTCTGGTTGGTTGAGAGGTAAAGGGCTTAATCCTGATGAATTTCCCACCTATCAACATGACTTTGATGATGGACGGCGCCCAGTAGTTGCGGCTCGCCTATATCCAAACGAGCTAATGACAGAATTTAATCTACAGTTAGACACTTGGATAAAAAGCGGCAGAGCATTAGAGTACTTTGCAGATAGAGATACCAACGCTATTGAGCCTATAAAGGCTGTATATGCCGAATTGGCTGCACCGGAAAAACATAAACAATTATCACAAAAATAGGGGGTAATTATGTGGTGGTGGATTGCTGCTTTTTGTGTGGGTTGCTTTATCTGGGGTTGCTTTGACCAGAAGCAATGGCAGAAGGATATAAGTGAAATTATAAAAGTTATTTTCTGGGGTGGTCTAATACTTATTGGGGCAATTTTTGTAATCGGCGGGATTGCTGGTTGGTTAAAAGAAGGATGGCAACACCTTTAACTCTAAAATTGGCTAGACAGGTATATAGGCCCCATTAAAAAATACGCCTGGCTGTTGTTTTCCACCAGGATCATCATATCGCCATTGTCTGCATAATACACCACGTTCCAATAATACAGGCCGGACTTTTCATCCATGGTTTGCAGAATTTTGGTCAAGGTTTTGATGGATTCGTTTTGACCGTGAACATTGTAAAGGCTGTAGTCAGTCATCTACGTCTCCATTAAAACATCTTTTTACAATAACAAAAAAATCTGAATTATTTTTTAAACATAGAGGCTTTTTAAGCGGAAGATTTGTTCGATTTCTTCTGTAATTCTTCTGTGTGCCAAAAAAATTCAATCTTGCGACCATATCACCCGTAAAATTAACCAATCTACAATAATATGTATTTATAGTTGAGTATAGCTTCAGGTGTTTCGATTAGTTACTTTTGATCGTCAAGGGAGGAGCGTTATGATTGCATTGCCACCGTTGAGCGGATTGACCGCTTTGTCGCCACCAAGGCCAATAGCCCAGGAGCAGAATCCTTCCCCCACAGCACCAGCCCTGAAAGAGGGGGCTTCGCCATCTTCGACGTTTTTGGGCAATGATCAGACAACGCCTAAGCAAATTGCGCCAGGCTATCCATCCCCAGACTATCATTACGATACCTTAACAGGACAGATGGTAATGCAGTTTTTGAACGCCAAAAGTGGGGAGCCAGAGCTGCAAATTCCTGACACCGCAACCCTGCGCGATCGTGCGGCCAGCATAGCCAACTATCGACCCGCCGACCCAGAGCCCAAATAACGGGCTGAAGCATCAATTCTGACCCAAGCCTTTCACCGCTGTTCCTCAAGGTTATGCCTGGTGGTGAAAGGCTGGTTTTTTTGTTTAGGCCGTGGCGGTGAATGCCGCCTGATGTTCTAGCCCGCTGGCAACCTGCAACACCGTGACCTCATCGAATGGGCGACCAATAATTTGCAGCCCCATCGGCAGCTTGTCGGCGTTCAGGCCGACCGGCACCGACATGGCGGGCAGACCGGCCAGGCTAGCGGGAATGGTGAAGACATCGTTCTGATACATCTCAATCGGCGACAGGGTTTCCTCCAGCCCAAAGGCCGCCGTCGGCGCGGTAGGAGCCAGCAGCACGTCGACCTGCTCAAAGGCCTGACGAAAATCTTCGGCAATCAGCGCCCGCACCCGTTGCGCCTTGGTGTAATAGGCATCGTAATAGCCCGCCGACAGCACATAGGTGCCGATCAGGATGCGCCGCTTCACCTCACGCCCAAAGCCCTGGCCACGGGTGTTTTCGTACATTTCATGCAGAGAATTGCCCGCCGCGCGAAAGCCAAAGCGCACCCCATCATAGCGCGACAAATTGCTTGAGGCCTCGGCCGGCGCAATCACATAGTACACCGCCATCGCCGCGCTGGTATGGGGCAGTTGCACCGGCACAATCTCCGCGCCCGCCGCCCGCAACCATTCCTGCCCCTGCTGCCAAAACTGGCGGCATTCGGGGTTCAGCCCGTCAATATCATACTGTTGGGGAATGCCGATCCGCAGCCCGCGCAGCGACGTCCCCAGCTTTTCTGAGAAATTCGGCACAGCCAAATCGACTGAGGTGGAATCCTTGGCATCAAAGCCCGCCATCGCCTGCAACATCAGGGCGCAATCGGCCACGTTGCGCGCCAACACCCCCGCCTGATCCAGGCTAGAGGCAAAGGCGATGGTGCCCCAACGGCTGCAACGGCCATAGGTCGGCTTAATGCCCGCCAAGCCGCAAAAGGCCGCGGGTTGACGGATGGATCCGCCCGTATCAGTACCGGTGGCGGCCATGGCGATATGGGCGGCAACGGCTGCGGCCGATCCACCGCTGGAACCGCCAGGGGTCAGCCGCACCTTGGGGGCGGATTGGCGTTGCCAGGGGTTGACCGCCTCCCCATAATAGCTGGTGGCGTTGGTGGATCCCATGGCGAATTCATCCAAATTGGCCTTGCCCAGCGTTACCGCCCCCGCCTGTTGCAATTTGGCCGAGATGGTCGATTCATAGGGCGGCACAAACGGTTCCAAAATCTTGCTGGCCGCGGTTGTCCGCACCCCCGCCGTGCAGAACAAATCCTTCATGGCGATGGGGATACCCTCCATCAACCCGGGCGTGCCGCTGTCATAGTTGGCCTGGCTGGCCGCCGCCTGGTTCATCGCCAGCTCGGGCGTCTCGGTGATATAGGCATTCAGGTGGCGTTTGTCCGCCATCGCCTGCACATGCGCCTGCACCAATTCAGGCACGCTGAATCGCTTAGCCCGCAGGTCGGCCAAGGCCTGTGTCATTGAAAGTTTGGTTAAATCACTCATGCGAAACAGTGTTACGAACCTGCCCGCCGCCGTCAAGCCGCTTTAAGGCGCGATAATGAAAAAAACCGTGTTGGGGCTGACTGGGGGGGGATTGACACTCCAGCCCAACGGTAGGGGGACGGGTTGATTGACCAGCCCAGCAAAATATTTCATCGCCGCAAAAAAAACTTTTAAATTGACAATTTTATTTTTTTATGAATAATATTTTTCAAATTGTTATTAACAAAAGCTTAAAGATGCTTTTTGATGGATCAAGATCAAATTCAATCACTCATAAACATGATGCATAAAGAGGCATTAGCTGATGTGCTGAAGAACGATAGAGATGATAGAATTCGCCTTAAGGCAGCTGAGGCACTTGCGCGCTATGCGGATCGAGCTATAGCTCAACATGCATTAGCTTATGCGCTGAAGAACAACTATGGTTTTGAGGAGATACGCCTTAAGGCAGCTGAGGCACTTGCGCGCTATGCGGATCGAGCTATAGCTCAACATGCATTAGCTTATGCGCTGAAGTATGCGCTGAAGAACGATAGTTTGGATAATAGAATTCGCCTTAAGGCAGCTGAGGCACTTGCGCCCTATGCGGATCAAGCTGTAGCTCAAAATGCATTAGCTGAGGCGCTGAAGAACGATAGTTTGGAGGCGATACGCCTTAAGGCAGCTGAGGCACTTGCGCCCCATGCTGCAGAAGATCCACAGATTAATAAGGCGATGGTTGAGGCATTTAAGAGTGATCCAGTCCTTGAGGTTCGCCAAGTTGCGGCCAGGGCGGCGGATTGCAGTGGAGAAGATATTACTAAAGTCAATTTTTCTGGCCTGTCACACCTGCCCAAAGCAAACAATAGGACGACCGTTATTCCAGATGGATGGTGTAATCCCAAATCAGGATTAATGGGTATTTTAAACGCTTTTGACAAAAACAGGGCAACCCGTGGGGATGTTGAATCAACGCAAGCGCGTTTTCACGATGTCCCCGCCAAAGAACTTGAGCGGTTTTTGAGTCAACTAAGCATCCAGCAACGCTTTGGGTTGCGGATGATGTTGAAGGGGCAATTGCCGCACTCTGATCGGATGAATGGGGACTGGGATCAGCCAGCTATCCAGTTTCTTCCTGCGGCCGAATCGCTGGCAATTCCACAGCTGTTAACAGATTCTGCGGCTGTAAAAAAGTATCTAAGTGACCATCATATTGGCTTGGCGACGGGGGATCACAGCAATCACAGGGATTATAATGGTGGCAAAGCCCTGCCCCCCACCTTTCGCGGGGCGTTGATAAGGGAATTTAACGGTAACGGGTTAAAGATGCCCAAAGATCTGCGGGGTAGCTGGTGGAACAATGCAACAGCCATCGGCGCGGATTTTCAGGGGGCGGATTTAAGCGGTGCAACCCTAATCGGTGTGGATCTTAGCGAGGCAGAGTTAAGCGGTGTCAACCTTAGCGGGGCGCGACTGATCAACTGCAAAATTGACGGCGCGAATTTAAGCGGTGCGATAATGGACTGCACCTGGATTGAAAACTGCACGATTACCGACAGCGTGATGTATGGCGGGGTGATACAGGATGTGATTGTCACCACCTCCTATATCAACAACCTAACCCTGCATGGAACGGACGAAAATCCGATGATGATCAAGGGGCTGTATCTATCGGACAGTGTGGTGTTGGATTATGCGCTGATGGGCAATTGCCATGTTCAGGAAATTGAGGTGAAAGGCAGCGCGGTTGTTGGCCAATCCAACGACCATGTGCCCTCTGTGGAGCTGGATTGTTGCCAGCTAAGTTATTATGCGGATCAGCCACCGCTTAGGGGACTATCGAAGCTAATTCTACCCCCCAATGGAATGGTTGTTCGCCAAATCGATTGCGATCGGCAGGTGCAGCAGATGGGCGCCATCGGATCATCATTGGTTCTGACAGTGGTTGATGGTAACGGCCAATCGCTGGGCGATGTACCCGTGCTGGAACATTTGGCTAGGGTGCAAATTGGGTATCAGTCGCCCAAAGCAAATGGGCGGCAGCCCTTTACCAGGAATCCGCAATTGCCGATGGCGCGCCAGTATTGGCCAGATGTTGTGGCGGAAGATGATGCTGCACGTTTTCAGCAACTTTTGCAGGGTGCAGGTCGCTAAAATCGCCTTGGGGTATATGGTGGGTGCTACAGGGATCGAACCTGTGGCCCCTGCCGTGTGAAGGCAGTGCTCTACCGCTGAGCTAAGCACCCATGCAAAAAGGATTGGTTGAGTCGCGTTGCGAAAAAAAGCGCGAAAGGGAATCTGGCAAGGCTGGTCAGCGCCCGCCAACAGCCGTTGCCAAAGCCTATCTAACCAGCCAAGCGCGCTAAAGCGTTCTAATAGCCGTCGCGGTCAAAGCGTTTGCGCATCAGCTTGCGATGACGGCGAATGCATTCGGCCGTTTCACGCTTGCGTTTTTCAGACGGCTTTTCATAAGCGCGCCGTTGGCGCATTTCACGAAAAATACCTTCACGCTGCATTTTCTTTTTTAAAACGCGCAGCGCTTGATCAACATTGTTGTCCTGTACAGAAATAAGCACGAAGCCCTATCCTCCACCTTCATAATGGGTTAGACCAGCGTTCATACTAAAACATTTATCCTTTGTGAAGTCTTAATCGGTGTTTGCCATGAAAAATTCTCATTTTTTTTCAAATTTGCCATCCTGGCCTGCGGGTTTGCAGGATGCCGCCCTGGCCAGGGTATCCACAAATGGCTGGAATATCAGCAGCTTGAAGGCGGCCGCCGATGATGTCGGGCTGGATTACTTGGTGGCACAGGCCTATTGGCCGCTGGGGGTTGTCAGCCTGCTGCAACGGGTGGAGCAGGCGTGGCAGGATCAGTTTGCCGAGCTGGCCAGCGCATTGGATCTGACCGGTATGGGCACCACCGCCCGCGTGCGCACCCTGGTGCTGGCGCGGCTGGAAATGTTGGCGCCGCAGTATCGGCTGTTGCAACAATTGGTGCAGGCGGCCGCCCGTCAACCACGTCTGGCCTGGCAAATGCAACGGGGGGTCTGGCAGGCCAGCAGCCAGCTGTGGTACCTGGCGGGGGATCGTGCCACCGACCACAATTGGTACAGCAAGCGTGCCCTGTTGGCGGCGGTCTATAGCAGCACGATGATGTATTGGTTGCGGCAGGATGGGCAGCAGGGGCAGGAAGGCGATGCAGTAGGACAGGGGGAGGGGCAGGCGGGCAATCAGGGCGGCGCGGGCGTTACCGCTGCGGTGGAGGCCTATTTGGATCGACGCCTTGCCGAGGTGCGAAATATCCCCAAAATGCAAGAAAAGATTTTAACCCCTTTTACTAAGGCGTTAACCATGCTAGGGGAGAAATTCACCCATTTAACGGAATCGCAATCGCGCGACCAAAGTGACAAACCCTAACCCGTTTTAATGCAATTTTGCTTTTACCTTTGTTTCTTCTGGGGCTTTAATCGATATTATGCTGAACAAGTCGTCATCTGCCGGCACACCTGTTGCCATTGTTATGGGCAGCCAGTCTGACTGGGCAACCATGACAATGGCCGCCAAAGTCCTGGAACAGCTTAACATCGGTTTTGACGCCAAAATTTTGTCCGCTCACCGCACCCCCGATCGCATGTATGCTTTTGCCAAGTCCGCTAAGGCCAATGGGTATCAGGTGATTATTGCCGGCGCGGGTGGGGCGGCGCATCTGCCCGGCATGATTGCCTCGCTTACGGAACTGCCCGTGCTGGGGGTTCCGGTGGCCTCGCACCACTTAAACGGCCTAGACAGCCTGTTATCCATCGTGCAAATGCCCGCGGGGATTCCCGTAGGAACCTTGGCGATTGGTGAGGCGGGGGCGGCCAATGCCGCTTTGCTTGCGGCAAGTTTTCTGGCATTACAGGATGAGGCGTTGGCGCAACGGCTGGCCGATCGCCGTGCCCAGCTGACCGCATCGATTCCCGAAAGTCCCCAACCCCTAACGCAACCCTAGACTTTGGAAATCTCAAGCCATGAGTTATCAAGCAACCAACCAAAAACTGATTTTGCCGGGGGCAACAATCGGGATTATTGGCGGCGGCCAGTTGGGCAGGCTGACCGCTTTGGCGGCGGCGGCTATGGGCTACAAAACCCATATTTACACCCCCGATGCCGATTCCCCCGCCAGCCAGGTGGCCACCATGACCACGGTTGGTGGCTTTGAAAATTTTGCCGCGCTGGAGGCTTTTGCCGACCAAGTCGATGTGGCCACTTTTGAATTTGAAAATATCCCCGCCGACTGTGTGGAACAAATTGCCTCACGCACACCCGTGCGCCCCTGGCCATCGATTTTGCAAATTGCCCAAAACCGACTGCGGGAAAAGGATTTTCTGCGCAGTTTGGCCATTCCAACGGTGCCCTATGCCTTTGTGTGCAGCCCCAGTGAGCTTAAGGCGGCGCTGAAAGACATTGGCCTGCCCGCGATTCTGAAAACCAACCGCATGGGCTATGATGGTAAGGGGCAGGTGCGCCTGGATCCGCACACCAATCTTGAGGATGCCTGGGCGCGGTTGCAAACCAATGAGGGGATTCTGGAAGGTTTTGTTGAGCTGGCGACCGAGATTTCGGTGATTGTTGCCCGCAACATTGATGGCGAAACCCTGTGCTATCCGATTGCCGAAAACAAACACCAGAATCAGATTTTGGTGGAAACCATTGCGCCCGCCCGCATCCTGCCCAAATTGGCTGAGGAGGCGTTTCATATCGCCGAACAGATTGCCAGCGCCACCGACCTGGTTGGTATTTTGGCGGTTGAGATGTTTGTGACCCTGGACGGTCGCCTGTTGGTGAACGAACTGGCGCCGCGCCCGCACAACTCTGGCCACTGGACGCTGGATGCCTGCACCACCAGCCAGTTTGAACAGCTGGTACGGGCAATTTGCGGCCTACCCCTGGGGGAGGTGCGGGTGCATTCCCGCGCCATCATGCGCAACCTGATCGGCGTGGGTGAGGAGCGGTGGCAACATCTGTTCTTTGAAAAAGACGCTAAGGTTTATCTGTATGGCAAGAGTGAGGTGTTGCCCGACCGCAAAATGGGGCATGTGACCTGGCTTTCGCCGCTGGAGGAGGAGTTGGTGATTACCAGCGTTGATCATCACAACCCCCCGCCAATCATCAATCCCGCCAGCGTCAATCCGGCAAGCAACCTGATGGTTGGTCCCCTGTTGACACCTGGCACATCCAACGTCACCCCCTTTATTAAGCGGGTTTAGCGCGTCCCTTGCATCCAGGGAGCAAGGCATAGCGGCTTAGTGCCGCCAAAATATGAATATTCTAAAAAAAATCTAACAAACATAATAAAATTTTTGCATTTGACATTTTTATGGATTTATATTATAAAAATTATCTGGCGACGCTTGCAGCAAAATTTTTGCAAAGGGGGGAATCGGAATGTCACAGTCAGTTTCTGCAACACAGGTGCCAGCAAGCCTTTCATTCTTATGGAATACAAATCAAGGTCGTGTAGCTGCTTTAGCAGCTACATTTAGCGTAGGATTTTTTGCAACTGGAAATGATTCCTTGGGATTGTTGCTTGCATCACCAACAGTTGTGTTATTAGGAGCTCTTGCTTTAAAAAATTGTGCTAATAGTCGATAATGCGCTTGCTTACAAAGACAATTTTGTTTACTAAGAATCATGGCTAGCATGAAAATTCTGCAAATAAAAAGGAGATTTTGATGGCGTCATCTGGAATGGGAAATCAGGTAAGGTCAAGTTTTGGTAGTGGCGCTGAGGGGTTTCACCTTCTTGGCTACGCTGCAGGATATGTAGCATTTGTGGCGCTTGTGGTTCCACCATCTCTTGTTTATAGGGCTGCTGAGGCCGCCAGCCGTGTCATGAGTTCTTATAGGGCGCGTTAACCCCAAATCAAATCATCGCTTGGAGGCTACGCATCCCCCCTTCATCGACAAATGGGGGTGGTGCCGGCGCCGAAAAAGCTGACGGCGTTGGCCTGGGTTTGCCATACCACCAGGTCGTCAAAGGGATCGTCGGGATTTTGGCTTAGGGGGCGTGCCATAAAGGTGTCGTCATCGTTGCTGTTTTCGGCCTCTGAGGCGGTGGGGGCGGGCACGCGCGCCTGATCCAATCTGATGGCACCCGCGCCATTTTCCCCGCCATTTTCGCCGTGACTTAGCAGCACAAAGGCCACAACCTGCCCCCCTGACAGGCTGATGCCATCCTGATCCACAACGGTTAGGGCGCTGCTGGGTCTGACGCCACAAAAATCGGTAATCGGGTTGGTGGTCAGGTTGCCATCGGCCAGCCGTGGTGTAACCCGATAGGTCAACCAATGCCCCCACCCATCCTGCGCGCTGGCTTGTCCCGCCAAGCCCAGGGTGCGAAAGGGCAACAGGCCATCCCCCATGCCGCCGCAATTGGTGGGAATCGCTGCGCCCAGGGCGCCACTGCCCACCTCCGCCCCCAACGGCTCACCACCACCACTGCTGCCCGCTCTGGCCGGGCATGGCAATCGCCCCGTCCGACGCAAATAGGTGGCCAGAGCGTTTTGCGCCTGTTGCAGGCGGGTTTCGGTGGTGCGGCGGCGGCCATCCTGCAACGCCTGTTGCAACAGGGGTAGGGCACTGGTTAGGGCAAAGGTCATGATAGTCAGGGCTAAGGCGACCTCTAGCAGACTAAAACCGCCTTGCGATGCCCGCCTGCGGCCAAAGGATCGCTGCTGATGGTGCGATTTTGGGGCGGGGTGGTTAGAGAGGGAAGGGCGAAACATCATAATGCAGAATGGGTTGATGGCGGATGGTTTGCGGGGGCATGGCCGCGATGATGCTACACCTATTGCCGCCAATCGTCCAACTTTTACACCCCCTTGCCGATTGGGCAGGCTGTCCTATGATAGCCGTGACAAAACCCAAAAATAAACTGCTGGAGGAAATGCCGTGATCAGTCGCTATAGCCGTGCCGCGATGGCCAATTTGTGGACGGATGAGGCCAAGTTGCAACAATGGTGGCGGGTCGAGCTGGCCGTGTTGGAAGTGTTGGCTGAGCGTGGGGAAATCCCGCCCGCCGATTTGGCGGTGATTCAGGCCAACGCCACCATCAACCCCGCCCGCATGGCGGAAATTGAGGCGCAGGTGCATCATGACGTTATCGCCTTTGTCACCATGGTAGCGGAATCGGTGCCCGGCGATGCGGGGCGGTGGATTCATTATGGCCTGACCTCCAGCGATGTAGTCGATACCGCCTTTAGCCTGCAACTGTGCGCCGCCAGTGATGTGTTGGAAAAGGGCTTGCAACGGTTGGCCTCTGCGCTGCGCCATCAGGCTATCAGCCACCGCCTGACCCCCTGTGTCGGCCGTACCCACGGTATGCACGCCGAGCCGATTACCTTTGGCCTAAAGCTGGCGGGTTTTTATGCGGAGGTGCAGCGCAATTTGGCGCGCCTAAGCCATGCCCGCCAAGAAATTGCCATTTGTAAGTTGTCGGGCGCGGTGGGTGCCTATACCCAGCTGTCCCCCGCGGTGGAGGCGGCGGTTGCCGAGCGGTTGCAGCTGGAGCCAGAAACGCTGGCGACGCAGGTGGTGCCGCGCGATCGCCACGCGATGTGGTTCAGCACGCTGGCGGTGATTGCGGGCGGGTTGGAACGGCTGGCGACAGAGCTGCGCCATCTGCAACGGACAGAGGTGGCGGAGGCGTCGGAGTATTTCGACACCGCGCAAAAGGGTTCCAGTGCGATGCCGCACAAACGCAATCCGATTTTGAGTGAGAATGTGGTGGGGCTGTGCCGCTATGTGCGCAGCAACACCCTGGCCGCGTTGGAAAATATCGCCCTGTGGCATGAGCGGGACATCAGCCATTCAGCGGTGGAGCGGATTATCGCCCCCGATGCCAGCATCGCCCTGGATTTCGCCCTGCATCGGATGGCGGGGGTGGTGGAGCGGTTGCAGATTGATTCCGAACGGATGGCGCACAACCTGTGGCAAACCGATGGCCTGGTGTTCTCCCAAAGCCTGCTGCTGCGCCTGGTGGAATCGGGTATGGATCGCGATACCGCCTATCGCGCGGTGCAGACGGCCGCCCGTCGGGTGGTGGCTGGCCAGGCCAAGGCCGCAAAAGATGGGATGGCGGGTAAGGTTGGGAAAAGCGGCGACCTGCTGGCCTGTCTGCGGATCCAGCTGGCCGATTCGGGCGAGTCGAAACATGCTGCCGCCCTACCCGAAAAGTTAGAGCTGGATTACTACTACCGCGAGATTGATGCGGTGTTTGCCCGCGTTTTTGGGGACTATGCGTCGGCATGATGGACTTGTTGCCCCTGTTGCAGGCTGCACGCGCCGCCAAGGCCTCCGACCTGCATTTGCAGGCTGGCCAGCCTGCCTGGGCGCGGGTTGATGGCGCCTTAGTCCGCCTGAGTGACGGGGCGTTGGACGCGGCGGCGGTGGGCGATGCGGCAACATTGCTGGGCGTTGTGAACAGCCAGGGGCAAGAGTCTGGCCAGGCGGTGGATTTTGCCGTGGACGATGCGCGCTTTGGTAGGCTGCGGGTGCATCTTGCCAGCGGGCTACAGGGGGTGGGGATGGCGATTCGCCTGATTGCCCCCAATGTGCTGACCCTGGCGCAATTGCCCGCCCATCCAACCTTGCACGAACTGACCAAATTGCGGCACGGGCTGATGCTGTTTTGCGGCAAGGCGGGCAGCGGCAAAAGCACCACCCTGGCCGCCTTTGTGGATCATATAAATCGGCAGGAGGCGCGCCATATTGTAACGCTGGAAGACCCGATTGAGCATCTGCACACCCCGCGCCAAAGCCTGATTAGCCAGCGGCAGGTCGGCACCCATACCCCCAATTTTGCCAGCGGCCTGCGGGAGGCGTTGCGGCAGGATCCCGATGTGATCGTGGTGGGGGAATTGCGCGATGCCGAAACCATCGCCCTGGCGCTACAGGCCGCCGATACGGGTCATTTGGTGCTGGCCACCCTGCATGCCAGCCGTGTGCCGTTGGCGGTTAATCGGGTGGTGGACAGCTTTGGCGATGCGGCTAAGGGCTTTGCCATGATGCAATTTGCCGATTGTTTGCAGGCGATTGTCTGTCAACAGCTGTTGACACGGCGTCCTGGCGCGGCATTGGAGACAGATGGGGAGGCCGATGGGGAAGCCAATGGGGAGGCGGATGCGGCGGATTTAGCGGGGCGCGTGCCAGCCTTTGAGATTTTGGTCGCCACCGCGGGGGTACGCAACCTGATTCGGGAGAACAAGTCGGCTCAGCTGCACTCCCTGATGCAGGTCGGCTATGAGCATGGCATGATCACGATGGAGGATCATTTGGCACAGCTGCGGCGGGCGGGCATCATCGCGGCGGAGGTCACCAATGGCGCTGTAACGCAATGGTCGGATGGCAGGCCGGCCTAAAGGAGCGCCTGGGATCGTTAGAGTGGCGGGTTCAGGACGCTGGCGATAACCGCGGCGGCACTTTGGCTGGGGCTGGCACTTTCGCCATAGCCCAGTTGATGCAGGGCGCGTTGGGCGGCATCGGTTTGCGCCTGATGCTGCATCGGATTCTGCCACAGCGCGGCCAGCGCATCGGCAAGGGCGGACGGAGTGGCGGCCTGCTGAATCAACTCAGGGATAACGGGCGGCGGTGGTGGATGCGGATGATCCTCTTGCGGCTGGCTAGCACCACCAAAGTCACTGCCAAAACCACCACCAAAACCCCTGCCAAAACCAATATTCAGCAGGTTAATCAGGCTGGCATAGGGCACACGGATCAGCCGTTTAGCAATTTGGTAGGTCAGCGGGTTGACGCGATAGGCCACCACGCTGGGTACGCCCGCCAGTGCCAGCTCCAACGTAACCGTGCCCGACGCGGCTAAGGCCAAATGGCTGGCCGCCATTGCATCGTATTTTTCTGTGGCGCCTACCAGCCGATAGGGCAGGGGGCAATCGCGCAGAACACTTCGCAACATTTCCCGCAACATTTCTTGCACCAACTCTTGCAAATGCTCTGGCACAATCAACACCATCGTCAGGCCAGCGATTTTTTGGCTTAGCTGGACGGCGGCGGCGATAAAAAGGGGCAGGTGGCGTTTGACCTCCCCCATTCGGCTACCCGCCAACAAACACAATAGGGGGGTATCGCTGGCCAGCTGGTGACGAGCGCGAAAGGCGACTCCATTCCCCTTGTCGGCGCCGCTTTCCACAATCGGGTGGCCGACAAAGCGGCAATCCAACCCCTCAACCGTAAAATAGGGTGGCTCAAACGGCAATAAGGCCAGCAGGCCATCATACAGCGCGGCCATTTTGGCGGCGCGTTGCGGCTTCCACGCCCACACGCTGGGGGCGACATAGTGCCACAGCGGCAGATTGGGGTGGGTATGGCGCACCTGCTTAGCCAGCCGCAGGCAGAACCCTGGCGAATCGATGGTCAGCAGCAGGTCGGGTTGAAAATCGGCCACCGCCTGCACGGTTTGCGCCATGCGGGCACGCAGACGGCGCAGGCGCGGCAACACCTCCAACAGCCCCATCACCGCCAACTCCTCCATCGGGAACAGCGATGTTAAGCCTGCCTGGGTCATCAGGGGGCCGCCCACCCCCGCCACCTCCAACCCCTGCTCTTTCATCAGGGGGTGCAGCGCGTTTAGCAGCTTTGCGCCCAGGTAATCGCCCGACAGTTCCCCCGCCACAATAAACAGGCGTTTGGCGGTCATAGCGCCCCATCCTCCCAGCCCAGAAGGGCGATTCCCGCCGCATCAGCGGCCGCCACCAGCGCGTCACGTTCCAGCAGCAGGGTTTTGCCCGCGCTGACCACAATGGCCTGAATCCCTGCTTCAGCAGCTATGGCGATGGTCTGTGTGCCAATGGCGGGCAGATCCAGACGAACATCCTGAATGGTTTTGGCCAATTTTACCAGCACGGGTGGGTGGCCAGGCTTTTTCAGCTCATTGATGCGGCTTAGCATTCGATCCGTCCCCTCCGCCGCCTCAACCGCCAACACCACGCCCAACTGTACCACCACGGCATGACCAACATCATGGGGAGCCAGGGCGTGGGCAACCGCCAACCCCTTTGACACATCGGCGCGGCTGTCAGCGTGTAACGGATGCGCGCCCAACTGGCCAGCTGGCGCCAGCAGATCAGCCAACACCTCCTGAGCGCCGATAACCGCAATCCCCCGTTCCTCCAACACCCCCGCCAGGGCGCGCAGCAAGCCATCATCGCCCAGAGAATGCAGCCCGACCTTCATCGCCAATTTGGCGGTTGCCCAATCTGGCTTAAGGCTGGCCAGCGAAGGGCGGTTGATACGCCCCGCAAACACCACCGCCTGAACCTCAGCCGCGGGCAGTTGATCCAGCAGCGATGCGGCCGCGCCCAGGCGCAAACTGAGATGGGGAAGGGCGCTGAACCATTGGTCTTGGCCGCCATTATCGGCCTCACCCGCCACCGCCACCAGCAGATAGGGGCGCTGTTGCTGCTCACAGGCGGCTACCAACAGTTTGGGCAACTCGCCGCCGCCGGCAATGATAGCCAGTTTGGATGGGGTGGGCATGGGCAGAGGTAGAGGTAGAGGACTGGTGTGGTTGGATTTGGGTAGTTTAGGCTGCCGCCACTGCCGACGCTGCCCCATTGCTGCCGCTGCTGCGGCCATTGCTGATGCGGGGCATGCAGAGTGAGCGCGGCGATTCGCTGCTGATAAAGGACAACAATTGGGATACGGCGGGGCTTTGGCTAAGAGATTGAAAATGCTCCAACTTTTGCTGAACCGTGCCGTGGCCATCAAACAATTTGTTGTACACTGTCCGCAACGCGTTCATTTCATCACGCGAATAGTTGTGACGCTTAAGGCCTACCAGGTTCAGCCCCTGCAAATAGCCGCGCTCTCCCATGACCAGGCCATAGGGAATCACATCGTGCTCAACCCCCGTCAGGCCGCCAATCATCGCATGGGTGCCGATGCGCACAAATTGATGCACCGCCGCCAATCCCCCAATCACGGCATGGTCGCCAACCGTAACATGCCCCGCCAGGGTGGCGTTGTTGGCCATCACCACCCGATTGCCAACCCGGCAATCATGGGCGACATGCACGCCAACCATTAACAGACAGTCATCACCGATTTTGGTCAGCAGGCCGCCGCCCTCAGTACCCGTGTTGATGGTCACATACTCACGGATATTGACGCGGGATCCAATTTCCAGCCGCGATTGTTCGCCGCGATATTTCAGATCCTGTGGCGGTTGACCCAATGAGGCAAAGGGAAAGATGCTGCATTGTTCGCCCAGGGTGGTGTGCCCCGTGATGACCACATGGCTGGCCAGCGTGCATCCGTCCCCCAACACGACATCGGCACCAATAGTGCAATAGGGGCCAATACGCACATTGGCGCCAATCTTTGTATTGGGATCAATGATGGCGGTCGGGTGGATGGAGGCGGTCATTACAGTCCTTAAGGATATTTCTAAGAATCAACAATCATGGCGGAGTAGGTGGCTTCGGCAACAATTGCACCATCGACACGGGCGGTGCCAGTGAATTTCCAAACATTGCCACGACTGCGCAGCTTTTGTACCTGTAGCTCCAGCTGAGCCCCTGGCATCACCGGTTTGCGGAATTTTGCCCCCTCAACCGACATAAAATACACCAACTTGCCCTCAAATTCCTTGCCCAGACTATAGACGACAAGCACGGCGGCGGTTTGCGCCATTGCCTCAATCATCAAAACCCCTGGCATCACGGGCATGGTGGGGAAATGACCACCAAAATAGGGTTCATTGATGGTCACATTTTTTATGCCAATCGCACTTTCATGCGGCTTAATGGCATGGACTTTATCAATCATCAACAGGGGATAGCGGTGCGGAATCATCTCCATAATACGGATGATATCGCAGCGATCCCCCTCCTCAGGCACGGGGTTAATCATTGATATTGCTTGTGCTGTCGTCATGTTTTTTTGATCCCTCATTCACCAACTTTTTTCCAACATTTCGGTTTTCCGCCACCAATTTAGTCAGGGCAATAGCTTGGCGACCAAATTGGCGGATTTCAACCGCCGGACTGCCAGCCACCACCATTCCAGCCTCTATATCACGCATGACCCCACTTTGAGCGCCAATTTTTGCCCCTGAACCAATTTTCAGGTGCCCTGTTAACCCTGCCTGGCCACCAAGCTGTACATAATCCCCCAATTTGGTACTGCCAGCAATGCCAACCTGGGAAACCAACACACAACCCTTGCCAATAACCACGTTATGCCCGATTTGAACCAAATTATCAATGATGCTGCCAGACCCAATTATGGTGTCCGGGCCACTGCCGCGATCAATGGTGGTGTTGGCGCCAATTTCCACGCCATCCTCAACAACCACCCGCCCCAGTTGCGGCACGGGGGTAAAGCGCCCCTGGTAAAAAGCATAGCCAAAGCCGGGTTGCCCCAGCTTTGCCCCGCGATAAATGCGTACCTTTTGGCCAATCAGGGTGTGGCTGATAACCACATGGTCATCAATCAGGGTATCATCGCCGATAACCACTCCCTGACCCAGCACCATATGCGTGCCCAGCTGCACCCGATGACCCAGCTCTACACCCGCCCTGATAACGGTATAGGCGCCGACAACACACTGCTGCCCCAGTTTTGCGGTGGGATCAATGATGGCGGTCGGGTGAATCAGGTTGCCACCAATGGATTGAAAGCTGTCTGCATCCAGCCCTTGCAGAGCGTCCGTGGGGGGATAAAGGCGTGCAGCAATTTGGGCATAGACCCAATAGGGGTTGTCGGTGATCAGCGGTATAACCGATGGCGGCAGTTTTTCTGCATGGACGGGCAACAGCAGGCAGGCCGCCGCCTGCGTCGATTGCATCTGATCCAGATACTGACTGTTTTCAAAAAAGCTTAAGTCGCCTGATCCCGCTTGATCCAGCGGAGCCACATCGTTAATTAGGCGATTGGACGCGCTGTCAGGAAAGGTGACGGGCAACCCGGCACAAAGTTCGGCAATGCTTTGGCTGGCAGTGCGCTGAAAAAACCGCGGATCAGCCATGTTAAATCGCTATTTCTTAGAAGGACCGTTCGCGGCAGCAGCGGGAGCTTCTGGCTTCACTTCGGGCAGTTTTTGATCAACGATTTTTAGCACTTGGTCGGTTACATCCAGCGTCTTATCAAAAATCAGCAAGTCGGCACGGGAAAACACCATGGTGTAACCATTTTTGTCAGCCACATCGGCGACGCCTTCTAACATGGTTTTGCGAATCTGGCTGCTGCCGCTGGCAAATTTTTGATCCAATTCGCGGGAGCGTTCCTGAACCTTTTTCTGAAAAGCCGCTACCTTATCCTGAAAATCGCGCCGTTTTTGCTCAAAGGCATCCGCCGCCATCACGCTACGCTTATCGGCCAATTCCTTTTCTTGATCACGCAGGCCATCTTCTTCTTTAGAAAGATCCTTTTGCAGGGTGTTTTTTTGCGCCTCTAATTGGTCACGCAACTTTGACGCGGCCTTAGACTGTTTCATAATTTCTTGCACATCAACCACCGCCATTTTGGTGGGGCGTGCCGCGGCAGCCTCCTCAGCCCAACCAGGGGTCATAGGCAACAAAAGCAAGGAAAAAATAAAGGCAAGACGTTTCATCATCAAAATTGTGTCCCAAAGCTAAAAAGAATGTTTTCTGAACGGTCAAAGGATTTTTTAACCAAAGGTTTGGCATAGTCAACCCGAATCGGACCAAAAGGCGATTCCCAGGCTATACCAAATCCAGCGGACGCCCGCAATGCCGCATCATCCTGAATGGTGGGGCCAGTTTCCTCAACCCCGGTCAGGGTTCCTGCAACCGTAAACAAATGGCCACGGATGCCAAAGTCATTGGGCAGTCCAAGCGGAAAGCCTAAATCAGCCTTAGCCGTGTAATAGTATTCCCCCCCCAGGGCATCGTTGGCTCCGTTGTTAAGTTCGGTGTCACGGGGGCCAAGCCCACCCGAACGAAAGCCTGGAAAGCTTTGCCCGCCTAAGAAAAAGCGGTCGGAGATGCGCACATCCTGACCCAATCCTGTGATCGCGCCCCCCTCTGCCCCAATCGCCAGCACGACCCCCTCGGTCAATTCGTTATAGGTGGTGCTCTCTAGCCGTGATTGCAAATAGCGCACACCGCCACCAAAGCCAGCCAAATCATTGGTCAAACGAACAAAATAACCGCTGTTCGGCTGAATTTTGTTGTCGCGGCGATCATACAACAAGGTTTGCGACACTTGCGAGGTGACGTTGGTTCCTTCCTGCGCCTTAATGTATCGGGATGCATCGCTGGCAACACTGCCAATTTTGTTTTGTGACAGGCGGTATCGCAGCTGTTGTGACCAGCGCTCATCAATTTCATAACCGGTGCGCAGGGCAAAACCAATCTCTTCCTCTTGATAGGAACTTTGTCGGCTTAAATCGCTGCTGTTCCGAAATAAATCAAATCCACCGGTCATGTTGCGATCCAGGAAATAGGGCTCGGTATAGCCAATCACATATTCCTGACGGCGGGTTGAAAGCTGGGTGCTGAGGCGTAAATCCTTACCCTCACCCATCAGGTTTTTTTCGCGAACGCTAAAGTTGGCCAACAGCTGATCAGAGGTGGAATAACCCCCACCCAGGGTGACTTCACCCGTGGATTTTTCCGACACATCGACCACCAGCTTGCTGCGATCTGATGCGGTGCCAGGTTCGGTGCGAATATCCACTTTTTCAAAGAAATTAAGGTTTTTCAGACGTTCGCGCGACCGTTTCAGCTTGGCGGTGTTGAAAACATCCCCCTCTGCCAGGCGGAATTCACGCCGAATCACCTCATCAGCGGTGCGGCTGTTGCCATGAATGCTGATGGATTCCACAAAAATCTTTGGCGATTCCTTAACCACAAAAGTGACCGCGGCGGTCAGGGTGTTGGCATCCAACTCCTCCTGCGCCTCCACTTCGGCCAAGGCATAGCCCAGGCTGCCCAATTTATCCGACAGCTTGCCAACCACGGATTCGATATCCTTGGCGTTAAACCAATCGCCACTGTGCAGGGTGATAAGGGATTCCAGCTGATCTTTCGGCACTTCGGGCAGGTTGATTTGCAGATCCAGCTTGCCAAATTTATAACGTGCCCCCTCCACAATTGGGATGGTGACAAAAAAGCCATCCTGTTCGGGCGTTAATTCAGCAATCGGCGAACCAATACTGACCGCCGCATAGCCATTTTGGCGATAAAATTTGCTCAACAGCTCTTGGTCATAGGTTAAGCGGTTGGGGTCATAGCTGTCGCTGTTGGACAAAAAGCGGTACCAGGCGTTTTCACGCGTCTGAACAACCTCTTTTAACGTGCTGTTAGTAAAAACCTTATTGCCGGTAAAGCTGATGGCGTGCACATAGGTTGGTTCCCCCTCAGCAATTTCGAACACCACATCCACCCGATTTTGATCCTGCGTGATGGTTTTGGGCTCCACCTTGGCGGCATAGCGGCCATCGCGGATATACAGCTGGCTAATCCGTTGGGCATCGGCCAAGGCCTGCGCGGGGGTAAAGATGCTGCGGGGTTTTAACGCCACCTCTTTTTGTAGGCTTTCGGTGCTAAGGCTTTTGTTGCCCTCAAAGGCGACCTGGCTGACCAGCGGGTTTTCCTTAACCGACACCAACAGCTGATTGTCGCTTGGGCGGACGGATACATCGCTGAACAACCCTGTCGCAAAAAGATTTTTTACGCTTTCATCTGCCTTGGCCGCGCTATAGGGCATGCCGACCTTTAGTGACAGATAAGAGGTGATGGTGGCGCTTTCGACCCGCTGATTCCCCTCCACCTTAACGGCGGCAACGGTCGTGCCCTCCTCCGTCATGCTGGTGGTGGTTTGGGCAACAGCGGCGGTTATGGGTGCGGTTGTTGCCAACAGCAAAACCAGCAGCGGAGCAGAGCAGGGGAAAAAGAAAGATTTCATGCCAAGCAGACTAAAGCCTACAGGCCAATGAAATCAAGCAGCTTTAGCGACCGAATATCGTTATAGGTCACAAAAAGCATCAAACTGGATACCAGGGCGATTCCCACCATCATGCTGTACTCCTGTATTTTCAGGGCGAGCGGGCGTCCACGCAACCCTTCGACAATATAGAAGAACAAATGGCCACCATCCAGCGCGGGCAGGGGTAACAGGTTGATTAGCCCCAGGTTGCAGGACAGCAGCACCAGGAAATACAGCATTTGATCCAGGTTCACTGCGGCATAGTCGCCCGACATTTGGGCGATGCGCAAGGGCCCCCCCAGATCTTCGGCAGAGCGCGCGCCACGAATAATTTGGCCAATAGCTTTTAGCGTGCTGACCGACAAATCATAGATTTCCACCACCGCCTGGGGGGCGGCGTCAAGCAGGGCTACAGGCACAACCTCAACCCCGGTGGCCTTAACGCCCAGCATACCGATATATTGTTTGGCGCCAAAACGATCGGTAATTTCCTTAACCACGGGATTGACGGTTTGATTAAGCACTTGGTCGCCGCGCCGATATTCAATCGCTAGGGGCTCACCAAGCCCAATCTGCACCGACCGCTGCAAATCTTGAAAACGCAACAGGCGACGGCCATTGACCGACAAAATTTCATCGCCGACCTGGAAACCTGCCTGCTCCGCCGCTGATCCAGCCACCACCTCACTAACAATCGGTTTGGTAATGGTTTGGCCAATAAAGACGAACATCAGGGTCAGCAGCACCCAGGCGAACAGGAAGTTGGCGGCTGGCCCCGCGAAAACAATTAAGGCTTTTTGTCGTAGATTTTTGCCATGAAAGGTAACCGCCTGTTCCTCATGCGACATTTTTTCAATGTTGTCACTGTCAGGGGTGCTGGCCGCGGTGCTGTCGCCAAACATTTTGACATAGCCGCCCAGGGGCAACAGGGAGAATTTCCAGCGGGTTTGATAGCGGTCGTTCCAGCCAAACAGCTCAGGCCCAAAGCCAATCGAAAAAACCTCCACCCGCACCCCGCACCAGCGCGCCGCCAGGAAATGGCCAGCCTCATGCACAAACACCAACAGCGTAATAATGCCGATAAAGGGCAGAAAATATTGCTGAATCACATGAAAAATCGACATAAAATCCATAAGAACTTATCCTGTAAGGCGTGCGTGGTGAGCATGGGATGGACGCAAACTATAATCCGCTAGCTGCCGCCGCAGTTGATGATCATAGTCTTGAATATCGGTGAAACTGGTCAGGCTTACAAGGGGAAAATCGGTCAGGGCACGATCAATCAGGTTGCTGATGCCCAGGAAATCTAGCTGCCCAGCCAAAAAGGCTGCTACGGCCACCTCATTGGCGACGTTGTAGGTCATCATCGCGCTGTGGCCAGCCTGTAAGGCTTGATAGGCCAGGGGCAGGGCGGGAAAAGCCTGGGTATCGACCGCCTCAAACTGCAACTCTGGCCATGACCAATCCCGTTGGTGGGTCGGGGCGTCAAAAGGTTGCGGCCAGTACAAGGCGTGTTGCAGGGGGTAGAGCATGTCAGGCGGGCTGGCCAGGGTTAGGCGGCTGCCGTTCCTTAGCTGTACCATTGCATGCACCTGCGCCTGCGGATGTACCAGCACCTCAATTTGATCGGCGGTCAGGTCAAACAGGCAGGCTGCCTCCATCACCTCTAACCCCTTATTGGCCAGCGTTGCCGAATCAATACTGATTTTTCCGCCCATTTTCCAGACGGGATGGTTTAGTGCCTGTTGCGGCGTGACCGTGGCCAACCGTTCCCGATTCCAACCGCGAAAGGGTCCCCCCGATGCGGTAATCGTGACAGATGACCAGTATGAAGGATTTAGGGGATTAATAAGCTGAAACAGGCTGTTATGCTCGGAATCCAGCGGGATCAGGTGGGTGTTGTGCGCCGCCACCGCTGCCCGCAACAATGGCCAGCCACACACAATGCTTTCCTTATTGGCGATGGCCAGCACGCGGGCATTGGCGGCCAGTTCCAGGGTGGTGGCCAGCCCCGCTAAGCCAACAATCGCCGACACGGCATAATCGACTGGCATGGCGGCGGCCTCCACCATCGCTGTTTCCCCTGCTGCCACGGTGCAGGGCAGTCCAGCGGCCGCCACCGCTTCCTGCAGATCCTGATATGCTGCCGCCTCCGCCACCACCAAATGCGCCGCGCCCAACTGTTGCCCCAACTCGACCAGTGCGGCAACGTCACGGCCAGCGGTCAACACCTGCACCCGAAAGCGATTGGGATCGGCCAAGGCAACCTGCACCGCTTTGCGCCCCACGCTGCCACTGGCGCCAAAAATCGATAGAGTGAGGGGTGTGGTCATGGCGATCCCCCAGCCAGAAACAGTTCAATTGTTAGATCACGAATCAGGCCGTCATATTGCATCAGGGCGATGGCTGGCATAACCAACAATTGGCTATCCAGGCGATCCAACACCCCGCCATGACCAGGGATTAAATGGCCGCTGTCTTTGCTGTTGCATAAACGCTTGAAATAAGATTCCAACAGGTCGCCCGCTTGCACCAACAATACCAGGGCAAAAACCAGAAAAAAACACAGCCAAAACAGGATGGGTTGGTTAAAAAGAATCTTGATCCAGAGGGATATATCCTTTTCCTCCGTCAAAAAGAACACGATTAACACCGTTGCAATGCCGCATAGCGATCCGCTGATGGTTTTGCCTGGGCTGATGGACGGAGCCAGCTTGCGCCCACCAATAAGCCGCCCGCCTATATAACAACCAACGTCGTTCAGGATAATTAACAGCAAGGTGTATAGATACAGCGCGAGGCCAGCTTCGGATTTTGTATCATAGGGGGTCAACAACCAGGCTATGGAGGCCATGTAGCTGCCCAGCACTATTACCACAGCGCTGACCATCGCCAGTCGTTGCCCCAGGCGGCGGTCAGGCCACCAGCGGCGAATCAGACTAACCGCCTCCCAAATCATCAACGGAAACACCACCAGCACATGGGCGGCCAGCAGCCAAAGATGCCCCAGAGATAGCAGCCCGATGACCACCGCAATCAGTATCACGGAAGAAATCATCCGCAGCCGCAGATCGCTAAACTTGGCGGGGGTGGGGGGCGTAGCAGCGGAGCCAGGGCTGGCGGGGGCGGCGGTCATCCCACCACGGCGCCAAACCGCCTATCGCGCTGGCTGTAATGGGTCAGGGCGCTTGCCAACTCCGCCTCGCCAAAATCAGGCCACAGCACGTCCATAAACACCATTTCGGCATAGGCCATCTGCCACAACAAAAAATTGCTGACGCGAATTTCACCGCTGGTGCGGATAATCAGGTCGGGGTCGGGCAGGTCACCCGTGCTGAGGAATCGGCCAAAGCTGGTGGTGTCGATATCATCCAGCTTCAGCTCCCCCCGCTGTACCAGGCAGATCATCTGCTTAAAGGATTGCACGATGTCCTGCCGCCCGCCATAGGACAGCGCCAGGGTCAGGTGCAGGCGGTCGTTGCCAGCGGTTTGCGCCTCTACACTGTTCATCAGCTGCACGATATCGTGGGGAAAGCGTTCGCGCTCTCCAATAATGCGCAGCCGTACCCCCTGAGCATGCAGATCCGCCGCCTCAGCCCGCAGATAGCGCCGCAGCATGCTGACCAAAAAGGCCACCTCCATCTGGGGACGCGACCAATTTTCTGAGGAAAAGCCAAATAGCGTGACGTACCGCACCCCCTGTGCCATGGCGGCCTTCACTGTCCGTCGCAACGCTTCAATCCCTTGACGGTGCCCTGCCGTGCGGGGCAGTCCCCGTTTTTTTGCCCAGCGGCCATTGCCGTCCATGATGATGGCAACATGCTGAGGAATTGGGGCAGAATCGACAGACACAGCAACGCTTAAAAGGGGGGGGAGTGGTTGAGGTAGTGGTGGTGGTGGCAGACAGCTAAACGTGCAGGATTTCTTTTTCTTTGTCGCTAAGAATCTCTTCGATTTTTTTGATCATCTCATCGGTCAACTTTTGGATGTCTTCGCCAGCTTTGCGCTCCTCATCCTCAGAGATCTCCTTGGCCTTCTGATGTTTTTTCACCTGTTCCATGCCATCGCGGCGGACATTGCGAATCGCAACCCGTGCCCCCTCAGCGTATTTGGCGGCAACCTTTACCAGTTCGGCGCGACGTTCACTGGTCATTTCTGGCAACATGACGCGCACAACCTGACCATCGGCGACGGGGTTAACCCCCAGATTGGCATCGCGAATGGCCTTTTCTACCAGCTTTACCATGCCCTTATCCCACACCTGTACGGTTAACAGGCGGGCTTCGGGCACGCTGACGGTGCCAACCTGGCTGATTGGCATCAGGCTGCCATAGGCATCAACCTTAACATGTTCCAACAGGGCGGGGTTGGCACGGCCAGTACGCAGGCCGGTAAATTCTTTACGCAGGGAATCCAATCCCGCGTTCATTCTTTTTTTTAGGTCTTCATGGATTTCAGCTAGCATCGTCAGGTACCTTGGTTAATGAGTATGTGTTGGATGATGGGAAGTTAATTGTGAATCAGGGTGTAATGGCCGCGCCCTTGCAGCACTTCGGACAACATGCCATCCGTGAAGATAGAGCACACCAAAATCGGAATGTTGTTTTCCCGCGCCAACGCTATGGCGGGGGCGTCCATCACCTTAAGGTCATTGGCCAACACTTGCTTAAACAACAATTTTTCATAGCGCACCGCATTGGGGTTTTTCACGGGGTCAGCCGAATAAACGCCATCAACCTTGGTTGCTTTGATTAGGACGTTGCAGCCCATCTCTGAAGCGCGCAGGGCGGCCGCGGTGTCGGTGGTGAAAAACGGATTGCCCGTGCCCGCCGCAAAAATGACCACGCGCCCCTTTTCCATATGGCGAACGGCACGACGGCGGATATAGGGCTCTGACACGGTCAACATGGGAATCGCCGAAAGAACACGGGTTTGGATACCGTGCTTTTCCAACATAGACTGCATGGCTAACGCATTAATAATGGTCGCCAGCATTCCCATGTAGTCGCCCGTTGCCCGCTCAATCCCCATATCGGCGCCGGACACGCCGCGAAAGATGTTGCCACCACCGACAACCAAACATATTTGCACCCCCAATTGGCTGACGGAGGTTATCTGGCGTGCCAGATGCTCCATCATCGCCACGTCAATGCCATAGTCCTGGTTACCCAGCAGCGCCTCCCCCGACAGCTTAATCAGAACCCGTTTATAGGGAAGATCTGACACATCCTTAACCGCAACGGCATTCTTTGGTGAAGCGATGGGTTCTGGCGCTGTGGCAGCTGACTGAGGCATGGTGGCGGAATCCTTTAAGTGTTGTTAGGAAATGGCAAAACAACGCTTAGGCGCGCATCTGAGCCGCCACCTCTTCGGCAAAGTTGTTGGCGGCGCGTTCAATGCCTTCACCCAGGACGAAGCGGACAAAATCCACCACCTTGACGGGCTTGCCGCTGGCCTTGGCAAAGGCTTCGATATGATCCTTAACCTTAATGCTGGGATCCATCACCAGGGATTGCTCCAACAGCACGCTTTCTTCGTAGAATTTCTGCAAACGGCCAACAATCATTTTCTCGATTACTTCGGCGGGTTTGCCAGAGCTGGCCGCCTGATCGCGCAGGATTGAGCGTTCGCGCTCCACCACTTCGGCGGGCAGGCTGTCAGGACTGATGGATTGTGGGTTGGCGGCGGCCACATGCATGGCCAACTGCTTGCCCAAAGCTTCCAATTCATCTTGGTTGGCTTCTGATTCCAATACGACCAGCACGCCCATCTTGCCCAGCCCTGGCGCAACAGCGTTGTGGATGTATCCGACCACCACGCCTGGGTTAATTTGGAAATAGGTGGTGCGGCGTAGCTGCATATTCTCGCCGATTTTGGCAACCAGATGGGTCAGCACTTCTTCAACCGTGCTGCCGCTTGGGGTTTTGCCAGCCTTAATGCCATCGGCATCGCCCTTGGCGGTTACAGCCAAAGTGGCGGCGGCGGAAACCAGCCCCTGAAACTCTTCATTGGTCGCAATAAAGTCTGTTTCGGCGTTAATTTCGACTAGGGCACCTTCACCCGCGCGGCCATCCTTGCTGGTGGCCAGGCCAATCAGACCTTCGGCGGCGGTGCGGTCAGCCTTTTTGGCGGCGGCGGCCAAGCCTTTTTTGCGCAACCACAGGGTCGCCTCTTCAAAATTGTTGCCCGTTTCGGTAAGGGCTTTTTTGCAATCCATCATTCCAGCGCCAGTGGCTTCACGCAGCTGGCGGACCGATTCGGCATTGATAACAATAGTCATGTCTTTTCTCCTAAGTTTTCGATGTTAGCCGATGGCGGCCACGGATTGGGATGGGGCTTCTTCAGCGCTACTTGGTGCGTCGGCAGTTGCCTCCGCTGGGGCGGCAGGCTGGTCATTAGAGGCTGGGGCGGCGGCCGCATCAGCCGTATTTTTGGCCGACGCTTTTGCGGAACCCTTGGCTTTTGAATCTTTGCCCTCTTTGGCTTCAACAATAGAGTATTCTGCCTGCAACCCAGCCAAAACGGCCTGGGCAATCAGGTCGCCGTAAAGGGCGATGGCACGGCCAGAGTCGTCATTACCAGGAATGGGATAGGTAATACCATCGGGATCGCTGTTGCTATCCAAAATTGCCACCACGGGAATGCCCAACTTGTTGGCCTCCTTAACGGCGGTTGCCTCACGGTTGGTATCGATGATGAACAGCATGTCTGGCACGCCGCCCATTTCGCGGATACCGCCCAGCGACAGTTCAAATTTGTTGCGCGCACGATCCAAATTCAGCTGTTCTTTTTTGGTGAAGCCTTCTGGATTGGCCAGACGGTCTTCTGTTTCACGCAGGGATTTGATGGAGCGCGACACCGTTTGCCAGTTGGTCAGCGTACCACCCAGCCAGCGGTGATTCACATAGTACTGCCCGCAACGTTTGGCCGATTCGGCGATTACAGGGCTGGCCTGACGCTTGGTACCAACAACCAACAGGCGGCCACCGCGGGCGGCGTTGTCCTTAATGGCCTCCAGCGCGCGGTAAAGCAGGGGGATGGTTTGTTGCAGGTCAATAATATGGGTGTTGTTGCGCACGCCAAAGATATAGGAACCCATTTTGGGATTCCAACGACGGACATGGTGACCAAAATGCACGCCCGCTTCGAAAAGTTGACGCATGCTGAAGTCTGGTAGATTGCTCATAGGTTTGTTGCCTTCCGGTTGTGCCTGACGGTGCGTTGCCCCCAGCTTTTCTTTTGGAAAACCCTGTTGGAGACCGGAAATTGTGGTCAACCGACCACTGCACCGCTGTGACGTTGTTAGTGTTACGATGGTAAACCAAGAATCCTTAGCCAACTTTGCCCGCCTTGGCAAGCCCTTCTGTATGTTTTATGTGATGCTGTGCTTGGGGGAATGACGGTTTTGGGATTTGGCTTGACAAGGGATGATGATAGGGTTAGGTACTTACGATAATTCATTTTTCCATGCAGGTTTGTCATCATGAAAATCGTTAATTCCCTGAAGTCTGTTAAGCTTCGTCACGCCTCATGCCGCGTGGTGCGCCGCCGTGGTCGCGTTTACGTGATTAATAAGGTGAATCCCCGCTACAAAGCCCGCCAAGGCTAAGTCCGTCATCATCTTTTGAAGTATAGATGGCAGCTGTATTTGCGTGTCATGGCTTTGCTAAGGTCACTCCTAATGCAGGCTTGCCCTTACAGTTCCAAGTGATTTTTGATTGTTGCGTGCCAGACTCAGATTAACCGACGTGCCGATAGCTTTCAAATAGGTCGGATCTTTCCCCCATTGTATTACCATTTGGCGAGCATCATTTCGATCAATTTTTTGATAGTTTTTTGCAAGATCATTGCTGCGTCTACGGTTTGAATTGCCCGTTTTGCCAAGGTTAAGCAAATAATTCATCATTAAAAAATCTTGCTCAGCTATCGCCAAAGCCTGACAGGCAAGCCCAAACCCCTCGGTAGCGTTGCCAAACAAAATTTGTCGAGCTGTATCACGGGGCAGATACAGCAATTTGCTGAACAACCGTTCAAACCCGGTCACATTTCCCATCCGCAGCATTTCACATAGGACTTCGCCTAAATTGTGTTGGGATCGTTCGATTAAACTAATTAAATGCATAATGGCGGGGTCATGATCTTCGAACCAATTGTCGGCTGATATCAATTCGGCAACAGTTTCCTGTAAGGCCTGATCCAACTCACTAGGATCAATCTTGAAATTATCAACTATGTAATCTCGTAGCGTGATTGAAACCCACTCATACATTTTTTTTGCCAGTTTCGGCGTAATTTCAGGACGATACAGCAGGGGCGCATGCCAGCCTTCGATGTCTCGTGATTTTGCAACCAGCGTTTCGATAGTTGGATAGTTAAGGCTGGCGGATAAGTTTTCCAACAGGGTGCGGATAACGTTGATATCATTGGTCTCAACCAATGCCTGACTGACGTCTCCATCGATACCAAAACGTCTGGCAATTGCCAAACGATGCGCCAGGGATTTTTGTCGCACCAGTAAAATAAGGTCAGGATCCTTAAGCCGTACATTGTACAGGATAACATCTTGCGCGATATTAATATTGTCATTGGCAAGTTTGACGATTAAATCGCGCGGAACATTTTTGGCTTTTGCCAATTTCTCTGCCAGAGCTGCCCGCACACGTGTCTCAGCATCCTCAGCCAGAACATGGCAAATATCATTAAGCATGGTACGTTCTTGTGTCGTTAAGGATGTTTCATGCCGTTGATGCAATTCCCCCACGGCATGCGCCAATGATTGCCGACCGACCGCGGATCGGTCTTTTGCGAGATCAATAAGATTTTTCATGGTATTATTCAACACAGTTGGATTGTCCTGACAAATGATTGATTCTTGACACACTTCAAAAATTATCAGCTGTTTGTTAACAACATATTAAAAAAAGGAAATTATCAAAAATTTTTATATAAATGTTGGTTTATATCACAAAAACTTCACTGTTATTTTTGCGCTTTTATCTATATAGTTGAATTTTAGTAGGTGGTTTACAGCCGTGGTAGAATTAAGCAGCAAACCCAACCCAAGTATATTTTGGCCGATTGTTGGTAATGTTGCGGGGCGGGCACCAAACAATCTGGTGGCTGATCCCGTAAAGCCTGTGCAAAAGATACAGCGACTGCGGGGAGAATCCTGGGGGGATCGACGCTTTCGCGAAGATTTGGCTGGTGCGGATCGAGAGGATGATCGCGCCGTGAATCTGTTGGTGTGATTAGCGTTGTTGCTGTTGTAGCTGTTTTCCAAACTCATCAAGTTCATCGTCGCTAAACTGATCTAAAGCAAGAACACAGCATTTCTTAAGCATAATGCTTGAATCTGGATTTTCTTTAAAAAATTTAATGTAATCAAGTATTTTCGCAGGATCTTCTTGAACGTTATTATAAATAGTGGATATAATAGAATTTTCTTCGCCTATTTTAATAGCCACACTTGCCGCCCATGCTATGTAGCCTGCTACCAGCATACATGTGGCACCAATATCAGATAAGGTATACTCACTGGGTATCATGCCAAGACCTTGGGCAAAGTCTGGGTTCCATTGAACTAAGGGTGGAGGATCATCGAGCGTAGCCCTAAATGCGGTTGCAAAAAAAAGCACACAGGACTGTGCAAGCAAATTGTTGGCACATCCCAAGACATTGCTGCTTTGATTGCCTAAATTTCTATGATTTCCAAATAGTTCGATATAGTTTTTGTCCATTAATAAGCCTTAAAAAATTTTTGTTGCAATATGTTCGTGTGAACGTATCAAATTTATAAAAAAATAACAAGGCAAAAAACTAAATTTTCTTGTTCGCATTCATATTGATTATGGGTATTTTGAACTGTTAGCCAATTCTGTGGCCAAGGCGGGGTCGATGGGCTGGCAGGAAAGGGAGGGGTTGGGGGGGGCAAGCCATGGTCAAAACTGCCCGCACGGCTAAGCGGCGCTGGCCAAATCACCATCGTCGCTATCGGTTGTTCCAGCTTGCGGCGTCTGGCTGGCTGCCCAGGCCAGCAGCAGGTCGGCCTGATCCTGCGTCAGGTGGAAACGGCCTAGCTCCGCCGTTACCCAATAGCCGTCCAGCCGTAGGGTAGCAATAATCAGCGTTTTTCCCCGTCCCACCCCGCGCAGTTGGGCGATCAGCCCCGCCACCGCTGTTGCGGGCAGGGGGGGCAGGGTCACGGTTGGCGCAGCCAGTTTGGCGGGCAGAGTGTCAATCGGCTGCACATCCTGCGCGGCCAGGCGTAGACCGCCATCATCGCCCTGTTGGGTGGTCATTTTCAGCAATACCAGCTGGCCAGGGTTCAACAGCTCCCCATGCTGGCTCAGCAGGTCAGAAAAGGCGATCACCTCAAACACCGCGCTGCGATCCGACAGCTGAATAAAGCTGAAACGGTTGCCCTTAGCCGATTTGCGATCCTTACGGCTCAGGATAACGCCGGCCAGCGTAACGGTGGAGGCGTCACGATTCTGCCGATAGCTGTTTTTGCCCGTAGCGGGTGGGGCGGTGGTGATAAACGCCTGTGGATCGGCGACAAAATCGGTGTAGCAGGGGATGCCCGCATCGTTCAGGCGCCCCTGATAGCTGTCCAGCGGGTGGGCGGATAGGTACAGCCCCAACGCCTCAAACTCATGGGTCAGGCTTTCCATCGCGTTCCAAGGTTGGCTGCTCGGCAAGTTGGGGGGTGGGATAGCGGCATTTGCCCCCCCTCTGCCATCGTCGATTGCACCGAACAGCGAATTTTGCCCTGTCGCCTTGCCCGCCTTCAGCCCGTCTGCCCATCGCATCAACGGCTCCGCCTGTTGCCACAGGGTTGCCCGATTGGCCTCAGCATTTGTCTCACCATTGGCGGTCAGGCTGTCGCAGGCACCCGCCGCAATCAAGGCCTCCAGCAGCCGTTTGTTCAGCACCCGACCGCCCCCGCCCGCTACGCTAAGCCGTTGGCAAAAGTCGGCCAGGCTGCGGTAGGATCCATTGGCCTCACGCTCCGCCACCAATTTCGCTACCGCGCTTTCGCCCAGGCCTTTCAGCGCGGTCAGGCCATAGCGAACCGCCTGCCCCTCCGCCGTGGTTTCCACCTGGAAATGGCCGCCCGAATGGTTCACATCGGGGGGCAGCAGGTGCACGCCGAAATCGCGCATTTCCTGCACATAGGCGGCCAGCGCGTCGGTATCCTGCGCGTCCAGCGACATTTGCGCCGCGAAGAAATAGGCGGGGTAGTTGGCCTTAAGAAAGGCGGTCTGATAGGCAATCACCGCATAGGCCACCGCGTGCGGCTTATTAAAGCCGTATTCGGCGAATTTGGCGACCAGTTGGAAAATATCGGCGGCTTGGCTGGCTGGCACGTTGTTGGCCACCGCGCCCTTCACAAAAGTTTCCTCCTGCGCGGCCATTTCCGCCTTAATCTTTTTCCCCATTGCCCGCCGCAGCAGGTCTGCTCCGCCCAGGCTGTAACCCGCCAGCACCTGGGCAATCTGCATAATCTGCTCCTGATACACCAGGATCCCAAAGGTCTCCTCCAGAATGGGTTGCAGGCTGGGGTGCAGATAGTCGGGGCTTTCCTGCCCATGTTTGCAGGCGATGTAGCGGGGGATGTTGGCCATGGGCCCCGGGCGATACAGCGCCAACACCGCCACAATATCGCTGAATCGGTCGGGTTTCAGGTTGCGCAAGGTATCGCGCATGCCCGCACTTTCCAACTGAAACACCCCCGCCGACAGCCCATCGCCCAGCAATCGATAGGTGGTTGGGTCATCAAAGGGCAGGTGGTTAAGGTCAACCGCATGGCCAGCCGCCGTCAGCATTTTCTGCGCCAGGGTCAGGCTGGTCAGGGTTTTTAGGCCAAGAAAGTCGAATTTCAGCAGACCCGCCGCCTCAGCGTACTTCATGCTGTATTGGGTCACCAGCCCGCCACTGCGCGGATCTTTATACAGCGGCACAATCTCTTGCAGCGGGCGGTTGGCGATTACAACCCCCGCCGCGTGGGTGCTGGCATGGCGGTACAACCCCTCCAGCTTCAGGGCGATGGTCAGCAGCTGGTCAACGGCGCCATCCTCCTGCCGCAACTTGCCCCAGTTCTCGTCCCCCTCCATCGCCTGTTGCAGGGTCAGCGGGTTGGCGGGGTTGTTGGGCACCATCTTCGCGATACGATCAACCTGGCTATAGGGAAGTTCCAGCACCCGCCCGACATCGCGGATTACCGCCCGCGCCTGCAATTTCCCAAAGGTGATGATGTTGGCGACGCGGTCATGGCCGTATTTCTGGCGGACATAGGCGATCACCTCATCCCGTCGATGCTGGCAAAAGTCGATATCAAAGTCGGGCATGCTGACCCGTTCGGGGTTCAAAAACCGTTCGAACAGCAGCCCGTGTTCCAGTGGGTCGGGCTCTGTAATGCCCAGCGTCCACGCCACCACCGATCCCGCACCCGATCCCCGCCCGGGGCCAACGGGAATATCCTGCTGCTTTGCCCAGTGGATAAAATCGGCCACGATCAGAAAATAGCCGGAGAATCCCATGCTGTTGATCACACCCAGCTCATAATCCAGGCGGCTTTGATAGTCGGCAATTGGCAGGCCGCTGCTGATCGCCGCCAGCCGCCGTTGTAGGCCAGCGTTGGCCAGCGCGTTTAGGTGCGCATCCTCCGTCCCGGCCGCAATGTCGGGAAAGCTGGGCAGCATTGGCTTGGCGGGGGTGGGAAAAGCGTTGCATCGTTGCGCCAGCGCGACGGTGTTGGCCAACGCGGCGGGCAGATCCGCAAACAGCGTGGCCATGGCGGCGGGCGATTTGAAACAATGCTCAGGGGTTAGGCGGCGGCGTTGCGGCTGCGAAATCGTCATGCCCTGGCCGATAGCCAACAGCACCTCATGGGCGGCAAAATCGTCGGGCTCAGCGAAATAGACATCGTTGCTGGCCAACAGGGGCAGCTGGTACGATTCTGCCAGGGCGATTAACCCTTCCTCAACCGCATGCTCGCTGGCCAGGCCGTGGCGGGTCAGCTCCACATACAATCGGTCGGGGAAATAGCCCGCCAGGCGCTTAAGCAGGGTATCCGCGTCGTGCGAACGTTCCGCCAAAAGCAAACGGCTTAATGCCCCCTCTACCGTACCGGTCAGCAGCACCAGCCCGTCGCTGTGCGCCGCCAACTGCGCCTCCGTCACATGGGGGGGCTGATTATCCTGCACGGCGGTGAAATTCAGGCTGGCCAGCGCCATCAGGTTCTGATAGCCAACCGTGTTCAGGGCGATTAAGCCAATCGGTGCACAGCATGGGGTGGCCGCCGTGGGGGACGCGCCAGAAGTCTGGGGATCCAGCTCTGGGCTGGCCAACATCAGCTCGCACCCCATAATCGGCTGGATGCCGGCATCGCTCAACGCCCCGGCCAGCTCCAACGCGCCAAACAGGTTGCCGCGATCCATGATGGTGACGGCGGGCAGGCCGTGCTTCACGCACAGCTTTACCAAGTCATAGGGCTTTATCGCCCCCTCACACAGCGAATAGGCGCTGCGAACGCGGTGGTGGATAAAGGCGGGCGGGGCAGGGGGGGGATAGGGCGTTGTCATGGCCGCAAGAGTCTAAATCGCCCACGCCGATTTGGAAAGGCGAAAGCTGCACATCCGCTCCCCCCCCTCTCCTCTGCGGGATGGGTGTGGAGTGTGGTGACAGAAAGAGGCTGGCTGTATCCGCACCAAAGTCGTCATCCTCCGCGAAGGCGGGGGATCCATGCGATATTATGGCTTGGAAAGGCGGCAACAGGGCACTGGATCTCCGCCTGCGCGGAGATGACAGCGGAGAGGGTGGAATAGCGGGGCTAGGATGACAGCGGATGGATGCTGCGTCGCTGATACCCCCCACCGGATCGCTGTCCGCGATCCGACTCCCCCGCAGGTGGGGAGTGTACGCCCCTTCCCCTGGCGGGAGGGGGTCAGGGGGCGGGGGTAAAAAGAGGGCAGGGGATAAATAAAGCGGGCGGGGTTACGAATGGTGGCTTAATGGCTATCGACCGCCCACTTTTTCCGATAGCCTTAGCGACTTCCTCGACCGACCAAATGATTTAAGACTTCCAATCTATTGGAGATTCCTTGTAGAACATTCCCCCCTGCACCGTTACCATACCATGCGGCACGGGTCGTTTTATCAAAGCCTGGGCTAAACATGATGGCCACCGTGGTTGAAACCAATGGTTGGAACCATGCAAACTTTGCTTTAGCCGTATCAACAGCGTCATCAACTTGTTGTTGGCTATCAATACGTGTATTGCATACATCCCGTAGCCGTTCCAGCTCCTGCCCAAAAGCTAACAGACGGTTTGAATCTCGCAAACGACAAACTTTGTCATACTCTTGCTTGGTTAAGGCCATGGGGCGCTGCTTTACTGCAACCCCGTTAAGCGCCTCCACCAGATTTTTCGGTGGATTGTCTTGGCAGTAAAAAGCCAAGTCTAGGGAAAATGCATCTCGAAGATTTTTTGCATCTTCAAAATTAGCACCCGATATGTCAGCCCCCTGCAGGTCAGCCCTCTTCAGGTCAGCCCCCTGCATTTGAGCCACCCGCAGGTCAGCCCCCTGCAGGTCAGCCCTCTTCAGGTCAGCCCCCTGCATTTGAGCCCCCCCCAGGTTAACCCCCCGCAGGTCAGCCTCCTGCAGGTCAGCCCTCTTCAGGTCAGCCCCCTGCAGGTTAGCCCCCCGCAGGTCAGCCCCCCGCAGGTCAGCGTGCCACAGCCAAGCCTTCTTCAGGTTAGCCTCCCGCAGGTCAGCCCCCCCCAGTTGAGCCAGCCGCAGGATAGCCCCCCGCAGGTCAGCATTCGACAGGTCAGCCCCCTGCAGGGCAGCCCCCTCCAGGTCATATCTATCCAGGTTAGCGCCGACAAAACTTGGCCTAGTGATTTTTCTTACGACGCCATCGGCATCATGAATTTCAAGCGCCTGTTGCGCTTCCGCAGCTTCACCCTTATTCAAGTCACAAGACGCTAAGGCCTTTGGAAGGTTAAAACGGTTTTTGCATAGGGCAAGGTACAGTTTTTGTGCGGGGGTGAGGGGGAGGTATGTGATTGCGTCGATATCTTTATCGTGATCTTTCTTCGACCACTCCCTTTGTTCGGGGGTTAACGCCCCCTGAATCACTGTGGTTCGACCATAATTGGTTACATAACTTTGACCTGTCCAAAGTGCCATAATCCCAATTCCTTCTTTTGATTGTTAACGTCTTGGCCTAGTCTCATCAAAGTCACTTTGCGATGTAAAATAACCCCAAAAAAGCGCTGTATAGCAACTTATAATAATTTATATCCTATTAAATAGATAGAGTCAATATAATTTTCGATATAAATGTTCTGCAGGTCATGGCAATGGTTGCAAAGCCCTGCGCCATCTTTCCACTTCCGCCGCCCCCTCACCCTGCATCGCTTATACCCCCCACCGGGGATCGCTGGCGCGATCCGACTCCCCCGCAGGGGTGGAGTGTGTGCCTCCGTTATCCCTGTTGGTTAGGTTTTTTAGCGCTGAAGGGCAGGATAACCATATGGGCTATAATGATTGACATCGCCACCCAACGAAACATCCGATGGCGATGCCGCCGTGGTTGCTGACTCACCAGTTATCGTGACTGCTGACTCTGCTGATGCGATAGCCATCAACACTGTTGTTAATGTTTCTGCTGCCCCTAAAACATGGACAGCCTCAGAGACAGTCTGCTGTATAGCCTTTTTTGCATTCTCCTCTCTGCATTTTCCCAGATGTTCGGTTAATGCCTTCTCAGCAGCCGTAATGGTCGCCTCATTATTCGAGACTAAGGCCTCTCGATAGGCATTCTGCAATTTTTTGG
>JBILMH010000035.1:0-18937 GCA_044375625.1 Alphaproteobacteria bacterium
CAAACCTTGTCCGATAAATCATGGCGATGGTGAATCGGGGTCTTATCCATAACAAAAACTCCTGCTTAAAAACAACAAAACAGGAAACTTATAACATGCTTTCTATCTCATGACTACACTATCTAATAATACAGTTAATAATACAGGTCTATTGGTGCGGGCAGAAGCCTGAATAGCCGCCAAAAGTTCTTCAACAGATGGAGCCGCCGTTGTCGGTGACGCAGTTGACCGAGCAGAAACCACTATATAAGCCTCTTTTTCGCTGTTAATTGTATATTAACTTTTATATTTACGGATTTTGGGGTTTTGTCAATAACAAAAAAGAGATGGGCAAGCCATTTATCACCCATGCGGTTGCCAGCGGCTGGGGGGAATCAGGGGGGGGATGGCGGCCAGGGCTTGTGGGGTTAGCGGATTAAGCCAGGGCAGCTCCGCCAAAATGGGTACCCCGCCATACAGCTTTAGCGCTTGGCGGTTTTCGGCGGGTTGATAGGCGCCGCAGACAATCAGCCCCAGGATGGGCAGGCCACGGGCGCGCAACGCCTCAAGGCTTAGCAAGGTGTGGTTCAGGGTGCCCAACGTGCCACGGGTGACCAACACCACCGGCACAGCCAGCTGGGCAATCAAATCGATGATATAGGCCTCGCGGTTGAGGGGCACCAACAATCCCCCCGCCCCCTCAATCACCAGGCTGCCGCCCCCCTCACCCGCTGCATCGGAATGGCAAGGCAGCTGCAACGCATTCAGCTCTATCACCTGCCCCTGGCGGCGGGCGGCCTCATGCGGGGAGACGGGATCGTCGTACAGATAGCGCGGCGGCAACAGGCGGTGGGCGGATATCCCCGCCAGCTGTTGCACGGTGGCGGTATCGCTGTCGCTGCTGGCGCCGGTTTGAATCGGTTTCCAATAGCGCGCCCCCAACAGCTGCACCAGCCAGGCCGCCGCCACCGTCTTACCAACATTGGTATCGGTGCCGGTAACAAACAGCGCGGGCGGCGGGGCTGATGGCAAAGTGGTCATGGTTTACGCGGCCAACCCTACTTTAAAATGCCTCATCGGCAATGGTTTTTCGACTATATTCATGCAGCGGATAACCCAACTGGGCGCGGCGAATAACGATATAAATCGCAAATCCCCAATCGGTTGCCATCAAAAAGAATGGATACAAAAGGGTTTCCCAGGTGGGATTTGGTACAGCAAACAACATCAAAAAATACCGCATACCAGCAAAGCCGTAGGAGATTGGCGGCTCGGTTTGCGGCTTATGATAGGATTTTCTGATGGTTGGCCAATAGGTCAACACATCGATCATCATAATGACCAAAATGGCTATTAACGGGTTTTGGGTGGCTCTCCAGAGGGGAATCGCTATAATACAGGCAATTAGTGCAAACCAATCGCTTTTCTTATAGTCTCTCTCCCCAATAAAAAATGCGAAAATAGCTATCAGGGTGCATGTAACGGAAACAAAGGCCAACGCCCATGCTGATGGCCCCGCGTTCATCTCAAATTGCGCAAAAGTGCCCACGCCTGTGACCATGCCCCACAAAAGCCAGCTAAAGGCATGCGGTTTGGTTTTGCCCTGGTAGATTGTATAGAAATACGTCCCATAACGGCATAAGGCCAATGTTACCGCTGCCGCAGCAAAAAAAACATATTGATCCATCAAAAACATCCAAAATCAGAGTTGATGCATCCGACGTTACGCCGCGGCCTGCATCGGCTTGGTGGCGGTGGGCAGATGCAGGGTAAAGGTGCTGCCCTGCCCCAACACGCTATCAATCTTCAGACTGCCGCCATGACGTTGCAGAATATGCTTCACGATGGCCAGCCCCAGGCCGCTGCCGCCGATGGATCGCGCCCGCGCCTTATCCACCCGATAAAACCGCTCGCTTAAGCGCGGCAAGGCCTCCGGCGGGATGCCATCACCCTGATCCTGAATCTTAATTTCCCAACTGGGGTTATCGCCATTGGCCGCCACCTGTTGCGCGGATAGCAGGATGGGGGTACCGCTGCGCCCATATTTCAGGGCGTTATCCAACAGGTTGCGAATCACCTGCGCCAGTTGATCATCATCGCCCATCAGGGGCAGATGGTCGGGCAGGGTCAGCTGTATCGGCATTTGGCGATGCTTGCTTTGCATTTCCAGGCCGCGCACCACCTCCTGCACCACGGGAATCAGATCGATTTCCTCATCGGGCGCTTCCTTAGACTGCTCCACCTGGCTAAGGCTAAGCAGGCTGTTGACCATGCGCGACATCCGCCCAGCCTCCTCATGAATAATCGTCAAAAAGCGTTCGCGGGCATCGGCGTCATCGCGGGCAGGCCCCAACAGGGTTTCCACAAAGCCCAGCACGCTGGCCAACGGGGTACGCAATTCATGGCTGGCGTTGGCCACAAAATCCACCCGCGCCTGTTCCTGCATCCGCAATTCGGTAATATCCTCAGCGAATACCAGCAAATTGTCTTGGTTGGGCAGGCGGCGCAGGCTGATGCGATAGATCCAATCCCCCTCCCCCTCTGCAATGACGGCCTCCAACTGGCGGGGCTGACCGTCTTTCAGGGTCATTTCGGCGTTGGTCAACAATTCGGGGGCGCGAATCGCCTGCCCCAACAACAGCCCAACCACCTTGTCGCCAAAAGCCTCAACCGCGGCTGGATTGGCATAAACCACCCGTTGCACGCCGTTGGTCAGCAAGACTGGCTGGCTGATATCACTTAACAGCTGTTGCCAATGGGCGGCCTGCTCCTGCGCCAAACTAAGCTCCCGCTGCTGCGCCTTACGCATATCGGCCACCGCCACCTCAGCCTGCTCACTAAGCCGCAACCAGCCAGGGTTTAACAGTCGGCCACCGGCAATCTCCTTAATCAAGGTTTGCCGTTCGCGCATCCATAGGGATAACACCAGGGTGGATACGACCGCGGCCAGGGCTGCGGTTGGCCGCTGCATGGGCAGGGCGGCTGCCAACAGCCACAGCGGCAGGTTCAGCAAAAGCCAGGTGATGATATAGGGGCGAAAAGGTCGAAGGGCACGCATGATTTATCAAAACGGGGTTGGGGGGGGTTGGTCAAGGATTTCTTGTGGCGTTTTCTTGGGGTGTTTTCTTGGGGCTTGCTCTTAAGCTTGCTCTTAAGATTTCTGGCGCGGCCTGCTGATACAGGGCTATCGCCGCCGCCACCACCTGCGGCACATCCAGCCCCGTCATCAACGATTGCTGCGCCAACGCGGGATCGGCCGCCAACTGTTGCCGCAAGGCCTCACAGCTTTCAGGGGTACGGACAAAGGCGGTGTGACGGCCATAGGGCGCCATCAAGTGATCGCTGGTAGGGCCAAACAGCCCCAGGGTTGGGATGCCGGCGGCGGCGGCCATATGCATCAGGCCGGAATCATTGCCGATAAACAGCTGGCATTGTTGCAGGCAGGCATAAACCGTCAACAAATCACCGCCGTGCCACAGGGGCAGAATTGGCAACGGCTGGCCATGCTGCGCCGCATCCTGCTCCACCAGCTGATGCAGGCGGCTGAGATAGCCATCCTCACTCGGTGCCCCAAAAATGGCGATGGTGGCACCCTGCAGGCCGGGCAGTTGTTGGGTCAGCTGGCGGGCGGTGGCGACAAACTGTTCCAACGGCCATTGCTTGGGCGGCCAATTGGCGCTGGGCGCCAAAGCAAGGATGGGGCGATTCGATGCAATCGGCTTCGCCAACAGGTGGGCGGCGGCCTGGTGATGATGGGGGGCAGGCCACAGGGTTGGCAGGGGCAGCTGGCCACCACCACCATCGTCCATCAGCTGCGCCAAATGCTGCGCCATCGGCTGTTGCGGGCGGTTGCGGGGCAGAATCAGGGCGCGGCGGCGGCGCACGACAAAGGGGATAATCGATTGGCGCAAATCCACCACCAGATCCCAATGGGTGCCCACCACCTGCCGCCACAGCCAAAACCAATGCAGGTTGGCGCGCCGTTTGGTAATCGGGATCAAACGCTCCAACTGCGGCAGCTCAGCAAACATCGGGGCGGACAGATGACCCGCCGCCACCGTCACCCGATAATCTGGGTGTTGTTCAAGGAAATGGCGTAGCAATCCGGTTGACAGCACGCAATCGCCAATACGGGTGTGGGTGATAAAAAGAAGCCTGGCCATGGGCGGCAGTTTGCCATGTTGCGCCGATGATAACAACCGCCGATGATAACAACCATGGACGGCTTTGGAGGTTTGGCTTTAGGAGGGTTCATCCAGTGGAATAGCCTCGGGGGCTAGCATTGTCAGGTGGCCAATAGAGGGCAATCCAAGTGGGGCGCATTCCCTCAATTATCTCTTGACTCTCTGGTTTTTCTTGTTTTTAAAAACGGTTTAAAGTCCATTTTTTCAAATGAAATGGATAATTACCTTGCTTTTAATAAAAGGATTGCTTTGATGAGTTTTAATGAATTGGCATGTTCTGTTGGAACGTACTTTGCTGAAGCTGCCTCCAACTATCGTAATGCAGCAGTCAATGGTGATCCGCGGGTCATTATCCCAGCGGTTGCTGTCGTATCGGCTGCTGCGGTCGAATTTGGTAAATTTTTCTCGTATCTCTTAAAAGAAACATCGGATTTATTAAATCAGCGCTAACAAAAAAACGGCGGCCACCCGTTACGATGACCGCCGCCTTTTTGGATTAAGAGAGGGGGGTAGAGACGAAAAGGCTCTATCCCCGCCTGCTTACATCCCTTTGGTGGTTGAACCACTGTTGTTGCTGGTACCAGCTGGCACGATGGTGGTGCCACCCTGCGTGCCGTTGTTGATGACTGGTGCAACTTGGCTGGCAGGCATCGCCTTGTTTTCGCTGGCTTTGTTCATTTCAGCACGCTGCACAAAATCCTTGGCAAACTGATCCTTGCTGATCGAACCTTGCTTGCTGCTGTCGATTTTGCTGAACAATTCGGCGCGTTGGGCTTTGTAGCTTTCCACGTCGCTGGTTTTCACATCGGATGGAGCAGCTTGGAACTCTTGCAAGCTCAGTTTGCCATCTTTGTTGGCATCCAGGGATTCAAAGCGCTTGTCGCTCATTTTGCTGATTTCGCTGCTGGAAAGCTGCTTGACGTTTTTGGCGGCGTTTTTGTCGCCATAAACGGCTTGCTGACCCTGGACATTGGTTTGGCTGAGGCTGTTACCGTTGCTGGTCGATTCCGTGCTGGTGGCGCTGTTGATGGCGGTGGTACCGCTTACGGCACCGGCAGTGGTTCCAGAAGTTGTCGAAGTCGCCGTGGTCGCGCTGTTGCTGATGCTTTTATCAGCAGCTTGAGCGACACCGCTCAACGCAACAACAGAGGCAGAAATTGCCAAAGCGGCTAACAGTTTTTTCATGGTTTTTTCCTTTAGGAAAAGAGGTGGAAACATCAACAGAATGCGCGCCCAATTTGGCAAAAACAGGGCAACATTTAGTGGCTGTTTTTACGCGGCTTTTTGATGATCCATCCCGATGGCTTCGGCCACCGCGGCATGCACCACTTTGCCATTGGCAACATTCAGGCCAGCCGCCAAATGGGGGTTGGCATCCATCGCTGGCTGAATGCCCAAATTGGCCAGCTGCATCACAAAGGGCAGGGTGGCGTTGTTCAGGGCAAAGGCGGCGGTACGCGCCACCGCGCCAGGCATGTTGGTGACGCAATAATGCACCACGCCATTGACCACATAGGTGGGGTTGGAATGGCTGGTTGGACGGCTGGTTTCAAAACATCCGCCTTGGTCAATCGACACATCCACCACCACGCTGCCTGGCCGCATTTTCTTAATCAGCTCGGCTGAGACAATACGGGGGGCGGCCGCGCCAGGAATCAACACCGCGCCCACCACCAGATCGGCATTGGCCACCGCCTGTTCCACCGTATCCATGGTGGAATACAGCGTCGTAATCTTGCTGCCGAATTGCAGATCCAGGTCGTACAGGCGGGACAGGGATTTATCCAACACCGTTACCCGTGCCTCCATCCCCATCGCCATACGGGCGGCGTTGGTGCCAACCTTACCCGCGCCCAGGATGACGACCTTAGCGGGGGGAACGCCGGGCACACCGCCCAACAACACGCCGCTGCCGCCCTGGTATTTTTCCAAACAGCGGGCACCGACCTGAATCGACATGCGCCCCGCCACCTCACTCATGGGGGACAGCAGGGGCAGGCCGCCGCGATCGTCGGTAACGGTTTCATAAGCAATGGCGGTACAGCCGCTTTTGACCAACGCCTCGGCCAGGGATGGTTCCGCCGCCAGGTGCAAATAGGTGAACAGGGTTTGGCCAGGCCGCAACCAACGGCATTCCTGGGGCTGAGGCTCCTTAACCTTCACAATCATGTCGGCCTTGGCAAAAACTTCCTCAGGATCGGCAGCAATGGTGGCGCCCACCGCGCGATAGTCATCGTCGCTAAAGCCAATGCCAACGCCCGCCTGGGTTTCGATCAGCACCTGATGGCCGTTGTGGGTCAGCTCGTGAACGCTGGCCGGTACCAGGCCAACCCGGTATTCATGGTCTTTGACTTCGCGGGGTACACCAATCAGCATTCATTTTCTCCTTCAGGGTTTTGTGGGGGGCAACAGGGGGTTTGGGGCTTAGTCCTTTCGCAAAAGGCAACATCTGCCCTACATCAACGCCCGTTAAGCGCTACTGATGTCACAAGCCTGCGCCCTCGACAAGGGGAATCCCATCCGCGGCGGCCAAGCCGTTTTGCGCTTGCGAAATTGCCGCACCCCTGCATGGTGGTGGGAATGGCGGAGGGAATGGCGGGCATCGCCCCCACCTTAGCGCATCAGCCCAGCGCCCCCACCCTGACACCAACGCGCCATGATGGCCATTTGTAGCAATCTTAACCAATCTTAGGGCTTTATAGACTAAGATAGGTTAAGATGGTATAAGATAGGATAAGTTTAGATAAGGTTGCTACAAATGGATCGTGCAAAAAACCCCTTTTCCCCTGGTGCGGGTACCCCGCCGCCTGAGTTGGCTGGCCGTGAGGCGATTTTGGAAGATGCCCAGGTGGCGTTAACCAGGGTTAAAGATGGCCGTGCCGAAAAAAGCCTGATGCTGATTGGATTGCGCGGTACGGGCAAAACGGTGCTGTTGGGGGAAATTCAGCGGCGGGCGGAGGATACGGGATACAAGGTGGTTTTTATCGAAGCCTATGAAAGTCGGCAAAAAAAGTCCCTAACCGAATTGTTGGCACCCCATCTAAGGAAATTGATTTTTGATTTGGATCGCGGTCAATCCATCAGCCAAAAAGCGCGAAGGGCGTTGCGGGTATTCAAAAGTTTCGTCAACGGCATGAAATTAAAAATTGGGGATTTGGAGTTCCATATTGATATAGAACCCGAAAGCGGCACGGCCGATAGCGGCGATTTGGCCGTGGATTTGACCGCCGTCTTTGTTGCCATTGGCGAGGCCGCCAAAGAACGGGGAACCGCGGTTGCCATTATCATCGACGAATTGCAGTATTTGGAAGAAAAGGAATTAAGCGCCATGATCATGGCGATGCACCGCATTTCCCAGCTTTCCTTACCCCTCATTCTTATTGGGGCGGGGTTGCCGCAACTTATTGGCAAGGCTGGCAATTCAAAATCCTATGCCGAACGGTTGTTTGCCTATCCCGAAATTGGGGCTTTGGACAAAAAAAGCGCGCATATTGCCCTGGCGGTGCCCGCCAAGTCTTTGGGCGTTGATTTTACCGAAGACGCCCTGAACGCCATTTATGAATGCACAAGGGGTTATCCCTATTTTCTGCAGGAATGGGGCTATCATGTATGGAATTCAGCCGAACAATCCCCCATAACGGCCGATGATGTTGCCCAGGCCACCATAAAATCCCTGCAAAATCTTGATAAGAATTTCTTTCGGGTGCGGTTGGATCGCCTGACCCCGACCGAAAAACGCTATGTACGGGCATTGGCAGATTTGGGCGATACCCCCCAACGGTCGGGCGATATCGCCACCAAAATGGGCAAGTCGGTGGAAAGTGTCGGGCCGATTCGCGCCCAATTGATCGCTAAGGGTATGATTTACAGCCCCGCCCATGGCAACACCGCCTTTACCGTGCCGCTGTTTGAGGAATTTTTGAAACGCGAAATCCCCGATTTTGATGCCATGATGCCTTAGCAGGCTTGGCCTTCAAGACTATTGGTGTGGGATTTCAGATTTTGTAACCTCAATCCCATGATACCTAGGGTCGGATTCGACAAATTGCGACAAAATTTCGTAATTTTTTTCCTGATCCCCGATCGGCGAAACAATGATTTTTTTGATCGGAAAACCCTGATCAGCTATGGGAAGTTCGATTCTGCCATTTTTTACTGGGATTAATCTTCCTTTTACTTTGATCAAATTTCCATCATCGTTGCGGTCGATATTTGGGAAAATCCCCATTCTATATTCTTTTTCCGAATTAAAAGCAGGATGTTTTAGGAGCGATTTAATTGCAACAATAGGACTAAGAAAGTCTTTTTTTTCTGATTCATATTTTTCACCAATATGTGCCTTGAAAATCTCCTTAAAATTTATATCTAGGTTTTTATAAAAGTTGGGATATTTTTTTTGAAAAGCTTTTTCTATTTTTTCTTTGTCATTTGCATGTATATATTTAACTTTTTCACAGATAAAAATACCGTATTTTTTCTGTTTTTGTCCTGCTTTACCAATTGATTCCAATTGATTCTTATCAAACACAATTGAACAACCATTTTTTTTGCCGTAGCCCCGCCACATAACCAAAGATCCATGATCTTTTTCATAATCGTCATGATGTTGCGTGCTGGAAAATATGTAAAATTTTTCTCCCAACTCCTTTAACAACAGGTCTTGAAATAATTCGGCTACTTCTTTTTGTGATTTTTCATAGTCTGTATAATCATGTAATTTAAAGAGTTTGTTTTTACCATAAAGCAGTTCGTCAATGGCTTTTTTAATCTTTTCAAGAAGGAACGGGTCTGCATGTTTAAACTCTTCTAGATCGTTCATTTTGCGGCAGTGTGAGAAAAACAGCACGCCCGATTCCAAAATACCGATAGCGGCTTTTATATCGGTGTAGTGATACAATAGGTTGTTTGATTTCATGATACCCAGCTAAAGCGCGGCGGCGGGGGCGTATTGATCGCAATCAACAATAATGGTGGAGGCAAGCGGGATCGAACCGCTGACCTCCTGCTTGCAAAGCAGGCGCTCTCCCAGCTGAGCTATGCCCCCCCAAGCGGTCACCATAGCGACCCCATGCCCCATTTGGCAAGCGGTCTGTTATTTTTTTCTGTTAAGCCGCATCAGCGCCCGCCGCAATTGGCGAAAGGTCACGGCCTTGCCCAGGCCGCTGTGCAGCAAAAAATCGCTGCCCCGTTGGCGCCGACCATCGCTGGCTTGGCGGCTGACCAACTTTTGCCAGCGGGCTGCATCCATCCCGCCGCGTTGCAATGCCCGCCGTTGCCGCAGCTTTGGCGCGGCCACCATGGTCATCACGCGCTGGCATTGGCGATCCAGCCCGGTTTCCAGCAGCAACGGAACCTCCATCACCAACCAGCGCTGGCGATGTTGCGGCCAACGCCTGGCCCAGGCGGCACGATCGACGGCTATCAACGGGTGCAACAGCTGTTCCAACGCGGGCAGCAGGGTGGAATCGCGCATCACCGCCGCCGCCAACCGCCCGCGATCCAACCGTGCCTGAGCCGGGGTGGCTTCTGGGTTGTTAGGGTTGGGTAACACCGCGTCGGGGCATAGGTGAGCAATGGCGGGCAGGGCGATGGTGGCGCTAAGGCGGCGGGCGGCCGCGTCGCTGTCATGCACCCGCATCCCCAGACGGCGCAACAGCTTAGCGGTCAGGCTTTTGCCGCTGGCCATGCCGCCGGTCAGCCCCAACCAGCGCGGCTTAGGCTGCCCCCCCCTAAGCTTGCGCGGCGTCATGCACCATGGCTCGTAAAGCGTCGGTTATTTCTGGCTGCACCCCGTACCAGGCGGCAAAGGCGGGCGCCGCCTGTGCCAGCAACATTTCCAACCCATCCTGGGTGGCCAGGCCACGCCCAGCCGCCGCCTGCAACAGGGCGGTTTGGCGCGGGCGATAGACCAAATCATAGACCAGCGCGGTAGGCGGCAGCTGATCCAGATTGACCAACAACGGCGGTTGCCCAACCATGCCCAGCGGCGTGCTGTTGATCAACAAATCGGTTGGCGGCACGGTCAATAACCCCTCCCCCCACGGCAGATACGCAATCCGCGGACAGTGGGGCAGGGCTTGCAACGCCTCGGCCAACTCCGCAACCGCCTGTGGCCGCCTAGCCGCGATGGTCAACTGACCCACCCCCAATTGGCTAAGACCCGCCACCACCGCCCGCGCCGCCCCACCCGCGCCCAGCAGCACCGCCCGCGTCACGGCTTCTTGTCCACCATCCCCAACCTTAGCTAAGGTATCGACCGATGGGTTAGCTAACTGGTTAGCTAACCCCTGTTGTGCCAGCCGTTGATTCCCTCGAAAATTCCAGTGTTGGCGCAGCGGTGTCACAAAGCCTGCCACATCGGTGTTGTCGCCATGCAGCCGACCATCCGCACCGATGACCACGGTGTTCACCGCGCCAATTTGCCTAGCCAGCGGGGTAAGGCTGGTCAGCAGGGGCAAGATCGCGGTTTTGTGCGGCAGGGTCAGGTTAAAGCCACGATAGCCCGCCGCGATAAGGCGCGACACCTCAAGCTCTAGGGTGCCGGGCGCAACCGCGTGCAGCTGATAGTTCCCCGCGATGCCCGCCTGTTTCAGCCAGAAATTGTGGATAAGGGGGGACAGGCTGTGCCCCGCTGGCCAGGCCAGCAAGCCGGTTTGGATCATGACTTGACCCCCGTGGTTGCGGGATGGGAAGCATGGGGAACATGGGGAACATGGGGAACATGGGAAGTATGGGGGGCGGATGGCTTTGGCGCCTGAAACGGGAGACGGCTGGCCAAAATTTCCTGCACCTCCGCCGCCACCTCCTCCACCGATTTTTGCGCGCTGTCGATAATCGGCCACCCCTGTTGCCGATACAGTTGGATGGCGGCCGTCACCTCCTGCCGAACCATTACCGGATCAACATAGCTGGAGCTGTCCTGCTCCACCCCGCCCAGAAATGCCAGGCGTTTGCGACGAATGGTCAGCAGGTTGTTGGCATCCTGGGTCAAGGCCACCACCAACAAATCCTTGTTATCCATCAAGATCGGTGGCAATGGCAGGCCAGGGACGATCGGCACATTGCCCGCCTTTACCCCCTGATTGGCCAAATACAGGCTGGTCGGCGTTTTGGCGCAGCGCGATACCCCCACCAACACCACATCGGCCTGGTGCAGGGTGTCGGGCGCCATGCCATCGTCATGTTTCAGGGCAAATTCGATCGCTGCTACCCGCATAAAATACGCCTCCGTCAGGGCATGTTGCTTACCCGCTGTCGGGTGGCGCGGCGCCAGATTGAGGTGGCGCCCCAGAAAATCGCTGAGCGGGGATAGGGCGTGATGGGTAGGGATGTTGGCCATCGCCGCCTGCACTTCTATTACCGTTTGCACCTCTGGAATCACGATCGAATAGACAATCAGGCTGTTGGGATCTTGGGCTGTGGCCACCGCCACCTGCTCCATCACTTGGCTTGCGCGTTCGGGTGTGCGCACCAACCGCCAAACCCTGATGGGCGGCGGGTTGTTTTGAAATTGCGCCAGGCAGGCTTCGGCCATGGCGTTAACGGTTTCGCCCGTCGAATCCGAAATTAGGTGAATGGTGCCCACGCCCTTAGCCCCCTGGTTTGCCTGTTTTTGGCATCCGTTGCCGCAAACAATAGTGTAAGATTGGCTGAACGCGGATACAAGCCTATCGCGCGACGCCAAGCCACCATTATGCCGCGCGATGGATTGGGGATCATGGCGATGGGGGTCATGGCGACAGGCTGTGGATAACATTTTTTTAAGGCAAAATTATCCAGGGTTATCCCCAGGCGAAATGGGTCTTGGGGACAAGTTGGATTTTGACCACAGGGGGGGTTGGATTTGATACACAGACCGATGACGGCAAGCTTGCCAGGATAAGTCTGTGGAAAAAACTGCTTAGTCACGCTTTTTTCATCAGGAATTGTAACGGGGAAAAAATGGGATAACCCGTAAAAAAATCTTATCCCCATTTTCCCCTGCCCCTACTATCCATCACCACCTTAATTTATAAAAAAGATTAGTTATATTAGGCGACTCATGGAAGCCAAGTGGCCTTCTCTACAGGGGTAAAAAAGGGTTGCGGGTGGTAGCCAAGCTGGTGAGAATTGCCTATGGTGTTTAAGCTTTACCCTACTAAGATGAAAAATTGATGAAAGCTTTGTTGGCGGTTTTGAATGGCCATATCCTGACGCCCCCGCCCATCTGGCTGATGCGGCAGGCTGGACGGTTTTTGCCCGAATACCGCGCCCTTAGGCAACAAAGTCCCGACCTGATGGCCTTGTTTTTGAATCCGACCAAGGCAGCGGAAATCACCCTGCAACCGATACGGCGGTTCGCCCTGGACGCGGCAATTATCTTTGCCGATATCCTGCTGGTACCCTATGGGCTGGGGCTGAAAGTTGGCTTTGGCGATCAGCATGGCTTGGGGCAAACTGGGGTGGCCAGCACCGCGGCGGAGCTGGAGGGGTTGCACTATGACCAGGCGGCGGCGATGCAACGCTGGCAACCGGTGGCTGAGGTGGTGCGGATGGTAAAGCAGGATTTGCCAGAGCAGGTAACCCTGCTGGGTTTTGCGGGGGCGCCCTGGACGATTGCCTATTACCTGCAACGGCAACAGAATTTGCCCATAACGGTCAGCAGCGGTTTGATGGATCTGCTGATCACCGCCACCATCGATTACCTGTATTTGCAAATCGCGGCGGGGGTTGAGGCGGTGCAGCTGTTCGACAGCTGGGCGGGGTTGGCCGCGGATACGTCTGCCGACTATCAGCGCCTGGTGATAGAGCCACACCAACGGGTGATTGCGGGGGTGCGGGCGCGCTATCCCACCATCCCCATCATTGGCTTTCCTAAGGGCAGTGGCGATGCCTATGCCGATTATGCCGCTGCCGTGCCGGTCAGTGCCTTAGGGTTGGATCATGAGGTTGATTTGGCGCGGCTGCTGCCATTGCTGCCCCCCGACCTGCCGTTGCAGGGCAATTTGGCGCCCGAAGTGTTGCAGCGGGGGGGGGAGGAGATGGCCAAAGCGATTTATCAGCTGCAACATTTGATGATTGGTCGCCCGCATATCATGAACCTGGGGCATGGGGTGTTGCCCGATACCGACCCCGCGCATGTAGGCCAGCTAATCGACTTGGTAAAAAGACCAGAATCGGCTATGGTCAATTCATGATTTTTGACTTGAACCTAGCCGCCAGCCTTTTGTTTGAGAAAAGCCTAAGCGTTCGCCCCGCTATTGCGGCCGCCACCAGTCTGAATGAGGTCAGGGGTGACTAAGCCAGCGGATACGCCGAATCCTGCGATTAACCTGGCACAAAATGGCCAGCCGAATCTGGCCGACCAACCCAGCCTGCCCGATTTGTCGATGAACCCGCAACCAGCCGCCCTGAAATTGGTAATTGTGACCGGCCTGGCGGGGGCGGGTCGAACCGCGGCGCTGCGCTGTTTAGAGGATCAGGGCTATGAGGCGATTGACAACCTGCCCCTAACCCTGCTGCCGCCCTTACTGGCGGAGAGTGAGCCACCACGGCCATTGGCGATAGGGTTGGATGCGCGCAGCCGTGCCTTCTCCAGCGCGGCGGTGCAGCAGGTGTTGCATCTGTTGCGTGACCGATCGGCCGCCCGCCTAATCTTTCTGGAGGCCAGTGAGGCGATGTTGATGCGTCGCTTTAAGGAAAGCCGCCGCCCGCATCCCTTGGCCTCCTTTGACCCGTCCCACGGGGTTGCCACAACTGATCAGCGCCCCATGACCCTGATAGAGGCGATGACCGCGGAGCGGCAATTGTTGGCGCCGATTCGCGATGAGGCCGATTTGGTCATTGATACCACCGAAATGAAGACCGACGGGTTGAAACGCCTGTTGCAAAGCCGCTTGCCCGCCCCGCACAGCTCCAAATTGCAACTGACCTTGATGTCTTTTGCCTATAAGCGGGGATTGCCACCCGAAGCCGATTGGGTGTTCGACATGCGCTTTTTGCGCAACCCCTTTTACGATCCCGACATGCGGCTGGTCGATGGGCGGCAACCGCAAGTGGCGGCCTATATTGACGCCGATCCCGCCTTTGCGCCCTTTGTGCAACAGGTTATGACCCTGATGCAAAGCACCATCCCCTTGTACGAACGCGACAATCGCTTTTACCTAACCATTGCTTTTGGCTGCACCGGCGGCTTTCACCGCTCGGTTCGTACCGTCAGCCGCCTGCATCAGCTGTTGGCGGAGGTTGGCATCACCGCCACCCTGGTTCATCGCGACATGGCGCATGGCCCTTAATTGAAGAAAGCTTGGGGGGGGGACTGCCCCTTAGCCTTCCCTTAGCCGTTAAGATCGGCCAGAGCCGCTTTGATTTTCAGCATATCCAGCCAGGCTTCGCGTTTGTTGGCGGGGCTGCGCATCAAAAAGGCGGGGTGATAGGTGGCTAGCACCTTAATGCTGGGCTGATTATCGGCAAAGGCGGGGTTGCGGTAGTCATGCCATTGACCGCGCAGGCGCGTTATCCCCTCCTTACGTTGCAGAATCGCCTTAACCGCGATACCCCCGACCAGCACTAGCAGCTTTGGCGCAACCAGGGCGATATGCTTTTCGACAAAGGGCAGGCATTGGGCAATTTCGCGATCGGTGGGCGGGCGGTTGCCGGGGGGGCGCCAAAAGATCACGTTGCTAATATAGGCGTTGTCGCGATCAACCGCGATGCTGGCCAACATTTTGTCCAGCAGTTGGCCGCTTTGGCCGACGAAGGGCTTGCCCAACCGATCCTCCTCCGCGCCTGGAGCCTCCCCAATCAGCATCAGCGGCGCGTCGGGATTGCCATCCGCAAACACCATGTTGGTGGCAAAGCTTTTGAGCAGGCAATCGTCATAGCCCTTAATGGCCGCCCGCAACCCCGCCAGGTCACAGTCCGTTGGGTACGGTGGTGGTGAATGGCTATTAGCACTAGAAGCGGTAGCAGAAGTTGAAGGCATTGTTGCAGAAAAGTTGGGGGCAAGGGGTTGGTCGTTGGAAAGGGGCTGGTGAGCGCTAAGGCTGGCAGCAGCCGACGGAGGTGGATTTATCTTCGCCAAATTGTCGATAGCTTGTGGGCTGCTCGCTGGCTGGCGTGATGGTGCGGGCGGTGTTTGTGTCTGTGTCTGTGTTTGTGTCTGTACCTGCACCTGCGCTGGCTGCGGCACAAGTTGTTCCATGGCCTCTAAGGGCATCAATCCTTCGCAGCTTTCCATCCCCATTTGCATTTGCCAGGCGATTGCCGCCCGCAAGCTTAGCAAAATGGCTTTTGTATCGGATGAATCTTGGTTATGGTGGGTTACCATGTCGCCTATCCTACCTTTTCATCAACGCCACCCCGTGGCCACAACGATCAAACCATGTGCCTGGGCATTGTCAAGCCTGGCCATGCTGATGCTGACGGCTTGCGCTGGATCGGGGGCAATGAATACTGAGGCGGTTTATCCCGAATCCGATCAGCCCGCAACGATTATGACCACCGTGGCAACGCCGCCGCGCTTTCCCTCACCCAAGATGCCCGCCCCGCAAACCCTGTCGGGCAGTTATCTGGCTGGGCGGCAGGGGTTGATGGAGGGGCGCTATGACCTGGCCTGGCCCTATCTGCGCTATGGTTTGCAGCTGGATCCCACCAATCGCATGATGTTGCAGGAAAATTTGAATCTGGCGATGGCGCAGGGTGCCTTGTCTGAGGCGGTTGATTACCATCAACAGCTGCTATCGATGGGCATTACCGCGCCAAATGGCCAGCTGGCTGTTCTGGTTGATGCCATCAATCAAAGGGATTGGGCGCAGGCGGAGGCAGCGATTGATCGGCTGCCCGATAATGAGCTTAACATATTGTTGCGCCCCGCGCTGCGAGCCTGGATAAGGTTGGCGCAGGATAATCCGGCGGGGGCACGGGCGGCTATGCTGCAAATGCCACTAACCCACCCGTTGCGATGGTTGGTCGATAACCAAATTGGCCTAATCGCTTGGTGGTTGGGGGAATTGCCAGCGGCGGAACAGGCGCTTACCAACGCGTTGGGGCAGGATCCCCAGCCGCCCTTGCGGTTGGTTGAAAGCCTAACCTCTGTCCAGCTGTTGCAAAATCGTCAGGCTGAGGCGTTGGCGGTCTATGATCGGCTGTTGGCGCAACAGCCTGAGAATGATTGGCTGTTGCAAATGCGTCGGCAGGCGGAACAAAATAAGTTAGCTAAGGGGTTAGCTAAGCAATGGTTGCAGCGTCCGCAGGATGGGATTGCCGATATTTTTCTGACCATGGCCTTGCTGTTGCAGGATGAACAATTTCGTGATGCCCGCGTGCAATATCTGCAGTTGGCATTGGCGATAAGCCCGAATCTTGAGTTAGCTAAGTTGCAGCTGGCACGCACCCTGGCGGGTTATGATCGTTGCCCCGAATCGCTGTCTATCTGGCACAAAATTCCTGACAGCAGCCCTTGGGGTTGGACAGCACGCCTGGATGAGGCGCGGTGTTTGGAGCTGTTGGGCAAGGTCGATTCGGCGGTGGATAGGCTTGAGCATCTGGCCAGTGAACGGCCAAACCGTCGTGATGTTTGGATGCTGTTGGGGGATATTCATCGCAACGCATCACAATTTGCCAGCGCGCAGGCGGCCTATGCCAAGGCCATTGCGGTCAAATCATCGGATCAGTCCCAAGAAAATGATTGGCCACTGTATTATGTTGCCGGCATTGCCGCCGAACAGGCTAAGGATTGGCCAAGCGCCGAACGCTATCTCAAAAAAGCCCTGGAACTAAACCCCAATCAGCCCAGCGTGCTGAACTATCTTGGCTATAGCTGGATCGACCAGGGGCTGGATAAAGCCGAAGCCGCCGAGATGATTCGTCTGGCGTTGGCGCAGCGTCCGAACGATCCCTATATCATGGATAGCCTTGCCTGGGTCTATTACCAGCAACGCCAGTATCCTGAGGCGGTCAAATTGTTGGAACGCGCCCTCAGCATGGTGGCCAACGATCCCGTTATCACCGATCACTATGCCGATGCCTTGTGGCAGGTTGGCCGCCGTTATGAGGCGCGCTATCAGTGGCAACGCGCCCTGTTGTTTAAGCCAGAAGATGGTCTTAAGGCCAAAATTGAACAGAAGCTGGCGGATGGGTTGACCGAGGATCGTGGGGCAAAAAACTAGAGCTATAATGCTCCTGTTTTTTGTCCGCGGTGACCTGGTTAAAGCTCCCGCGCAATGTATCAAGCCCATTAGGCGACAGCGTGAGATCCTAGACCGATAAGAGTCAATTTGATGGATGGTTTTATGAATGGTCTGCTAAGCCCGCCAGCGATTTCCCGCATGGAGAGGCTGGTGGTTATGAGGATATAAAAACACTATGAGTCAACATGTTAAGTTAGCTAATGCCAAATTGAACCTTAGCTTAAAGGTTGTGGGCAGGCGTTCGGATGGCTATCACCTGTTGGAAAGTTTGGTGGTTTTTTTGCGGCTAGCCGATGACGTTGAGATAGGGTTAGCTAATAAGGGGTGTCCCCAGACAAACAGAATACAGTTGTATGGCATTAATGTTAAGGTTGTTCCTAACAACGATAAAAACATCGCATGGCGTGCGTTAGCCGTTATAAACAAAGATATTGTCAAAAACTTGCCGGAATATACGCTAAGTCTGACCAAGCGCATCCCATCCGGTGCTGGTCTTGGTGGCGGTAGCGCCGATGCGGCAACAGTTATTAAGGCCGTGGCCAAAAAGTACAACCAACATAGCGATGCATTGTTTGATTATCCGTGGCATCAAAAATTGGGCGCGGATGTTCCCATCTGTCTGTATGGTCGCAGCTGCTTTGTGCAGGGAATTGGTGAAGCGGTCATGCCGGTGACTTATGCACAGGATGTCCGAAAGGCGCAACATGTTCTGCTCGTCATGCCAAAGCAATCTTTGAGCACAGAGGCCGTTTTTGCGCGTCATGCCATGGCAAACAACCTTCATACAGATGTTGGCTGTCCTGGGTCAAAGGTAGAGCCCATTAATCTGGATGGCATTAAAAGTCTTGGCAACGATTTGTATCCATCCGCCGTCGCATTATGTCCGGAAATTGCCAAGCTGTATCAGGCCATGCAAACCGCTGAGGGGTGTTGTTATGCGTCGATGAGCGGTAGTGGCAGCACGGTTTTCGGCCTGTTTGATTCTCTGCCGCTGGCGTATCAAGCCTATCGACATATGATTGATCATCCGGATGGGCATTGGGTCTGCCTGACCCGCATGGTTGACTCATAAGTTTGCCCGCTAGGTTTGACCGCTGGGCTGCACAATTGCGGTCTGGCAACGATAAGTATGACCAGTAAACTACAGCAGCTTTTGTTGAAGATATCCTGTGGATAGTGCGTAAACCATCGCGGCGGTTAGCAGTATCCATATTAACAAAAAGAGGGTTGTTTTAATGCCCTGTATGACCATCTTCCACAAAGAAAATTTTCCCGAAGCGGTCTCACTGGAAAAAGTAGGATTAGGCCGGTCAGAAAAATGACTATCTTGCGTTCGGAGGTCTGTGGTCAGATTGCCCTCCTCGTCATTGTATGACCAAGAAAAAGGGTCGGGTGTTGGGTTATCTGCATCTGTTGCTATTTCTGGCTTCGCATTTGTTGGTTCCGACAGAAGCAAAGCTGTAAAAGATGGGGATGCGGGCAGACTTGGTGTGACTGTTACAGAATCATCATATGCAACCTCTTGGTGCAAGAAATTGCTTGAGCCTTCCTCATGCTGTGGGGATGTAGCGGTGGCTTCGGTGGGGGGTGCCAGGGTGGTATCGG
>JBILMH010000007.1:0-55195 GCA_044375625.1 Alphaproteobacteria bacterium
AAACCTTGTCCGATAAATCATGGCGATGGTGAATCGGGGTCTTATCCATAACAAAAACTCCTGCTTAAAAACAACAAAACAGGAAACTTATAACATGCTTTCTATCTCATGACTACACTATCTAGCAGTTGTTGTGCCGCCACCATGATGTCGCGGGCGATCGGGGCGGCGGTGTGGCCGCCACTGCCGCCATGTTCGATCACCACGCTGATGACCAGGCGGGGATTTTCCAGCGGGGCATAGCCAACGAACAGGGCGTGATCCCGCTTTTTCCACGGCAAATCCTCATTTTTCTTAACCCCCTGTTCGCGTTCGCGCGCGGTGATGCGCCGCACCTGTGACGTGCCGGTTTTGCCGCCCATCGCCCACAGATTGCCATCATCCCCCGCCGTGATGCGGGCGCGATAGGCGGTGCCGCTGGGGTCATTGGTCACGTCATCCAACGCCTGTTTGACCAGCGCCAAATGGTCGGGCTTGGCATCAATCATCCTGGGCGTCTGGGCGTTGGCATCATCCCGTTGCACCATTTTCGGGGTAATTTTTTTGCCGCCATTGATTACCCCCGCCATCATCACCGCCAATTGCAATGGGGTGGTCAGCACCATTCCCTGGCCAATGCCGGCGATAATCGATTCCCCCGCACTCCACCCCGCCTTAAACTGTTTTCTTTTCCAGGCGCGGGTGGGCATCACCGCCTTACGCTCACCCGGCAAGTCAATGTTGGTCAGCTGCCCCAGGCCAAATTGGCTGGCGACGGAGGCTAAGCGATCGATACCCATCCGCCGCGACACCTCATAAAAATACACATCACAGGATTGCACCAGGGCGCGATGCAAATCGACGCTGCCATGCCCCCCCTTTTTCCAACAGTGAAAGGCGGCGTTGCCCAGTCTGTATTGCCCACTGCAAAAAATATGATCGCTGGGGGCAATCACCCGATGTTCCAGCGCGGCCAGGGCGGTCAGCATTTTCATGGTGGATCCGGGGGCATACTCACCCGCAATCGCCTTGTTAATCAGGGGGTTTAGCGGATCGTTGTTCAGGCTGCGCCACAGATTAATCGGAATGCCGCCCGTAAAGCTGTTGGGGTTATAGGCGGGCGCGGTGACCAGGGCATAAACCGCGCCGGTGTTGGCATCCATCACCACCACGCTGCCGCTTTCGCCGCCCAGCCGTTCGTAAATAAAGCTTTGCAGCTGCCCATCCAGGTGCAGCGACAGATCCTGGCCATTGGTGGGGGGATAGTTGGCGATTTCGCGGACGGCGCGGCCATGGGCATCCACCTCAACATGGCGAAAGCCGGAACGCCCGCGCAACCACAACTCATTCTGCTTTTCCACCCCCGCCTTACCAATGGTAAAGTCGGGCAGCAGCAGGGCGGGATCATTCTGGGGATGGGTTTGCCGTTGCGGATCCTGCTTGGCGGCCTCTTTGTTGGCCTTGGCCTCCGCCTCACTCAGCGGGCCGATATAGCCGGTCACATGCGCCGCCGCCTGCGCCAACGGATAGGAACGGTTTTGCCCCTCCTCAATCTCTGCCCCGCTCATCGCATAGGCGTGCAACTCTATCTGGCTCACCTCCTCCCAACTCAGCTGTTGGCGCATGGCTATTGGCGGGGCATCGCGCCGCTTAGCCAGTTTTTTGGCGCGCTCCGTCTGCACGGGATCCAGCGGGATCAGGCGGCCAATCTGCTCCACCAGCTCATCCAGATCGTCAATTTCTTCGGGCAGCAGCAGCAGGCGGAAGTTTTGGGCGTTGTGCGCCAACTCCTGGCCGTTGCGATCCAACAGGCGGCCACGCACGGGCGGATTCACCCTTAGGTGGATACGGTTATCCTCAGCCAGGGTTTGATAGCGTGCCCCCTGGGTTACCTGCAGCTGAAACAGGCGCCCGGCCAGCACCGAAAACAACACCAGCTGCCCCCCCACCAACACAAAAACGCGGCGGTTAAAAACATCCAGTCGCTGCTGTTTCCAGTTAATAGACATAATGGCCCGAAAAAGGCAGGTAAAACATGTCGGTGGATGACCACAATTGGGTTAGGCGTGCGGTAAACAGCGGTGTACCCAGGTTAACAGGTATGACCCCAATGGTAGCAAACAAAAGGCGGTTGCCCAACTATAAAATGCCCCACTGGTCGACAACCATTGCTCAAGCCACAGACAGGCAAACAGCCAATTGGTTGCCGCGGTCAGCGCGCTGATGGCCGCAAAGCCAATCCAAAATTGCCAAAAACTTTTGCTGGTCAACAAATGCCGTTGCCGCACCGCCACCAGATAGGCGATTAGCATCAACAGGGTTTGCCAGCCCAACGGTGTGCCCCGCACCATATCGGCCAACAGGCCACTGGCGATAATCATCGACAGCCGCAACACATCGGGGCGATACACTGCCCAGTAAAACACCACCACCATCCCCAGCTGGCTAAGCCAGGGATGTACCAGCGATAGCCCCAGCACCAGCAGCAGGGTCAGCAGCGGTAACAACCCCTGCAAAAATTCTTGAAAATCACGCCACCAGCGTTGCAGGGGGTTGGGGATGGGGGGTTGCACAATCATGATGCCCCTATCGTGCCATCAAACCCCCCGTTGCGCCAGATGGTCACGTTTTTTGGGTGGAAGCGGGGGGAGGAAGGCGAGAAAGCTAGGTGATAGGATAAAAGGCGGTAACAGCCAAAAGCCTAAGCGGCGGCTAAGCGGCGGAGGACTCGGCGCTGCCGCTACTGCCGCTGCCCCCAGTGCCACCATCGGTACTGCTGTGTTGCGCCATGGATTTGACGATCTCCATCACCCGTTTGCGCAGGTCGCGGTCACCAATGTTGTAGTAATGACGCAGCAAATCCATGCTTTCCTGACTGCGCCAATCGGGATTGTCCAACGGCGCGCGATCCTCCGCCACGGCGGCGGTCAGCTGGTGGGTGTTGGCGGGCAGGGATTGCTCAGCCCAATCGTGATCGTTAAAGAAATAGGCAACCTCCACCTGCAACAACTGGCTTAGGCGAAACAGGCGCCCAGCGCTAATCCGATTTTGGCCGCGTTCATATTTCTGGATTTGTTGAAAGGTAATGCCCAGGCGTTCGGCCAGCTTTTCCTGGCTTAACCCCATGACAATACGGCGCATTTTCAATCGCCCGCCAACATGCAAATCGATTGGATCGGCCTGCTGAACATTTGCATCAATGATAAATTCTTTTGCCAAAAATACACCATCCTAAAGCATATATCGCCTTTTAATGGGCGGTATGCCATATTTTTATTATTAACTTTTTATTAATAGCTTTTTAAAGATAGGGTGTCAATACAATCGTATTAATGACATCGCGGGGCGGGAACCAGGCGGTTTAAGTGGCAGTCTTAGGGCGGCAAATTCGCGCTATTAGCAGCAGAAGCAGCAGCAGGATGGCACCGATGGGGCGTTCCCCCTGTTGCGCGTAGAAACTGGGAACCGTCAGCGGTAGGTCGCCATCCAAATGACCCAACTGCCCCAGCGGTAGGCGCGCCAGCGTGCGCCCCATCGGATCGCTGATGGCCGAAATACCCGTGTTGGCGGCACGCAGCAGCGGTAGGCCGTATTCCACCGCCCGCACCCGTGCCATCGCCAAATGTTGATAGGGCCCCTTGCTGTTGCCGAACCAGGCATCGTTGGTGATGGCGGTCATCGCCCGCGGCGGTTGGTCGCCGCCAAAATAGGGTCGCAACCGCAGGTTGGGAAAAATCACCTCATAGCAAATCAGCGGCACCCACTTGCTGCCATCGCTCAGGCGGATTAGGTGGTCATTCTGCCCCGGCAAAAAGTCATAGGGACCAGGGGTCAGGCGCGATAAATCCAAATGCTTCAGATAATGGCGATAGGGGACATATTCGCCCAGCGGCACCAGCTTGACCTTATCATAACTGTCGACCAGCACCCCATGGCGATCAATAGCCGCCATGCTGTTGTGCAGTTGCAGGCTGGCGGGATCCAATTCTGAATCATTGGCCTGCGCCAAAAAGCTGTTCATGCGCACCATGCCGGTCATCAGGTGACCATCGCTGGCCAGGGCGGGGCTGACCGCCCGCACCAGGTAATCGCGCAGCCCCAGGGCGGTTGACAAATCCTGCTGCACCACTGTTTCTGGCCACAGCAGCAGGTTGATATCGCCCGCCGCATCCTGATTGCCCTCACTTCCCTGATTACTAAGCGTGATTAGCCGTTGCATGGCGGTGCGCATCCCCTCAGCTGTCCATTTTTCGGCCTGGGCAATGGCAGGCTGCACAATCCGCACCCGAAAATTGGGATCCAGGGCGATGGGATGCTGATGCAACCGCACCACCCCATAGCCCAACCAGAGCAGCAGCAGCAGCGCAACGGCGGCCGCCACCCGCCGACGCAGGCGGACGGGCAGGGTAGAGTCCAGCAGCAGGGCGGGGGCGCTGGCCACCAGCAGGCTGATAAGGGTAAGGCCGAAAATCCCCGTCAGCGATACCAGCTGCAACGGCACCAAACGCTCACTCCACGCATAGCCCAACAGGTTCCAGGGGAAACCCGTCAACACCCATCCGCGCAACCATTCCCCCACCACCCAGGCAACCGCCAGCATCAGCCAGCGCGCCACGGGCTTGCCGACGGGCAATATCACCACCGCCAGCCCCGCAAAGCCGGTAAACAGCGCCAACCCAGCGGGCAGGGCGGTTGCCACCACCGGAATTGCCCAGGCAAACCGCTCCGCATCCACCAAAAAGGCGTTGGAAATCCAATACAGGCTGGGCACCAACAGGCCAAAGCCAAACAGCCAGCCAAACAAAAAGCCGCGCCACAGCCGCGTTTCATGCAGCAGTTGCGCCAGCAGCAGGGTGCAGCATGGCCACAGCAGCCACCACCAGCTGGTCGGTTGAAACACCATGCTGGCCAGCCCGCCCGCCACCAACACCATCAACGCCCGCCATGGCCAGGCCAACGGGCAACGGTTCAGCAAAACGGCAACAGTAGGGGGCATGGGGGGGTGCGCAGCGGTTAGGGGGTGGAGGTGGTAAGAGCAGCGTTGCATGGCAACCGCGCCATCATGCCAGGATCGCTGGCCTAAGGGAAAGTCAAAAAATTGCTAGGGCAACATCATTCCCGCCCGCTGCGCGTCCGCTCTTCGGTTGCGTTAGCGTAGCTCATCGTAGGCGCATGCTTGACGAGTGATAGGTTGAGGGATTGAACATTCTCATGTGCGCAGTTAGTTCGTCTTATTAACGGAAGCGACTGCGGCTGTGTTGTAGGGTTTGCTGTGCGTTTGCGTGTAGGGAATACCCTTAGTGGCCAGAAAATGGTAGCATGTTTGTGTTTTTGACAATAAACTCCAAGCAAACGGAGAAGAAGAGTGGCTTTGAAACTGCTAACTAACAAACAGGGTGTGAAAATTTCATACGAAAAATTTGTTGATCTAACAAGCAAAAATTTAATTAATCTTGGAATTCAAAATGATTTAGCAACACAACTTGCTGGCAATAGCAACATAGTGCCAACCAAAACAACAGCAGTTAAGGCATTTCATTTTTGGAATTGGGTGGCTGTACTGTGCTTTTTGGTGTCAATTTACTATACATTTACGGCGCATTGGTGGAGCTTCATTGGAGGATTTTTTGTAATGCGTTTTGTGTGGAATGCAAATAAAAAAGGAAACGCAGCAAACTTTGTGAATGCAGCATTAGAAGATAAAGAGTTTTATGAAAAAGTCATGGAAATTGATGGCTGGATATATCAATTTGATGAAGGGCATGTGGACGAAATTATACCTTGCATAAGTGCAAAATTTTCTGAATAAAAAAAGAAAAAAGCATTTTTTGTTTAGGTTGTATAAATTTCATTTGTAATTTTTTTCAAAAGAAAATTAAAAGCGTTCGCAATAGCCTCAATTTGGCTTTGTAAAGATATCTCCGACATTTCTCATCCCGTGCCGAGACATGGCAGTCGTTCTTTTCTTGTTATCAGCAAAAAGCAAAGGCGGGGGGCTTCTGTTGCCCGGTGCCCCCCAAACCGCGCTATCCAATCTTATGGCCTACTACCCTTTAGGGGGGTTCGGCCGAAGACTAGGCAGCGAGCGCCACCGGCATTGCTGCCGGCTGATTATCATTGGCACCTATAAGATTGACCCGATACGGCGGTATCATGCCGGGAAAAAACCAGTCTTTACTACGCCCCGTCAAAGCCTAAGTCACCCCCGTAACCCCATCCCGCCAAAGCCGAATGGTATATGGTGGAGGTGCCGGGTTCCGCCCCCGGGTCCGAAACGCCTATTACACAGATCATTTATTTCCATAGCTGCAAGCAGCAGTTGTATTCTAGCAAAAGTTTTTCCCAAAATCCAGCAAATTGCATAACGGTGCGGGTGGGATCTTGACAACGGTGTCGTAGAGATTGGGGCGGCTTGCCTAAGGCGCCATAGGTCTTTAGGTTGGGGGGGGAAGCGATTGGGCAAATGTGCCGTCGCCTTTTTTTGTTTGGTTAAAATCGATGTCCACACCCGCCCGCTACAGCACCCAAGATCGCAAACGCATTTCTGAAGTTTTGCAGGATGTGACCACGGGGTCGTCCGATCCTCACATTACCATGCGGCAAATCGCCTTAAAGCTTGAGGATCGCGGCTTTGGCTTTTTGCTTTTGTTTATTGCCCTGCCCAATTTGATTCCTGGCGGTATCCCGTTGATTTCTACTATTTTGGGGCTGCCTTTGTTGTGGATATCGGTGCAAATGCTGTTGGGGATGGCGCGGCCACGCTTTCCTGGTTGGATTGCCAATCGGCGGATGGGACGATCGGGGCTGAAAAAAGTCATTACGAAGCTGGTGCCGATGATGCAAAAGCTAGAAAAATTGTTGCATCCGCGCCTAACCTGGGCATGCCATCGCGGTGGTGAAAGGGCGGCGGGTATTGTGGTCGCCTTGCTGGCCATCATCTTAATTTTGCCAATCCCGTTGGGCAACATGTTGCCGGCTTTTATGATTGTCATCATCGCCCTGGGGCTGATTGAGCATGATGGGGTGGTGTTGCTGTTTGGGGTTATTTGTGGCCTGGCGGTCGTCGCGCTGTATGCGGGGGTGGTTGGCAAGATTTTGTGGCATATTGGGGAGTATGCTGTGAATCTGATGGGAATGATCGTCTGATGTATCTGGATATTGTTGTTCTGCTGTTGTTGATTCTGGTCAACGGCCTGTTTGTGTTGGCGGAAATGGCGGTGGTGTCGTCGCGCCGCACCCGATTGCAACAGGCGGCTGGCCAGGGCAATCATGGTGCCAAAGCGGCGTTAGCCCTGTTGGATCAGCCATCACGCTTTTTCTCCACCGTGCAGATTGTCATCACCCTAATCGCCACCATTACCGGCGCTTTTGGGGCAACGGAGCTGGGGCGTCATTTGGTGCCGGTGGTACAGCAATGGTCGGTGCTATCCCCCTACGCAGATGCCATAGCTTTTGGCCTGGTGGTGGTGGCGATTACCTTTTTCAGCCTGGTGTTGGGGGAGTTGGTTCCCAAAAACCTGGCGTTGGCCAATGCCGAACATTTTGCCGCCGCCCTTTCGCCCTTTATGGCTTTTCTGACCCGCCTGCTGCACCCTTTTAGCGTGGTGTTGGTATGGGTCAGCAATCGGCTGCTAAAGCTGTTGCCATCCCGCGATTCGCAACATCCCGCCGTCAGTGATGAGGAAATCAACATTTTGATGCAACAGGGTTTTGAGGCCGGCCTGTTCCATGCCAAAGAAAAAGAAATGGTCGACATGGTGTTGCGTTTTGGCGATCGCAAGGTCAATTCGGTGATGACCCCGCGTACCCAGATTGTCTGGCTGGATCTGGCCAGCGATGCCGCCGAGCAGAAACAGATTATTGCCAGCAGCCTGCTTTCTCGCCTACCGTTGATGCATACCAGCACCGAACAAGTGGTGGGGGTGGTTGAGGTGAAAAAGCTGTTGGCGCGGCAGCTAACGGGGCAGCCCTTTGACCTGGGTGCGGTGGCCGATCCCGCCCTATATGTGCCAGAAACCGCCCCCGCGATTCGGGCGCTGGAACTGATTAAGCAGCATCAGGCGGCGATGGCGCTGGTCGTCGATGAATATGGCGATATCCAGGGGTTGGTGACGGCGACCGATCTGGTCGAGGCCTTGGTTGGCGATCTGCCGTCGCTGGATACCGATAACAGCCCGTCGGCGGTGCAGCGGGATGATGGATCCTGGCTGATTGATGGCATTTTGCCCTTAGCGGATCTTAGCGTGCTGTTGCCCACCATGGCGATGCCAGAGGTTGAGGATGGGGGGGTTACCACCGTCGGCGGCCTGGTGATGCGCCAGCTGAAAAAGATTCCCGCCCCCGCCGACCACGTAACCATCGGGGGCTATCGGATTGAGGTGGTCGATATGGATGGCCGCCGCGTCGATAAGGTGCTGATTGCCCGCGCTGAGCAGAACGACAACCGCTAACCCGCCCGCCACCAAGCGGCCATTCATCAGGCGACGGCGGTTTGGAAGGCCTGAATGGCTTGCTTCTGAAGCTGGGCAAAGGGGGCTGTGCCAATCATATTGAGATTGCGTGGGCGTGGTAAATTAATGGGAAGTATTGTGTGGATGCGCATGGGACGTGGCGTTAAGATTACTAAGCGATCAGCCATCATGATTGCTTCTTCAATGTTATGACTGATTAATAAAGTTGTTAATTTCAAATGTTCAACCACCTTCAACATGGTGGTTTGCAGGCGGATAGTAGTCTGGTAGTCCAAGGCGGAGAATGGTTCATCCAAAATCAACAATTTTGGATCAATGATTAGAGCGCGGAGCAGGCTGACCAGCTGTGCCTGGCCACCTGATAGGGTGTAGGGATAAGCTCCCAAATCAAAGGGTGCCTCGATCAACTCCAAAAGATCCGCCAGCTTGGCATCCTGCACAGCCTTTGGGATGTGGGTCAGTTCCAGTGGGAACAGAATATTCTGACGCGCGCTGCGATAGGGTAACAAATGTTGGCGGTAGTCCTGAAACACCATCCCAATTTTGTGGGTCAGGGGAACATCACAGGAAATTTTCCCTTCTTGTGGGATAACACGACCGACCAACATTTGCATCAGGGTGGATTTGCCGCAGCCATTGGATCCAATAAAGGCGAGCACCTCGGATTTTTCGATTCCCAGCGAAAAGTTCTGGATGACGGGGACGCCATCAAAGGCATGGGAGAGATGTTGAAAACGAATCATCGCCGCCCCACCCAATGCACAATGCGATGCTCAGCCCACAAAACCATTTTGTTTAGGCTGTATCCAATGCCGCCCAGCACGATCAGCACCGCGTATAAGGTGTTAACATTGTTGGTGAGATAGGCATCGTAAATGCGTTGGCCTAACCCAAAGTCGCTGCCGATAAACATTTCCGAAACGACAGTGACCACCAGGGATAGGGAAACGGCCAGGCGTAGTCCGATAAAAAGTTGGGGCAGGGCTTCGAAAAAGGTAATGGCGCAAAAGGTCTGCAGTTTGATGGCGCCAAACACTGCCGCCATCGTTAGCCGAGCACGGCTGGCATGCAGCACGCCATAGGCTCCGTTGATCAGCACCAGCAAGAAAGTTGGCAAAAAGGCCATGGCAATTTTGCTGCGATCCCCAATTCCAAACAGGATAAGGAATAGAGGGAAAATGGCGGTCACTGGCATGGCACGCAGGAATTCCAACGCGAACTCCAGGAAACGGTACCAACGCTGCTGCATTCCCAGGATCAGTCCAACCACGCCACCGCAGAAGGCTCCCAGGCCAAAACCGACGCCCCAACGAAACAGGGTGGCCGCGCAATCTTGAGCAAACTGAGTACTGCCGGCCAATTCCCACAAACGCTGCGCAACATCTTGCAACGGGGGCAGCAGCAGGGGGGTGCTAAGCTTTCCCCAATCGGCAACGATCAGCCATAGCAGCACAGGCCAAGCGTAAGAAGCGGTGCGTTCAAGCAAGCGGCCGATCAAGATATTGACTAATCTGTTAGGCGTTCGGGGGCAACACTGCGCAACGGCTCAGGGTTGATAAAGCTTTTGAAATCGGGGGTTGGTTTGTCCGCATACTCTGGCATGTATTTTTTAATCATGCGATCATTTTCCAAAAACTGATTCAGTAAGTCTGGGTTCAATTGAATCTTGAATTTGTAAGCATCCCAGTAAGACAGCATTTGTTCGGGATCAGTTTTGACAAACTCCGCAACCATGCGGATGGTTTGTTCTGGATTTTTGTTGGCAAAGTCTTCGGCCTTGATCAGGGCGCGAATCAGGCCTTTAACGGCTTCTGGGTTTTGCTGAATGTAGTCGTCGCGGCCATAGAGCATGCCGCTAAAATAATAGCCCTGGTCGTCGGCAAGGCGCACCACGCCCTCAGGCAATTGGTTGATAGCATTATTGCCCCAGGGTTGCCACATCACAAAGGCATCGACGCTGCCCCCCACCAACGCGGTTGGCATCGCGGGGGGTTGCAGCGGCACCATCTCAAAATCATTCATCGTCCAGTTATGACGATCCATCAAATGCGTCCAGGCTAAAAAAGATACAGTCCCTGGCAAATAGCCAATTTTCTTGCCGCGCAAATCCTCTTCCTTAACGATGCCACGATCCTTGCGGGCAAAAACCGCTGTATCATAGTGACGCGCCGTTTCCATAAGGATTCTTAGGGGGTGGGGCGTAAAGCTGATAAAGTTAAACGGCCCAGGCGCACCTAAGGTCATATCCGCTTGGTTGGCCAGCAGCATGTCGTTCGACATCTTGGCGTTGGTGGACGAAAGAACGTCGATAGCCAACCCCTCCTCGGCCAAGTAACCTTGGGCATTCGCAATAATTGCCAAGGTCGTGACAGGGTTGTTGGGTAACGCCATGCGAATATGGGTAAGTTGTGTGGGTTGATCTGTTGCCGACTTTTTTTCTTGATATTTGGTGAACAGAAAGCCGCCAACCACCGCTGCAATAGCCAGGATGGCGAGTAAATGTTTGGGGCGCAGATGCATGACCAATTCCTAAATTAGGTATCCAAAAAGCTACGGAGCAGGCGGCTACGGCTGGGGTGTTTCAGCTTGCGTAGGGCTTTGGCCTCAATCTGGCGGATCCGTTCGCGGGTGACGGAAAACTGCTGCCCCACCTCCTCCAACGTGTGATCCATGTTCATGCCGATGCCAAAGCGCATCCGCAACACCCGCTCCTCCCGCGGGGTAAGGCTGGCCAGAATTTTGGTGGTGGTCTCGCGCAGGTTGGATAGGATGCTGGCATCCTGGGGCTGCAACGCCCCCTTATCCTCAATAAAGTCGCCCAGCTGGCTGTCTTCCTCATCCCCGACGGGGGTTTCCAGGCTGATTGGCTCCTTAGCGATTTTCAGCACCTTACGAACTTTTTCCAACGGCATCATCAACCGCTCCGCCAACTCCTCCGGCGTGGGTTCGCGCCCCATTTCATGCATCATTTGGCGGCTGGTGCGAACGATTTTGTTAATCGTTTCAATCATATGGACGGGGATGCGGATGGTGCGCGCCTGATCCGCAATCGAACGGGTAATCGCCTGGCGAATCCACCAGGTCGCGTAGGTCGAGAATTTATAGCCGCGGCGGTATTCAAACTTATCGACCGCCTTCATCAGGCCGATATTGCCCTCTTGAATCAAATCCAAAAATTGCAGACCGCGGTTGGTGTATTTTTTGGCAATCGAGATAACCAGGCGCAGGTTGGCCTCAATCATTTCTTTTTTTGCGCGGCTGGCCTCACGTTCACCGCGTTGAACGGTGTGCACCACCCGCTTAAATTCGGTAATGGGCAGGCCGCATTTCTGGGCAATCGCATCCACCTGCTGCTGAATCTCGGCAATTTCTTTGGCGTTTTTGTCCAGGAATTTTTGCCATTTGGGGTCGCCGCCCGCATCATACAGCCAGTTGTGATCCTGCGCGGCCTGCTGATAACGGCTAAGGAACACCGCCCGCTTAACCCCGCTGTCCTCGGCATGGCGCAGCAAGCTGCCCTCCAGCTTCATCAGGGCGCGGTTATAGCCATACAGCTGATCCATCAGCTGCTCAATCCGGCTGGGGTTCAGCTTAATGGTTTTCAACACCTCCACCAGCTCATGTTGCAGGCTGTGATAGGCCTTTTCATCGGCGTCGCTGGGTTCCTTGCCCCGCTGCAACAGCTCAATACGGGCGGTCTGCTGGGCACGCAGCTTAGCGTACACATCGGCAATTTGATCCAGGATTTCTAGCACCCTGGGCTTCAGCTCCATTTCCATTGCGGCCAGGGAAATGGCCGCTTCATCATCCAATTCGCCGTCTTCCTCGGTCAGTTCCGGTTCCTCAACCGATTCGACCTCAACATCGCCAGCAGGCTCCTCAGCGGCATTGTCATCCATATCTTTGCCATAGGTGGCTTCCAGATCGATGATGTCGCGCAGCAAAACGGTGCCATCGACCAACAGATCGCGCCATTGCACAATCGCCGACATGGTCAGCGGGCTTTCGCACAGGCCGCTGAATTGCATTTCACGGCCGGCCTCAATCCGCTTGGCCAGGATGATTTCGCCCTCACGGCTTAACAGGTTGGCACGCCCCATTTCGCGCAGGTACATCCGCACCGTGTCATCACGGCGGCCGCTGGCATCCGCTTCGGGGGCGTCGGATTCTTGCGCCTCAACGCTTAGCTCGCCATCAGCCTCCCCCGTGACCACGGCGGTGGAGGGGGTGCCCTCCTCATCCCCTTCTTCGCCTTCTTCATCCTCGGTAATCGTGATGCCCATATCGGCCATCAGCGCCATCGCCTCATCAATCTGTTCCGACGACAGCTTGCTGGCGGTCAGAACCCGATTGATCTCGTTAACGCTTAGATAGCCGCGCTCCTTACCCAGTTGCAGCAGCTTTCGGACAGCGTTTTTTGAAGCGTCCAGGCCAATCATGTCCTGGTTATCTTCTTGGTCGTTGTTTTGCGGGGAAATCTTTAGTTTGGCAGCCATCATCACCAATCAATTCTGGTTTGTTGGGGAACAGGCAGCGTTACCATATTGTCACGCTATGTCAAGACTTTTGGTGGCGAATGGTGTGGGGGCATTTGACTCACCACCTACCAGCGGGGGTGGGTGGTGCGGATCAGCTGATGCAGGCTGGCGGCGTCCACCTTGGTGTAGCGTTCGGTGGTCGTTAGGCTGCTGTGCCCCAACAATTCCTGAATCGCGCGCAGATCGCTGCCCCCCGCCAACAGATGGGTGGCAAAGCTGTGGCGCAGGGCGTGTGGCGTCACATAGTCGGGCAGGTTGAGGGCGCGGCGTAGCTGTGCCAATTCCGCCTGCACCCGCGCGGGCGCCCAGCCGCCCCCCCGTTCGCCCAGAAAGACCAGGTCGTTGCCATCACGGGGTCGCGGATCGCTGACCAAATACGCCTCCACAGCCTGCTGCACGATCGGCAACAGCGGCACCAACCGCTGCTTATTGCCCTTACCCGTGATGGTGATCATGCCGCCACTGGCCTGTTGCCAGGTTGCCAGGGTGATCGCTAACGCCTCACTGATGCGCAGACCCGCGCCGTAGAGCAGCAGCAGCATGGCGCAGCGGCGTTTGGCCTGCCACGGCTGTTGCCCCTCCATATCACTGGCCGCCAGCGTCAACAACCGCTCCATCGCCTGAATATCCAGGGCTTTGGGCAGGTGGGCAGGCTGTTTCAGGTTCCGCACCTGCTGCACCACCCGCAACACCGGCGCATCGGCGGGCAAGATCTGTTGCCGCGCCAACCATCCCACCCATTGCCGCAGGGCGGCCAGCGCGCGATTGCGGGAGGCGGCCGCGGGACGATGCTGCGCCATTGCCGCCAGCCAGCTGCGCCAATCGCTGAGCCCTAAGGCGGCCAGCGCGCTCATGGTAAGGCTTTGACCACCATGACTAACCATGAAGCGGCCAAAATCGGCCAGATCAATGGCATAGTTGCGCACGGTTAGGGCGGATCGGCGATCCCCATCCTGCAACTGGGTCAACCACCCCTGCATCGCCGCCAACACGGCGGGATCGATAACGGCATGCAGTTGGTGCATGGTTGCATGCCATGGCGCTTTATGCTTCATCATTTTTTCGATTTGTCTAACCCTTTTTTCCAACCTTAAGCCTGTTTGTAAGGCTTGACCATTCACCCAACCTGCTCCCATGATGGCGGGCAAAACAACAATGAGTTTATCATGACAATATCATTCCAGGGTAGCCACCCTTTATCCTCGGCAGATAGCCGCACTCTATCAACCGCGGGTACCCACCCGACGCGATACCACCTGTTTACCATTGGCAACGCCATGGTCGATGTGTTGGGCGCCGTGCCCGATACCATGTTGGCCGAGCATGGGTTGCGGGTGAACGACAGCCGCCTTATGGAAGATGACAAGATGTTGGCGCTGTACAACCAGATGCAGGCCGCCACCGATCTTACGATTATGTCGGGTGGTTCGGCCGCCAATTCGGCATCGATTGTTTCCGTCTTGGGGGGTAAGGCCGCCTATTGCGGGCGGGTTGGCCAGGACGATTTGGGTCAGCTGTACGCCCGCGAGCTGCAGGAGGCGGGGGTCGCCCTGTCGTTGGTACAGGATGATGCCATTCCAACGGGGCGCGTGCTGTCGTTGATTGCCAGCACGGGTGATCGCGCCATGACCTTTACCTTGGGCGCTAATGCCTTTTTGCATCAAAAAGATTTGCCCACCGAATGGATTGAGGCCGCGCATTTTACCCTGATTGAGGGTTATTCCTGGGGATCGCCCTATCCCTATGAGGCCAGCATGGCGGCGGCCGCTGTGGCCAAGCAAGCGGGGCGTCAGGTCGCTTTTACCCTGTCGGCTTTGTTCATGATCGCCCCCAACCGTCAATCCTTTTTGGATTTTATCGCCGATTCGGTTGATGTGGTAATCGGCAATCAGGAGGAGTTTGCGGCATTGTTGCCCGATGCGGGCGACAATGTTGACAGCCTTATCGCCGCCGCCCGCGATCTGGCGCCGTTGGTGATCATTACCCTGGCGGAATCGGGCGCGGTCGCCCTGCATAAGGGGAATCAGCATCACTGCCCCGCGGTGGCGGTGCCCAAAGTGGTGGATGCAACCGGGGCGGGTGATGCCTTTGCCGGCGCGTTGCTGTACCGATTGGCGGCGGGCGACAGCCTGGATACGGCTTTAGGCCTGGCGGTATCCACCGCATCGCGGGTGATTCAGCAGATCGGGGCGCGCCTGCCCGTGGCGGCCAGCGATCGCTTTCAAACAGCGGCTCAGGCGGGATAATCATGGCCATGATGGGGGTTAGAGCTAGGCTAAGCCCTTATGCCAACCGCCAATTGTGGGTCATCGCCCTGTTGGGTGTGGCCAGCGGCCTGCCCTTTGGCGCGTTGGCCGACCCGTTAAGCGCCTGGCTGTTGGAACAGGGGCTAAGCCTGACCAGCATTGGGCTGTTCGCCTATCTAAGCCTACCCTATACCCTTAAGCCGCTGTGGGCGCCGCTGTTGGATCATTACAGGCCGCCGTTGGGGCTGGGCAGGTTGGGGCGGCGGCGCGGCTGGCTGCTGTTAATCCAACTGCTGGCGTTGGCGGCGATTGTTGGGTTGGGTCAGCTGAATCCTGCTAGAGAGATTTGGTTGGTCGGCGGCGTCGTGCTGCTGATCGCCTTTGCCTCCGCCAGCCAGGATATTGTGGTTGACGCGTTGCGGGTGGAAAGCCTAAGCGCGGCACAGGCGCCGGCGGGCGCGGCGGTCATGGTGCCGGCCTATCGCATTGGCCAGCTGTTGGCGGGGGCGGGCGGCCTGGCGTTGGCGCAGCTGGCGGGTTGGCAGGTCGCCTGGGCGGCGGTTGGCGGTTGCATGATCGTCGGGATGGTGGGAACGCTGTTGATTCGCACCCCCCCCCCACAGCAGGATTTTGAACAGTTACCTGAGCAGCCCGCTGCCCCGCCCAGCGGTTGGCAAACCCTGCGCGATAGTTTCCTGAACCCCCTGCGTCATTTGTTGCAACAGCCCAATGCATGGCTGCTGTTGCTGGTCATCCTGTTGTACCGCCTGCCCGATGCGTTTTTGGCGCCGATGCGCGTGCCGCTGCTGCTGCATGTTGGGTTCGACAAAATCACCCTGGCGGAGATTAACAAGCTGGTCGGCTTTGGCGCCACCGTGCTGGGCGGGTTTGTGGCGCATGGATTGATCCAACGCCTAACCCTGGCGCGGGTGTTGTGGTGGGGCGCGTTGGCACAGGGGGCAAGCAACCTGCTGTTTTTGCCGCTGTTGTGGTGGGGGGCGGATCGAACGCTGCTGACCTATGCGGTGGCGATGGACAATTTGTTGGGGGGGATTGTGTCGGTGGCGATGGTCATCCTGTTAACCCGCGCCTGCCGCCATCCTGGCTATACCGCCAGCCAATATGCCGTCCTCAGCGCGGCGATGAGCCTGTCGCGCACCCTGGTCAGCGGCCTAACAGGACTGGCCGCCAGCACGCTGGGCTGGGGTGGGTTTTTGATCTTAACCGCCCTGCTGGCCATCCCCGTCCTTCCCCTGCTGCCCCGCCTGCGCAAAAGCGGTTTGGTGTTTTAGGGGGAAGCTGGACTGGCCAGCGGGGTGTATTAAAATGCAGGAATCGGTGGGGGCACAAACCCCCACCGATATAATTTAATTGCGCAATTCTTTAATAGTTTGAGCAATGGTTTCTGTTACCGAATATATTTGGGTATAGCTTGCCTCAGATTTTCCCATAACATTAGGTTTTTTGTAAGCATTGTTAAATGCTATTCGCGCAGCATTAATAATTTTATTGTCATCACATATATTTGGGATTTCAATAATCCATTTTCCTGAAGATTTTTTAATGAAAGCCGAATATGAAGCAATTATTGGAAAAATAATACCATCATGCGACTTGAGTATTTCCCTGGTTTTACTGTCCCTGACTACGGCCTCTTGTTGCTTCCAATTGTGACCTTCAAAAGGTTTCCCAGAGTGCCATTTTTCATAAAGCCTTAATGCCTCTGGAGCAATGTCTAAATAAAAATTATAAAGTTCAATTGCATCTGAAATTTGTTTTTCTGATAAATCACTTCCGCCATTATTTTTACCAGTCTTGGCAAAGTTATACATATCCTCAAACATTTTTAATGGCCCAGCCATGCTGGTGTACGCAAAAACTTTGCTAAAGTTTGTTTTCCTACCAGTTATGCTCCATAGGCACTCAGGTATCAACGCTGCAATTACTTGAATCAGCTTCTCAGTTGGAACAAAGATTTCTTCATCTCTATCAGTTTCAGATTTTCTAAGCTGCTTTCCATTAAATTCTTCCTTAATTCTTTCGTCCATCTCATTAAAAACATCTCTTGCGCCAAGAATAGAAATCTGCTTAACAGCAATTTGGTTATTTCTTGCAATAGAAGCTTCAGTAATAAGTTCTTGACTCCTAGTTACAATTATTTCAAACTTTGCGTTAATTGGATCTGAGTCAATGTTTTCCTCCAAGAATTCTTTAATGACTCCGCGCGTTTGAGATCCATTAATAATGCTTGGATCTATCAGCTCAATACACTTTTGGTCATTGCTAGGAACGGCTTGCTTGGCAACTATGCAAATTCCACCGTTTAAAACAAAAAACTTTTCAGGGTTCGTTGACAAAGTGTCATAAATTGCCATGTGAACGCCAGATTTTCTTTTTCTTTTTCCAGATTCAACTGTATATTTTCTAACATTTTCTTCGTCTGGCAGGTGAAGAAATGCGTTTATAGGTGATTGCCCAACATAAATGGTAATACCTTGTTTTTCATCTTCTGTTGTGGATATTTTCCGGCAAACAGATACTGGAAAAGAAATTTTATTAGTCATAAATGTACTTTCTAACTGTGTTGTTAAAATACTCGCTTGCACGATGTATATAAGTCAAACTGCTTTTTGCCTCATAAATCTTTCAAAAAAATAGATTTTTCTGAAGATCTCAGCATCAAAGCATTTACTTTGTACCTTATCATCACCGCTATGTCAACTTACTTTATGATTTGTTCGCCCCACCACAAAATTCAGGTGAAGTTTGTGTGGTAATCGGTTATAGCTTAGGGCATGAGCAAGGTTGCCTTCAAAGGGTTGTTGGCGGATTTATCACCGCCAGCATCCACCGCCCATCCATCCCCTGAACCCGTTGATTCAGGGGGGCATGCCGTCGCCCCTGCTCCCCAGTCTGCTCCCGCGCTATCCCCGCCCGCATCGCCATTACCATCCGATAGCGCCCATGCGCCCATCCCCGACCCATCCCCCCAAGCCACTCCCACTACCATCCAGCCCCCCACCAGCGCCCGCCCGCCCCAACCTGTGGCCAGCGGGGCGGAGGGGCACCGCGAACGGCTGAAACAACGCTTTCTAACAGCGGGCAGTGCGGCCTTGGCCGATTATGAGCTGTTGGAGCTGTTGTTGTTTGCTGGCATTCCCCGCCGCGATACCAAACCGCTGGCCAAGGCGTTGTTGGCCAAGTTTGGCAGCTTTGCCGCCGTCCTGTCCGCCGACCTGGCCGCCCTGAAACAAATGGCGGGCATGACGCCCAGCGCCGCCGTCAGCCTAAAGGTGGTTGCCGCCGCCAGCACCCATTTCTTGGCCAGCCAGCTGCGCGGGCAGGAGGTGTTTACCAATTGGCAAAAGCTGTTGGACTATTGCTATAGCAAAATTGCCTATTTGGAGGTTGAGGAGCTGCACCTGCTGTTCCTGGACAGCAAAAACCAGCTGATTACCGATGAGGTGCATCAGCGCGGCACGGTGGATCAGGCGGCGGCCTATCCCCGCGAAATTCTGAAACGCGCCTTGGTATTGGGTGCCAGCGCGCTGATTATCGTGCACAATCATCCCAGCGGCGATCCCGAACCATCGGCGCAGGATATCCGCCTGACCAACGAATTGGCCTTAAGCGCACGGTTGCTGAACATCCGTCTGCATGACCATTTGGTGGTGGGGAAAAAGGGAATCTTATCCTTCAAAGCTCTGGGCTTGTTGCAGGAATAGGGCTATAGCTTTCTAAATTGGAACGACTATAAAACAATTGTTCACCAGACGGGAAAGTAGGCAATGAAAAAAGGATCCAAAATTTACGAAGGCAAGGCCAAAATCTTGTTCGAGGGGCCCGACCCCGAAACGCTGGTGCAGCATTTTAAGGATGATGCCACCGCCTTTAACGCCGAAATGCGCGATGTGATTGAGGGTAAGGGGGTCATCAACAACTATATCTCCGAACATATCATGTTGCGGCTGAACGAAATCGGCATCCCAACCCATTTCATCAAACGCCTGAACATGCGGGAACAGCTGGTCAAACGGGTTGAGATTGTGCCGATTGAGGTGGTGGTGCGTAACGTGGTGGCGGGCACGCTGTCCAAACGGTTGGGGATTGCTGAGGGAACGGTGCTGCCCCACCCGCTGATCGAATTTTACTACAAATCCGATGCGCTGGGCGATCCGTTGGTGACGGAGGATCATATTATGGTGTTCGGCTGGGCAATTCCCGAAGAATTGGATGAGATGGTCAGCCTTAGCATGCGGATCAACGACTTTTTGCTGGGGCTATTCTACGGCATCGGCCTTAGGCTGATTGACTTTAAGCTGGAATTTGGCCGCCTGATTGAGGATGATATGTTGCGCCTGGTGCTGGCCGATGAAATCAGCCCCGATACGTGCCGCCTGTGGGATATGAACACCAACGAAAAATTGGATAAAGACCGCTTTCGTTTGAAAATGGGCGGTGTTAAAGAAGGGTATCAGGAGGTGGCCAGACGGCTGGGCGTTCTGCCCCGAATGCAGGGCAAAACAGCCGACCGTGCCACCGAAGCATCTGCCGAGGAAAAGGAGTAAGCCATGCGCAAAGCCACCATAATTGTTCGCCCAAAGGCTGGCATTCTGGATCCCCAATCGCAAACCATTGAGCGGCAGGTGCAACAGTCTGGGTTGCATGGCATCGAAAGCCTGCATCTGGGCAAAATTTTTGAACTAACCGTTAGCGATGATTTGACGGAAAGCGCCCTGACGGCGTTGGCGCAAGACCTGTTGGCCAACCCTGTGATGGAAGATTTTGAAATTACCTTAGCTTAAGAAAGTTTAGACCATGACCGCCCAACCCGCCCCCGAAACCGCCACCACGGCTGCTGAGTATCGCCCGATTGCGCCCAGCGCGGCGGTGGCCGCCGAGGTTGCCGAAATTCTGTTTAAGCTTAAGGTGGTGCAATTCACCCCGCAAAAACCCATCCGCCTGACCAGTGGCCGCCTGAGCCCCGTCTATATCGACTGTCGCATGCTGATCTCCTTTCCCGTGGAACGGGCGCGGATCATGAGCCTGATGGCGGCGCAGGTGCGGGAAACCGTTGGCCAGGCCAGTGATGTGGTGATGGCGGGCGGCGAAACGGCGGGCATTCCCTATGCCGCGCTGATTGCCGCGCAGCTGGATCAGCCGATGATCTATGTCCGTAAACAGCCCAAGGATTTTGGTAAGGGCAAGCAAATTGAGGGGCTGCTGAAAAGTGGGCAGACCGCCGTGCTGATTGAAGATTTGGCCACCGATGGCGGCAGCAAGGTGAACTTTCTTAAGGCGATTCGCTACGGCGGCGGCATTGTCAGCGATGTGTTTGTGATTTTCTACTACAACATCTTCCAATCCGCCCTGGGGGTGATGACGCAAAACCGCTTTAACATGCATTATTTGTGCAGCTGGGCTGATTTGTTGGCCTATGCCAGCCGTGAACAGCTGTTGCTCGCCGATCAATTGGCCTCGGTGCAACGCTATCTGGACGCGCCCGATAGCTGGACGGCTTAGGGAAGGAGAAGCTGCTATGGCGATGCGAATCAAGCAGATCAGCATTAAAAATTATCGCCTTTTTAAGAATGTTGTTCTGAAAGATCTGCTCCCGCTTACTGTCTTGGTAGGTAAGAATGGCACAGGAAAATCAACTTTTTTCGATGTGTTTAGTTTTCTTAAGGATGCTCTTACCCAAAATGTTAGTACCGCTGTTGCCAAGAGAGGTGGTTTTAAAGAATTGGTAAGCCGTGGAAGTAATGGTCCAATTTTTATTGAAATTAAATTTTTCAAAGATTCTAGCGGTAAAGATTCTAGCAAAAGAATAGCGACTTATCACTTGGAGATTGGCCAAAAAAATAATAAAATTATTGTTGAAAAAGAAATTCTTAAATACACAAGATTTGGTGGTGGGCAACCCTGGAAGTTTTTAGATTTTAAAGAGGGGGAAGGTCAAGCTATTACCAATGAGCTGGACGAAAAGATTAAAGATGACAAAGACATAAAGAGAGACTATTATAAATTAGATGCACCAGATATATTGGCTATCAAAGGTTTAGGACAATTTGAAAAGTTCAAAGTTGCTTCAGACTTTAGAAATTTAATCGAAAATTGGCACGTATCAGATTTTCATATTTCGGATGCTAGACATAGTGCTGATGCTGGTTTTGCTGAGCACTTATCTAATAGCGGCGATAATATTCCCCTTGTTACTCAGTATTTGTTCGAAAATTATCCAGATGTATTTGATCGTATACTTAGTGCGATGAAGCAACGTGTCCCAGGTGTTAGAGATGTAAAGGCGGTTCCTATGGAGGATGGACGCCTTGTATTGCGATTCCAGGATGAAAGTTTCAAAAATCCCTTTGCTGCACGTTATGTTTCTGATGGTACAATCAAAATGTTTGCGTATTTGGTTTTGCTTTATGATCCAAAGCCCTTTCCTATGTTGGCTGTTGAGGAGCCTGAAAACCAGCTTTACCCAGAATTGTTAGCAGAATTGGCGGAAGAGTTTAGGCTTTATACGGGGAGAGGTGGACAGGTGTTTCTTTCCACGCACTCTCCCGATCTTCTTAATGGAATTGATATAAAAGAAATATTTTATCTTGATAAAAAAGATGGATTTACCGCTTTTCATCGCGCTAAAGATAATAAAATTTTGTTAAATCTTTCTAGAGATGAAAAGCTTGGGTCTTTGTGGCAAAGCAATACCATTGATTCTTTATTAAAAAACTAACATGGAAAAAGTCATTTTTCTCTTAGAAGAAGAATCTATGAAAATTTTCTTGGAAAATTTTTTTCCAAGATTTTTTCCAAACCTATCTCCCCGATACATATTTTTTCAGGGAAAATCAGATTTAAAAAAAAGGGTGCAAAACTACATTAAAAACTGGAAAGAAGATGGGGCAAAATTTTTAATTTTACTGGATAGTGATGGTGTTGATGACTGCAAAAAATTAAAAAATGACACAATCAATTTATGCAAAAATAACAGCAGAACGAATAATTTTTTGGTTAGAATTGTCTGTCAGGAACTTGAGTCGTGGTATTTAGGTGACGTTGGTTTGCTTAAATCTAGATACAGAACAAAGCCAAACAAAAAAATTGATCAAAAACAAAATAAATATCGCAACCCTGATAACTTTCAAAAACCATCGCAACATCTCGATCAAATTTTAGTGGGATTCTCAAAGAGAGCAGGCGCCCGAGAGCTCGGTGCTGTGCTAGATCCAGCCACCAATACATCAAAGAGTTTTCAAGTTTTTGTGGATGGTGTTGAAAAATTGTCTGGCCTTACCCGTCAATCACCAACATGACCCACTCCGCCACCAAAATTGCTGTGTTGGGGGCAGGCAGCTGGGGCACCGCCTTGGCGCAGCTGTATGCCCAGGCGGGCTGGGCGGTCAGCCTGTGGTGTCGTGACGCGGCGCAGGCGGCAGCGATGCAGCGGTCACGGCGTCATGCGCGCTTCTTTACAGAGATTGTCCTGGCGGATGGGGTGACCATCACGGCGGATTTGGCGGCGGCGGTCGAGTTGGCCAGCGATGTGCTGTTGGTGGTGCCCGCCAAGGCTTGCATGGCGCTGGCGGCGCGGTTGCAGGCGGCGGGGTTGCCCGCCGATGCGATGGTCATCAACGCCGCCAAAGGCTTTGCGCCGATGCCTGGCCGTACTGGCGGCGATAGCGATCCCAGCGCTAATGCTAGCGGCCTGCTGCTGCCCGCCTTGGCGGCGGTATTGCCAGCTGGTCAACCCCTGGCCGTGTTGTCGGGCCCCAATTTCGCGGGGGAGGTGGTGCGTGGCCTGCCCGCCGCCGCCACCCTGGCTTGCGCGGATGCAACGCTGGGCATGGCAGCAGTGGAACGCCTAAGCCTGCCCACCTATCGTCTGTATCACAACAGCGATGTGGTGGGGGTGCAGGTGGGCGGAGCGCTGAAAAATGTTATCGCGCTGGCGGCGGGCATGACGATTGGGCATGGGTTGGGAGAAAATGCCCGCGCCGCCCTGATTACCCGTGGCCTGGCGGAGATGGCGCGGCTGGCGGAGGCGATGGGGGGGCAGCGCACCACCCTGATGGGGCTGTCGGGGCTGGGCGACCTACTGCTGACCGCCACCAGTGAGCAATCGCGCAACTATCGCCTTGGTCTGCAACTGGGACGAAACGGGCAATCCATGCCCGAACTGGCCGCCGCTACCACTGCTACCAATGCCGCCAGCGCCCAGGAAACGGTGGAGGGGGTGGGCAGTGCTGCCCTGCTGGCAGGCCTGTGTCAGCGTTACGGCGTTGACCTGCCGCTGGCGGGCGCGGTGCAACAGCTGTTGACTGGCCAAATACCCCTGGCGGCGGTTGTGCAGCAGCTGCTTACCCGTCCCTATCGCGCAGAAGTGTAGAGCGATCTATCTACACATCTCCCCTAGGCCGCTTGTCCCCCGAAGCGATAGGGATCGGCGGGATAGGTGCCCAGCTGGCGGATACTGTCAGAGAAAAAGCCCAATTCCTCCAACGCAAAGCGCATGGATGGGGCGGTAGCATCGCCGTCAAAGGGGCTGCCCAGGGCTTCGAGATAGAATAGGGCGGCGGTGAACTGCCCATCCTCAATAAAACTTTCGATTTTCAACAGGTTGATGCCGTTGGTGGCGAATCCCCCCAATGCCTTGAACAGGGCGGCGGGCACGTTGCGCACACGGAAAAACAGGCTGGTCATCAGCGGCGCAGCGCCCATGTCACGCGGATTAGCGGTGGTGGTCGCGTCCGCGGGTTGCAGCAGTAGGAAGCGGGTGGTGTTGTGCCCCTCATCCTCAATATCGCTGGCCAACAGCTGCAGGCCATAGATTTCCGCCGCCAGGCTAGAGGCTATCGCCGCCTTGCTGGAATCGCCCCAGGATGCCACATCCGCCGCCGCCCCCGCCGTGTTGCTGTGCCCCACCGCCTCGATTTGGTGGCGGCTAAGGAACCCATGGCATTGCGCCAGGGCTTGCGGATGGCTGACCACCTGTTTGATGTCGGCCAGGGTTGCTCCAGGAAGCGCCAACAGCTGATGGTTGACGGGCAGAAAATGTTCGGCACGGATGGTCAGCTGGTTGCTGTGCAGCAGCAGGTGTACGCCCGCGACCCGCCCCGCGGTGGAGTTTTCAATCGGGATCACCGCGCCATCGGTTTCGCCTGATGCGGCGGCCTGCATCGCCGCCTCAAAACTGGGATAGGGCACGGCGGTGGCCTGGGGGTAAAATTGTTGGCAGGCCAAATGGGCAAAGGCACCCCGCACACCCTGAAAAGCCAAGCGCTGAATCTTTTGCAAAGGGACTGTTCCTTATCCGCTAAGTTGTGTTAAGAAAAGTGCTGCAGCCTGGCTGCGCCTGCTATCGTAGCCATAGAGCCCATTGACCCTAAGCAATTCAGTCGGAACATTCAACCATGTCACGTTCTTCTTTCGAAACCAACAAAGTGATTGCGGCCGTGTTGGTTACCCTGTTGTTGGGGCATCTGGCTGGCTTGCTTTCGGATGCGTTGATTCATCCTGTTATGCCAGAAAAACATGCCTATGCGCCGGTTGATGTGGCGGCGGTCAGCACCAGTGGGGGCGGTGAATCCGCCGCGGCGGAGGCAGCGATTGAGCCGATTGCGCCGCTGTTAAGCCTGGCAAGCATCGAACGGGGGCAGGCCATCGCCAAAAAATGCACCGCCTGTCACAGCTTGGTTAAGGATGGCCCCAACATGGTTGGCCCCCGCATGTGGGGCGTGGTTGGTGGTCACCAGCGTCACATCGCCGATTATGCCTATTCCAAAGCCTTTCAGGGCTTAAGCGGCGAATGGTCGTATGAGGAGTTGAACAAATTTTTGGTTAAGCCCGCCAAATATGCCCCCGGCACCAAAATGGCCTTTGCGGGCATTAAATCCGCGCAGGAGCGTGCCGATTTGATTCTGTACCTACGCACCCTAGGCGACACCCCACCACCCCTGCCTTAGGCATCCCAAGCTTCGGACTTGTCATCGGGGTGTAAGGCGTTAAGCTGTTGCCCATGTTGACCTATCCCGAAATTGATCCCATCGCCCTACAGCTGGGGCCTTTAGCCATTCGCTGGTACGCCCTTAGTTACCTGCTGGGTATCGTGCTGGCCTGGCGCTATGCCATCCGCCTGTCGAAACATGCTGGCCGACGCGGGGTGGAATGGCACGACTGGTCGGCCGTTAATCCTGCCGCGGGGTTGGGAGATAGGGGGGGGCGGTCGCTGTTGGGCATGCCGCGCGCCCTGGATGATTTGGTCTGGCGGGCAACTTTGGGCATTATTCTTGGTGGCCGTCTGGCCTATATCCTGTTGTACAATCTGCCCGTCTATCTTCAACGTCCGTCGGAGCTGTGGGCGATTTGGCATGGCGGCATGGCCTTTCACGGCGGCCTAATCGGGGTTATCGCGGCGATGATTTGGCAGGCGCGGGTCAGCAAGATTGGCTTTTGGCCACTGGCCGATGTGATTGCGGCGGGCACCCCGATTGGCCTACTGCTGGGGCGTATCGCCAATTTTGTGAATGGGGAGCTGTATGGGCGGGTGGCCGACCCGTTGCAGGTGCCCTGGGCGATGGTTTTCCCCCATGACCCTAGCGGCTTGCCGCGCCACCCCAGCCAGCTGTATCAGGCGGGGGGGGAGGGTGCCTTGCTGTTCCTACTGCTCGCCCTGCTGGCCTGGTGCACGCCAGCCTTGCGGCGGCCGGGGCTGGTGGCGGGAGCATTTTTGGCGGGCTATGGCGTCATCCGCTTTGGCCTGGAATTTTTTCGTGAGCCGGATAGCCAGCTTGGCCTGTTGCAGGCGGGTCTTAGCATGGGGCAGTGGCTGTGCAGCCTGATGGTGGTGGCGGGCGCGGCCATCATGACCTTGGCCTGGCGTGGTCAGCTGGCGCCTCGCCCCCTGTAGTAAGGGTAAGAGAGAGCGGTGGCGGATATGAACACAGCAGCTTTAACCCCGCTTGACCTGCTGATTCGTCAGCATTTGCGCCACGCGGGCAGCATCAGCCTGAGCCAATTTTTGGCGTTGGCGTTGCAACATCCGCAACATGGCTATTACCGCCAGGCGCCCGCCATTGGTGCCAAGGGCGATTTTATCACCGCGCCAGAGATTAGCGGGCTGTTTGGCGAAAGCCTGGCCATCTGGTTGGTGCAGGCGTGGCAGGCGATGGGGCAGCCACCCGCTACCGAAGCCGCCCCCTGCCAGCTGATTGAATTTGGTGGCGGCCGTGGGGTGCTGATGGCTGATGTGCTGCGGGCGTTGCACCGGCTGGCACCCGCGATGGTGGCGCATTGCCAGGTGCATTTGGTTGAGAGCGATAGCCTGTTGCGGGCGCAGCAGCAGCAGCGGTTGGCCGCCTATTCTGTCACCTGGCATGAAGATTGGCAAAATCTGCCGCACTTTGGCGAAAATCGCGCAGATTCGCCGATATGGTTGATCGCCAACGAATTTTTGGATGCCTTGCCGGCCGATCAAATGATGCGGCAGCATGGGCAGTGGTTTGAGCGGCGCATCGCCCTGGCCGAAGCAGAAGCAGAGCCACAGGCAGAAGCCAAAGCCAAAGCCAAAGCCGAAGATTTCGCCCCCCCAGCGCCAGCCACCAACCCTGACACCCTTATCCCGCTGCGCTTTATCGCGATTCCTGTTGATTCGATCCGCGCCCAACTGTTGCAACGCCACTATCCCGATTGCCCTGAGGGCGGCGTGGTAGAGCTGTCGTCCAGCCGTCAAGTCTGGGTGCAGGAGGTGGCCAGCTTGCTGCATCGGCGTGGGGGTGGCGGGCTGATCATCGACTATGGCACGCCCCGCCCCGATTGGCTCAGCAGCCTGCAAGCCTATGGCCATCATCAGCAGGTTGATCCCCTGCGCCAGCTGGGGATGGTGGATCTTAGCGTCGCCGTCAATTGGCATGAGGTGGTGACGACACTATCCCCGCACGCCGCCGCCGTAACGCCAGTTTTGACCAGTCAGGCCGACTTTTTGCGGCAAATGGGTATCCTGCAGCGCCTTGGGCAACTGCCCCCCGCGGGGCAGCAGGCGGAACAGGCGGGAGTGGATCGTCTGCTGGCCGATCCAGGGATGGGGCAGGCCTTTCAGGTGCTAACCCTGCTTAGCCAGCCGCAGGCTTAGGCCTTTTGCGCTCCCACCACCCCACCTGGCCATCATCCCTGGCCATCATCCCTGGGCGCATCTGACAAAATGGTTGCATGGCAGGCCGACTCCGCCTAACATGCTAATCCCATGTTTAGATTGGGCCCCGGTGGCGAAATGGTAGACGCGGCAGACTCAAAATCTGCTTCTGGCAACGGAGTGTTGGTTCGAGTCCGACCCGGGGCACCACATTGGAAGTGGTATATGCAAAAGCGGTTCGAGTCCGGCTGGGACAAAGAGTTTCGGCTGGTTCTAAGTTTCCGATACCCAATTTGCGTGAAATCGGACAGAAATGGTACGATTCAAATAGATGAGCGATTCTAATAAAAAAGCTAAATAGAAAATATATGAACTTAACTAAATCACAAAAAGCTATAGTTGTTTTATCAAGCATTTGGCTTTTTATCAGTCTCATAATTTCGGCGGCTTTGTCAGACTCATCCTATGGCGGGTTTAGCTTAGTAGGCTTTGTTGCGCTTTTATTTATTAGTTCGTCACCAGTTTGGTTATATTGGGCAGGAGTTTGGATTTGGGGTTTCGGGTATATTACACGAAATTTTAAGCGTGTGTTTGTTCGCAAATCAATGCAGTCAGAAACAGAACTTTCTAAATCAAAAATATGCTCATTTTTTCGTTGGTTCAAAAGCGTCTGGCGAGGAGAAAGAACATTAGCCAGAGTTTTTTGGGTTTATGGAATTTTATGCGGCGCTGGCCTTAAAATAGCCATGGGTGGCATTATATCTGCTTTTGCAAGCCTTTCAGACTCTAATGATCTGTTTGTAATAATTATTATAGCGACAACAATATTTTATTTTATATATGTCATCTGGATATTAGTTTCGATTTGGCGTAGTGCTTTCAACACTAAATATAAGTTTTGGGGTTATGTGGCGCGTCTATACGTTATTATTGTGCCTTTAATTTTTATTATCTCATCTGCAAACAGCTAAAACATTGTTTAGCTTCATTCCGTTCCATTCTTTCAGCCCTTCAATAAAATCCCAACCCGCTTCGAAGTTTTTCCGCGCTGGTGCACCATTTCGGAAGTGACATATATGGAAGCGGCTCTAATCCGAGTTGTAGCATAAGTTGGCTCTGGTTCTAAGTTTCCGATACCCAATTTGCGTGGACTCGGATGGAAATTATGCTTCTAACAAACAGGTAAAATCAGAATGGCAAAGACCCAAGAAGATAGAATAAAGTATCTCGAGTGCATGGAAGATATAAAACGTCGCATTAAGTTCATTAAAGAATTTATCAATGGAGACAGCACATTAAGCCAAGAAGATTTTGATTATGAACTGGTTTGTATCCATTTAAGAAAAATCTTGGAGTTAATTGCCTTTGCTTCCCTAGCTGCCCATAAAGATATTTATTCACAAGCACATAAAAAATATATCCATGAGTGGCGAGCAGGTCGCTTATTAGAAAATATCGCCAAACTAAATCCAGATTTTTATCCTAAGCCTCTAAAGGCTCCCACACAAGACAGCTCTGGAATAAAACACTTTGAGGATAGTGATAAAGAATTCCTAACCCGCGATGAATTTGCAAAACTGCTTGATTTATGCAGTGATGTTTTGCATGTATGGAACCCATACACTCCACGTAAGCGAAAAATAAATTTTGAAACTCACGTACTGGAGTGGATAAACAAGATTCAGTGGCTACTTGATATTCATTGCATACGCTTAGCTGATGGGCAAGATGTTATGGTGGTACAAATGCATGGGCAGCCTGATGGTAAAGCTATAGTTCTTTACTACGTAGGTGTTCCTTCATCAGAGGCTGAAGAACTGAATGCTTGAACAATTTCCCCATGCCTAGAAACAGACCGTTGCGCTGTGGGTTTTATGACAAAGTGGCACAGCTAGGTTCTGGGGTTGCAGTTGCTGGACTCCCGCCTACGCGGGAGTGACGACCTTCTCCAAAAACTGGTGGGGGCATAGATCGTGACAGGGAACGCAACACAGCCTCTTCCGATTCAGACCGACATCCTTTAGTATCGCAGCACAATCAACACATCTAATAACCCCTGTGATACGCAACCGTAAGGAACCCTGATGGCCATCAGCCGCTCAACCTCCGCGCCCGCCACCACCGCTGCCGTGCAACCCCTGACCCTGTTCCAGAAAATTTGGCGCCAGCATGTGGTGGACACCCTGCCCGATGGAGCCGTGCTGTTGTACATCGACCGCCATTTGGTGCATGAGGTGACCAGCCCGCAGGCGTTTGCTGGGCTGCGTGCGGCGGGGCGGGCGGTGCGCCAACCCCAATTCGCCATCGCCATGGCTGATCACAACGTCCCCACCATCAATCGAGCTGGCGGGATCAGCGATCCAGAATCCGCCCTGCAGGTGCAAACGCTGGAGCAGAATTGTCAGGCGTTCGGCGTCTCCTATCTTTCGCTGGCGGATGCGCGGCAGGGGATTGTGCATATCGTGGGGCCGGAGCAGGGGTTGACCCAGCCAGGCATGACCATCGTTTGCGGCGACAGCCACACCTCCACCCACGGTGCCTTTGGCGCGTTGGCCTTTGGCATCGGCACGTCGGAGGTGGAACATGTGCTGGCCACCCAAACCCTGGTCACCCGCCCCGCCAAAAACATGCGGATCAGCGTTGATGGCCAGTTGGGCTTTGGGGTGACGGCCAAGGATCTCGTGCTGGCCATCATTGGCGCGATCGGCACGGCGGGCGGCACGGGGCATGTGATCGAATACGCCGGCGATGCGGTGCGCGCCCTTCCCATGGCGGGGCGGATGACTGTGTGCAACATGTCGATTGAGGCGGGGGCGCGGGCGGGGCTGATTGCCCCCGATGCCACCACCTTTGCCTATTTGCAGGGGCGTCCCTTTGCGCCGCAGGGTGACCAGTGGGAACAGGCCGTCGCCTACTGGCAAAGCCTGTACAGCGATGATGGCGCGGTGTTTGATAAGGAGGTGCGGTTGCAGGCCGCCGACATCGCCCCCCAAGTCACCTGGGGCACCAATCCGGAGCAGGTGGCCGCTGTTACCAGCCATGTGCCCGACCCCGCCACCATCAGCGACCCGGATCAGCGCCGCAGTTTGGAGCAAGCCTTGGCCTATATGGGGCTGCATGCTGGTATGCGGCTGCAAGACGTTACGATTGATCGGGTCTTTATCGGCAGCTGCACCAATGGGCGGATTGAGGATTTGCGCGCCGCCGCCGCCATCGCTAAGGGGCGCAGCGTCGCCGCGGGCGTGGGGGCGATGGTGGTGCCGGGCAGCGGCCTGGTGAAGCAGCAGGCGGAGGCGGAGGGGCTGGATCGCATTTTTGTGGAGGCGGGGTTTGAGTGGCGGGAGCCTGGCTGCTCCATGTGCCTGGCCATGAACGCCGATCGCCTGGAGCCTGGCCAACGTTGCGCCTCAACCTCTAACCGCAATTTTGAGGGGCGGCAGGGGCGCGGGGGGCGTACCCACCTGATGAGCCCTGAAATGGCCGCCGCCGCCGCCATCACGGGGCGTCTGACCGACGTGCGGGAAATGATGCGCTAAAAACCACAATTCATTTTTATCATTAAAAAAATTTATCTTGCACCGATAGGGCGGCAGCGATAAAAATGATACAGGTTTTTTTTGCTTTGACCGCCTTGTCGCGATTTTCCTTTACGCCTTCATTATCCTTGCGCCGCCCAGCCAGAGCTGCTGTTTCGGATTCTAACCCGCGCCCGTATCCTGGATGTTCGATTGATCAGCCAGCGAATGAAGGGTCAGAAGAGCCCCCTGGGTCTAGAACGGGGGCAGCGTCAGAGCCCATTGGTTCCGATTGCGATGCTCAGCCACTACCCGCATATCAGCCTGATCACATAGAACGCGCCCTACAGTACGGATGGTTTAAAAAAGCTGTGACGATTGTTGTGGTTGCTGCTGCTTTTCGTTCAGCGGCAAGAGCACGAACGGTTTGCGATTTGTTGGATGATGTAGTCCTGCCCTTTGTTAGAGTTTTATACAGAAAATGGAGGGATGATGGGGGATTCTTTGCGGCTAAGGCACAGGCTGGTTACACAGAAATGTCGTCTGGGGATTTATCGGCACAGGCTGCATCTGTGCAAGCACCAGAGCCAGAAACGCTAGCTTCTGGTATTGATCTCGAACAACTAACTATCATTCCCGTTGGGGAAAAGTTGGATCCAGAAAGCCTACCATCAGATGTCAGCGATTTGCTGGAGATTACTGCACAACCTGCGGGTGATGTGGATAATACGGGTGCTCCAGGGGAGGCCGTGGGAACAGAAGTTGCCATGATGTTAACGCATGATGTAGCGGCTGTTTTAGAACTTGCTGCCCATGTTGCCCATCAATCAACCCTTTAACCTCAACGCTAATCCCCGCATCCCACCGTTTACCACCATTTGCGTTTGACGTGCATGGCTTTGCCAGCGTATGACTGTGGGTATGCGTAGTGATCCTTTATCCCAATCTGTTCCCCAACCGTATCAATCTGCGGGGGCGACCGCGCTGCAAGGCACGGTGGCGGTGCCGGGCGACAAATCCATCTCCCACCGTTGTTTGATGCTGGCGGCGTTGGCATCAGGGCGCAGCGAGTTTACAGGCCTGTTGGAGGGGGAGGATGTGTTGGCAACCGCCGCCGCGTTGCAGGCCTGCGGGGTGGCTATCGAACGTTTGGGTGAGGGGCATTGGCGGGTTGATGGCATGGGTGAGGCAGGGTTGCAGGAGCCCGCAAAGGTGTTGGATCTGGGCAATTCGGGCACCGCTGTCCGCCTGTTGATGGGCTTGCTGGCCGCCTATCCCATCACCGTGACCTTTGGCGGCGATGAAAGCCTTTCCAAACGGCCGATGGGGCGGGTGCTGACCCCGCTTAAACAAATGGGCATTCAATTTTTGGGGCGTTCGGGCGACCGCCTACCGCTGACCATGCGTAGTGATGGCGCGTTGCAGGCGATACGCTACAAACTGCCTGTTGCATCGGCGCAGGTGAAATCGGCTATTCTGCTGGCCGCGCTGGGCGCCAATGGCACGACCGTGGTGATAGAGCCCGAACCCACCCGCGACCATACCGAACGGATGTTGCATGCCATGGGGGTCGATTTGCACCAGGAACACACGCATGAGGGGGTATCCTGGTCAATTCAGCGGCCGATGGGCGCGCTTAGCCCACTCAACCTGGCGGTTCCTGGCGATCCCAGCTCTGCCGCCTTTTTGTTGGGTGCGGCGGCGATTGTGCCTGGCTCCGCCCTGACCTTAACGGGGGTCAGCACCAACCCGCTGCGCATCGGCTTTATCACCATGCTGCAGGAAATGGGGGCGGATATCACCCTGACCAACCCGCGCCTGCAGGGGGGGGAGCCTGTCGCCGACATCGTCGTGCGCCATGCGCCGTTGCGGGCGGTGGATATTCCCGCCAGCCGCGCCCCCAGCATGATTGATGAGTATCTGATAGCGGCGGTGGTAGCGGCCTTTGCCACGGGAACCAGCGTTTTTCGGGGCTTGGCCGAGTTGCGGGTAAAGGAAAGCGATCGCCTGGCTGCGGCGGCGGAGGGTCTGAAGCTGTGCGGCGTGACCACGCGGATTGAGGGTGACGACCTGCATGTTGTTGGTTGCGGCGCGGCGGGGGTGCCGGGTGGCGCCACCATTCTGGCGCAGCTGGATCACCGTATCGCCATGAGCTTTTTGGTGATGGGGATGGCCAGCCAGCAACCGGTGCAGGTTGATGACGTCCGCCCTGTTCTGACCAGTTTTCCCAATTTTGTGCCGCTGTTCCAACAGTTAGGGGCAAGGTTGCAACTGGTTTAAGGGGTGGTGGTGCAATCGGCGATGGTGCAATCGGCAGCCCCCTTTATCATTGCAATTGACGGCCCCGCCGCCAGTGGTAAGGGCACGCTGGCCAAGGGATTGGCAAGCCATTATCGCCTGGCGCATCTGGATACGGGGTTGTTGTATCGCGCTGTTGGCCTGGCGCTGCTGACGCCTGCGGGTGGCGCGGTCAGGCTAAGCCCTGATCAGTTGCGGCAACAGCTGGATCTCGACCAGGCCGCCGCCGTCGCCAGCCAGCTGCGGCTGGAACCGCTGCAAAATTTGGACTATCAGGCGCAGTTGCGGGCGGAGGATGTTAGCATCGCGGCCAGCCTGGTAGCGGCCATGCCAGCGGTGCGGGCAGCCCTACGGCAGCTGCAGGTGGATTTTGCGCTGCATCCGCCGCATCAGGCGGGCGATCCATCAGGCGCGGTGATGGGCGCGGTGGTTGAGGGGCGCGATATCGGCAGCGTGATTGCCCCGCAGGCGCAGGTGAAGCTGTTCATCATTGCCGATGCCCAGGTGCGGGCAGAACGGCGCTTTCGCCAGTTGCAACAGTTGGCTCTGGCCAATTCTGCGGCTACCACCAACAATCCGCCAATGGTGGATCGTATCCTGGCGGATATTCATGCCCGCGATGCCAGCGATGCGGCGCAAATGGCCGCCAGCCGCGCTGCTGCAGGCCAAGTGCTGGATAACAGCCAGGTCACGCCCGCCGAATTAACCGCGCAAGCCATTGCCTATATCGATCCCTATTTTAGGGCTTGGCAGGGGCAACCACTTGATTTATAGTTTCCTTCCTATTGTGCAACCTTAACTTTTGGACTCACCCTCAACCATGTCACTTAACATCCAAACCCAAGTTCCCGTTGAAAATTTTGCCGCCATGTTGGACGAGGTTATTAAGCCCGGCCAACAATTGGAAGGTTCCGTTGTAAAAGGCTTGGTCATCAGCCTGGAAAAAGATTCCGCCGTTATCGATGTTGGATTGAAATCTGAGGGGCGGGTGTCCTTGAAGGAATTTGCCAATGTGAACGGCGTGGTAGAGCTGCAAGTTGGTGACATCGTTGATGTTTATGTGGAACGTCTGGAAGATCGTCAGGGTGAGGCGGTGCTTAGCCGTGAACGCGCCCGTCGCGAAGAATCCTGGATTATTCTGGAACAAGCCTTTGAACAGCAACAGCGGGTTGAGGGTGTTATCAATGGTCGGGTTAAGGGTGGTTACACCGTTGACCTGTCCGGTGCCATTGCCTTTTTGCCGAACAGCCAAGTCGATGTTCGCCCCACCAAAGACATCAGCCCATTGTTGGGTAAGGTGCAGCCGTTCCAAATCCTGAAAATGGATCGTCGCCGCGGCAACATCGTGGTATCCCGCCGCGCCGTGTTGGAGGAATCCCGCGCCGAAAGCCGCAACGAAATTATCGGTGCGCTGAGAGAAGGTCAGATTATGACCGGTACGGTGAAAAACATCACCAATTACGGTGCCTTTGTTGACTTGGGCGGCGTTGATGGTCTGGTTCACATCACCGACATTTCCTGGCGTCGGATTAACCACCCATCAGAGGTGTTGAGCATTGGCCAGCAGGTGCAGGTGCAGGTGATCAAATACAACCAGGAAAATCAGCGTATTAGCCTGGGCATGAAACAGCTGGAATCCAACCCATGGGATGGTATTGAAACCCGTTATCACGCCAACCAGCGTCTGCAGGCCAGAATCACCAACATTACCGACTATGGTGCCTTTGCTGAACTGGAACCTGGGGTTGAGGGGTTGATTTACGTTTCCGAACTCAGCTGGACGAAAAAGAATGTTGCGCCTAACCGCCTGCTGTCTATCGGTCAGACTGTTGAGGTGATGGTGTTGGATGTTGATTTGGCCAAACGCCGTATCAGCTTGGGCTATAAACAGTGCCAGCAGAATCCATGGGAAGACTTTGCCAATGCCCACCAGGTTGGTGAGATCATGACCCTGCCGATCAAAAACATCACCGACTTTGGGTTGTTTGTTGAGGTTGGCCCCGATATGGAAGGGATCATTCACATGAATGACCTGAGTTGGGAACGCAACGGTGAGGAGCTGTTAAAAACCTACAGCAAAGGCCAAGAGATTCAGGCCAAAATCATCGAAATGGATCCAAGTAAAGAGCGGGTTGCCCTGGGCATTAAGCAATTGTCGGGCGATCGCCCTGCCCATGCGGGCAAAGGGTCGGCCAGCGATGCAGAAGGTGGCGCCCATGCGGGCAGAGCCGGTGGTGAGGGTTCCTATGCCAGCCTGAAAAAAGGTGTGGTGGTTACCGCGGTGATTAGCCAGCTGACCGATGGTGGTATTGAGGTTAAATTTGGTGACAACCAAATTGGCTTTATTAAGAAGGGCGAACTATCGCGCGAGAAAAACGAACAGCGGGTCGATCGTTTTGCCGTTGGTGAAAAATTGGACGCTGTCATCACCCAATATGATGCCACTGGTAAAAAGACTCAGCTGTCGGTTAAGCAACTGGAGCTGGAGGAAGAGCGCAAAGCCCTGGAAGAATATGGTACCACTAGCAGCGGTGCCAGCCTTGGCGACATTCTGGGCGTAGCGATGAGCAAAGCCAAAGAGAAAACGGAGGCTGCGGCCAAATCGGATTCAAGTAAGGCTGCAACAGGCAAAGCCAAAAAGGCCGATGACGCCGCAAAAGAAAGTGACAGTGACGCTTAATGTCCTGATAGGTTGTGGCGGGGGGCACATCCCCCGCCACAGTTTTTTTGAACCTTCTAACAATTTTGGTGAAGCGCAATGGTAACAAAAGACGTTTCGAATCTGACCCGTTCAGAGCTGGTTAAGCAATTGGCTGCCCGATTCCCACAACTGCGGGAGCAGGATTTGGATCAGGTGGTTCGCCTGACTTTTGATCAAATGGGGCAAGCCCTGGTGGCGGGTCGTCGGATTGAATTGCGCGGCTTTGCAACCTTTTCGGTTAAGGAACGCGCCCCCCGCCTGACCCGCAACCCTCGTAGCGGCGAAAAGGTGCAGACGGGCGTGCGCAAAAGCGTTGCCTTTGTTATGGGCAAGGAACTGTTTGAGCGCCTTAATCCTGGTAAGTAGCGACTGCTAAGTAGCGTTATCATCGCTTAGGCTGGCAATTTTCTCTCCAGCGCCCGACTCCAACCTCCTACTCCAGCTCGGGATGCAGTTGTTGATGCAATTGGCGAGCCAGGGTACGGCTGATGCCCTTGACTTGCGCCAAATCCTCAACCCCCGCCTGGGTTAACAGGCGCAGCGATCCAAAATGTTGCAGCAAGGCCTTGCGGCGGGCGGGGCCGATGCCCTTTAACTGATCCAGATGGGATCGCCTCGCGTTCAGCTGGCGGGCGGCGCGGTTGCCGGTAATGGCGAAACGATGGGCTTCATCCCGAATGCGTTGCAGGAAATAGCGCAGCGGATTGTCGTTGGCTTCTGCCAACATCACTTCATGGGTCTCGCCCGCTGCATTCTGCATAAAAAACCGCTCCAGCCCCTTGTCCCGCTCGGGCCCCTTGGCAATCGCAATCACCTGAATCACCGTGCTAAGCCCCCATTCGGCCAGCACCGCCGTGGCCTCATGCAACTGCCCTTTACCGCCGTCAATCAGCCACAGCTGTGGCAGGTCGGCCAGATCAGCGGCATCGACTGTACCGTCCTCATTCCCTATCTTAGGAATTGCCCGCAACCGCCGCTGCAGGGTTGCCCGCATCATGGCGTAGTCGTCGCGGGTATCCGCCACCCGCCCCGTGTGGTTAAAACGGCGATAGGCCGTCTTTTGGAACCCTTCCACCCCGACCACGATCATCGCCCCTAAGGCCTGATCCCCCTGCAGGTGGCTGTTGTCATAGACCTCAACCCGGGTCAGCACGTGCGGCAGGCCGAACCGTTGTTGCAGCAGCAGCAGTTGCTCAGCGAAAACGCTATCCTCCTGCTGCTTACGCTGGTGCGCCTGGCGGGCGTTCAGCAGGGTTTGCGCCAGCAGGTCGGCCTTCGCCCCGCGCTGCGGTTGCATCAAGGCCACCTTATGCCCCGCTTGCATGCTCAACGCCTCGGCTACCAGCGTGGCATCCGCGGGCAGGGGGGTAATCAGGATTTGCGGCGGGGCTGGCCACTGCTCATAGAACTGCGCCAAAAAGCTGGCTAACAAGTCTGGCAGATCGACATCGGGGGGCTGGCGCAACAGATGGCTGCTGTTACCGACATGGCGGCCATGGCGAATAAAGAACAGCTGCACCGCCGCCCATCCGCCCGCGCTATAGCCTGCCACCACATCGGCGTGATCCAACCCCGGCACATGCACACTCTGCTGGCTTTCTAGCCAGGAAATCGCCTTTAGCTGATCGCGCAGGGAAGCGGCCTGTTCATAGGCTTGTGCCTGGCTGGCCTGCTCCATTTCCTGCACCAGCCGTTCACGCAATTGGGCGCTGTCCCCAGTCAGAAATTGTTGCGCCTCTGTCACCTTGGCGGCGTAGTCATCCGAGCTAATATAGCCAACGCAGGGGGCGCTGCATCGTTTGATAAAATATTGCAAACAGGGGCGGCTGCGATTGGCAAAGACTGTATCGGCACAGGTTCGCAGGCCAAAAACCTTTTGAGTCGTCAGCATCGCCTGCTCAACGCTTTGAACGCTGGCATAGGGGCCGATATAAATCCCCTTGCCTTCTTTCTTGCCGCGATATTTTTGCAGGCGGGGAAAGGCGTGATCGCCCGCCAACAAGATATAGGGATACATTTTGTCATCGCGCAGCACGATGTTAAAGCGGGGGCGCAGGGTTTTAATCAGGCTGGCCTCCAACAACAAAGCCTCGGTTTCTGAACGGGTGACGGTACAAGTCATGGCGGTGGTCAGCGATACCATCCGCTGCAACCGTTGAGGCAGGCGGGCTATCGCCGTGTAGCTAAGCACCCGTTTGGGTAGGTTGCGCGCCTTACCCACATACAGCACTCCACCTTTGGCATCCAACATGCGATAGACCCCTGGCTGCTGCTCTAGGCTGGCGGCGAAACGGCGGATGACCTCCACCCCCGCCGTCAGGCTGGCCACGGCAATCACCCCACCCCCGCGCGGCTCAGGCGATGGGGATGCGGTATCCATGCTGGGATGATGCGTTGGCGGCGGCGTGGACAAGCGGTCTAACCTGTTGTTGATGATGGGTTTCACCAGTAAGGTAGCATGGCCAGCCAATGCTTCAACCGTCTTTCCGAGATATCCACGAAATCTGTGGATAACATTGTGGGCAACTGTGGTATGGTGGGGGTGAACCCCCTATACAACAGGCACTTGGGGGCATCCTCCTGTATTAAAGGATGTTTTTGTAACGCATTGTTTTGCAAATGGAAATTTTTTATTCGTTCCTATTGGCATCCCCTATTGACAAACTTTATGGGCTGGGGCAGGGCACTTATGCTATGGTTAACGCCATGTGCATAACTTTGGTTATTATCACAAAATCCGAATAGCCACACCAAAAGTCAGGCCAGTTGGCAAAGGCCAAGCCAGGAGGGTTTGGGGGTAAAACCTTGTCAATGCGCATTTTCTTTGGTTAACTAAACCATGAAGATTTTTTCTTTCCACTGTATCCTATCCACAGGTAGGGTTTATAAGCCGCTTAGCCTTGCGCTGTTGCTGCTGGCAGTGTTGGTGGGGGGGTGTTCCCGCGCCGATGCCAATACCGAGCTGGATGTGCAGCTGCGCCCCGATGGATCGGTGGTTAGCAGCTGGCGCGATACATCCTTTCCGGTAGAAAATTTCAAAAGAATCAGCAGCGGTTTTGGCTGGCGCAACAGACCTGGCACGGGGCGGCGGCAGTTTCACAACGGCATTGATATCGCCGCGCCGCATGGTTCCTATGTGCGGGCGTGGGCGAATGGCCGCGTGACTGAGGTAGCCTATGATCGCGGCTGTGGCTGGCGGGTGGAGATTGCCAGCGGCGCATGGGAACATACCTATTGCCACCTCAGCGGTATCGGCGTGCGGGCTGGCCAAGTTGTACGAGCGGGGCAGGTGATTGCCGCGGTGGGGGAAACGGGGCATGCCACGGGGCCGCACCTGCACTGGACCCTGCGCTATAACAAACAGCTGATTGATCCCTCGGCGGTTATCTATGCCATGCGCGACTCCTGGAAAATGGCCAATCGTTAACATGGAGAAAATCAGATGATTGATGCAATTGCCGAAGGTGCCGCCAGGCTGTTTGGTGCTGTCAGCGAAATTTTTGGCCGCATCGTTCCCCGCCGCAAAAAGCGCCGCTTTCGTTGGCTCATGATGGGCGGCATGCTTCGTAAAGTTATGGAGGGCAGCGATGGTGGGTATGGTGAGGCGGATTCCAGCGCCGCCTATAACGACACCGTCGCCATTGCCATCACCACCTATGCTGGTCGCCTGTGCCTGGCCGATGGTCATGCCGATGAGGAGGAGTTGGAGGCTTTTTCCAGCACCTTTAGCTTTCCGGGGCTGCCGCCCGAAGCGGTCAAAGACCTGCTGCGTGAGGCGGTCACCCTGGCTCCCGCTGGCGCTAATGCGGTGGTAACCCGTATCGTGGGTAAGGAGCTGGGTGAGGTGCGCGACCTGCCGAAAGCCATGAAGGAACGGGTGATGCTGGGGCTGCTGCGGGTGGCGGGTTGTGGCGGCATTAGCAAGGATGAATTTAATTATCTGCGCAAGGTTTCCATTGCCATCGACTTGCCCGTGTTGGAATTCCAAAAGCTGTATGATGAGTATATGGTGCATTTGGCGCCCCAACAAATGGTTGACGCCGCCCGCAAAAAAGGCACCCATGCCGCGGGCTTAAGCGCCGATATGACCGACCCGATGCAAAACGCCGCCAAGCCCAGTGATCGTCTGGCGGCCTTAGGCTATCAGCTACAAGATCTCTCCAAAGGTCATCAGGATGAGGGGCGCAGCGGTAACAGCCAACTTGACGCCGCTTTCCAAACCCGTCGTCGTGGCGGAACCGGTAACAGCCGTTAAATTGACCTGCGCGCTATCAATTGCTTTTGCCCTCTTGGTTATCCCCAAATTATGGTTTATGGTGTCTTGCACCCGTAGCTCAGGGGATAGAGCGCTTCCCTCCGGAGGAAGAGGCCGGACGTTCGAATCGTCTCGGGTGCACCAAATAGGTGACCTTCTATAGCTACGATTCGAACGATCTGTTTTATGGCTGGCCGTTGCCAGCGGGCGAATCGTCTAAGGTGCACCAAATAGGTGACCTTCTATAGCTACGATTCGAACGAGCTTTTTATGGCTGGCCGTTGCCAGCGGGCGATCTGTTTTATGGCTGGCCTTCGCCAGCGGGTCGGGTGCGCCAATTCTCCCAAGACCTAGCCGCGCTAATCATTTTCTATCGTAAAACACACAAATCATAACGTACCCTCCGCCATTTTCTTCAGGCTGCTTTGCGCTTGATTGCGAATCGCCTGTTGCTTCTCGGGCGCGAACTTATCCCAGGTGGAAAACACATAAGGCATGCGCTGATTGCCACGAAATATGTCTTCGTGGCGCACTAAGAAATCCCAATAGAGTGCATTAAATGGGCAAGCTTTTTCGCCCGTCATCTCGTCGGGATCATACTGGCATTTCTCGCAATAATTGCTCATGCGGTGAATATATTTTCCGCTGGCAGCATAAGGCTTGCTGGCCACCACGCCGCCATCACCAAACAGCGCCATGCCCAGCGTATTGGGCATTTCCACCCATTCATACGCATCAGAATAGACCGCCAGATACCATGCTTGCACCGATTTCACATCCAACCCCGCAAGCAACGCAAAATTGCCAGTAATCATCAGGCGCTGAATATGGTGCGAATAGGCATGATCACGGGTATGGCGTACTGTTTCAGCAACGCAGAACATTTGCGTATGTGCGCCCCAGTAAAAATCGGGCAGCGGCCGTGTAGCATTTAGCGTATTGCGCTCGCCATATTCAGGCATGAAATGCCAATAAATGCCACGAATATATTCCCTCCAACCCAGAATCTGGCGAATGAAACCCTCAACAGCATTCAGTGGCGCTTTGCCTGCGCGATAGGCAGCCTCGGCCTTCTGGCATATCTCCAGCGGCAGAAGCAGCCCTGCATTGAGGTAGCTGGAGATGAGGGAATGATAAAGATACGGCTCACCCGCCACCATCGCATCCTGATAATCGCCAAAATTTGGCAGCAGATGCTGGATGAAATGATTGAGCTCCATCAGCGCTTGGTTGCGCGTGACGGCATAATGAAAAGGCTCAACCGTACCAAAATGATGGCCGAAGCGCTCTTTTGCCAACACCAAGACTTCTTTTGTAATGGCTGATTTTTTGTGGCTAAGGCGTGGTGGCGATGTCATGCCAGCTTTTGGGGGTTTGCGGTTTTCTTTATCATAATTCCACTCACCACCAGTGGGTTTCCCGTCTGGCTCCATTAGGACAGAATATTTCTTGCGCATCTCGCGGTAAAAAAACTCCATGCGCAGTTGCTTTTTATCCTTAGCCCATAACGCAAATTCGGCGTGCGTGGAAAGGAAGCGTGTGTCCGGTAGAATTTCAACGGAAATATCAAGCGAGCGCTGCCAATCTTTCATCATCTGTAGCACACGATATTCGCCAGGTTCGGTCACGACCATGGTTGATGATTTTAGTTCGTGAATCGCACGCTGAACCTCGCCCGTGAAGCTGCCAGTATTCTTTGCATCATCCAGCTTCACATAACGCACATGCACGCCTTGATCTTCAAGCTCAGCAGCGAAATGGCGCATGGCAGAAAATAGGAAGGCAATCTTTTTTGGGTGATGCGGAACATAACTGGCTTCCTCCATTACCTCACACAGCATGACGACATCACACGCCTTATCTATTCCTTGCAGTGCAGCGAGTGACCCAGAAAGCTGATCGGCCAGAATAAGGCGAAGTGCGGACATTACAGTTATTCCGCCTCAAGACGCAGTAATTTGGATCGTCTCTCATGTTTTGAACTACGACCCGATACACGCTTGCGCCAGAGCTTGAAGCTGTTGGCTTTGAGGGTTCCGCGCATGATTTTAATGACTTCTGCTTCTGATAAACCTCGTTCTTTTTTGATTTTATCAAACGACACATCATCCGCCCAAGCCATGCGGATAATATCGTTGATAAAGGCCTCTGTGCGTTCTGTTCTCATGCTTTCATCTTTGGCCTGACGCGTGAAAGCCCGCCATCTACCGCCAGCACTTGCCCTGTAATCCAGCTATTGGCGGGGTCGAGCAAAAACACAATCGCACGCGCCACGTCTTCGGGTTTGCCCAGCCGCCCCAGGGCGTGCATGGCCTCTGAGAATTTGCGCGACGTTTCGTTACCCGTAAGGGCTGCTGTGAGTGGCGTTTCGGTGAGCCCTGGCGCCACGGCATTGATACGCAGATTCTGCCCCGCATAGGTGGCTGCCGCTGAGAGTGTTAGTCCTAAAATGCCGGCCTTTGCAGCTGCAATCGCTTCATGATTCGCCAATCCTTCCATCGCCGCTGCCGATGATACAAGCACCACTGAGCCGCCCTTGGTCATGTGCTTGCCCGCCGCGCGAACAGTAGCAAACGCCGTGGTGAGCGAGGCATCAATGACACTTTGATACTGGTCTTTGCTAGTATGATGCGCGGATTTTAGGAGCAGTGAACCGCTGCAATTCACCACACCATCCAGTTCGCCGGACTGTTTGAATACGGCATCTACCGCATCAAAATCGGTCGCATCCAGCACGGCATCGGGCGTGATTTTGCTGGTATCACGCGCCGTGGTAAACACATCATGCCCCGCCGCTTTAAGCAGCGAAACTGTTGCCTGACCAATGCCACTGCTTGCGGCTATTACTAAAAAACGTGCCATAACATTATTCCTTTTTTGTTGTTATACATCAAAACTAAGTTGCTGTATTTCTTTTTGCTTGCGCGATTTCCTGGGTGCGGGCGGTCGATTGCGACTTCCCAGCTTCTGATTCACGGCGCGTGATTCCTCTCTAAAACCTTCTGATTGCCAGCGCTTTGAAATTTCAGCTCTAGCATGTTTTGTGGCGGCCTCATACTCTACTATGGGGCTGTGATAGTTTTGCGGCGGCACATCCATCCGCCACGGCTCGTGAATAAAACTATCCGACACCGTTTTCAGTTCAGGCACATAGCGGCGTATAAATTTGCCTTGCGGGTCGTGATCGAGTGATTGCTTAATCGGGTTATACATCCGCACCGCGTTGATGCCCGTCACGCCCGATTGCATTTGAAACTGCGAATAGTGAATGCCTGGTTCATAGTCGGTAAAAAGTTGCGCAAGGAATGGTGCTGTCACCCGCCAGTCGAGCCATAAATGATAGCTAGCAAACGACACCAGCATAGCCCGCATACGAAACGTGATCCAACCGTTTTCATGCAATGACCGCATACACGCATCGACCAGCGGATAACCCGTATTGCCTGTTTTCCAAGCCTCAAAAAAATCTTCGCGGAAATGCGGCTCACGCATGCCTTCAAATGCGGGATGCATGCATTTGAATTCAATGTCTGGCTGCTGTTCCAGCTTTTGGATAAAATGACAATGCCACGCCAGCCGAGAGAGAAACGCCGCGAGATTGCGTCTAAAAAATACCGCATCCGGATCACTATTTCCTGCAAGCGACCCAATTTTTGCCTTTGTCGCTTGCTTAACCTCGCGCACCGATAGCGTGCCAAATGTAATATGCGCACTTAAGCGAGAACAATGCCGCGCAGAAACTCCAGGCTTTGAGATGGTCTGCATATAGCTACGGCCACGCTCTTTCACAAATGAATCCAGCGTTTTAATGCCTTCTTTGCGCCCCCCTGTTTGCACCGAACCGATAGAAGGCAAGCCAAACATCGCGTGGTTTTTATCAGGCAGATCATGCGACTGTATATTCTCTATTGCGACAATCGATTGCGGTGCAGGTATGATAGGTGCACCCATGCGCTCATCACGCAGTTTTGCCCAACCGTCACGGCTTTTTAACCGCCGCACCACGCCGTTGGATGGCAGTTCACGCCAGATAATGCTATGAGCGCGACACCATTGCGCCACGGCTATATCGCGCCGATACGTCCAGCCATTGCCTGTTTCTTCATGTGACCAAAGCGTGAATGCGCCCAGCTCGTGGCGCAGTTTCTCCAGCACTTCGGTCGCTTCGCCGATGCGAATAACAAGTGGTGCGCCAAGTGCCGCCAAATTACGTTGCAAATCCAGCAGTGAATCATGAATAAAATGCCAGTGTCGGCGCGAACTATCCGGCAATTTCCATAGCTCTGGTTCAATAATGTAAAGCGGCAGCACTCGCCCAGCCTGTGCGCTAGCTGTCAGCGGCGCGTGGTCACTTACCCGCAAATCGCGCTTGAACCAAATGATATGTATGGAATTGGTCATTTTGCTTTTACGTTTCCCTTTTCAGCTATAGCGCCAATCATAAGTTTTTTCATCAAGAATCAGTGATCCACGCTGGATATTACCCCATGGATTGAATAATTTCTTAGCTGCTTGAGGCAAGCTATTGAGGCATCAGATGGTACGCTGGAATCTGCACAGGAGGTTAAAAGCCGTTGTAAACTGCGTTTTTCAGTGCTAAATCCTAAAGCATCGAATCGGTAAGATCACGGAATCAGCAAAAAATCCCCCAATGATCTGGCATGCAAACGAATTTTTTTTATTTTTGATTGCTTTAGGATTATTCTTGGCAGCAATCGAGTTAGGGTTTCGGCTTGGTCGGCAATGTGCCAGCAGTCATGATAAGGCGCTGACCACCCATATATCAGCTTTGCAAGATACAATTCTAGGGTTGTTAGCGCTGCTGATAGGATTTACTTTTGCAATGGCGGTTGAGCGCTTTGAAGCCCGGAGGCAGATGGTGCTTGCGGAAGCCAATAGTATTGGAACCACCTATTTGCGATCACAGTTATTGCCTGAAAATCTTCCTGATGAAGCAAAAATACTTTTGCGTCAGTATGTTGAATCCCGTTTGTCATTTTATTATGCTGGCAATGATATAAAAAATATAGAAGAAGTAGAGATATATTCATTAGAAATAAGCAAAAAATTGTGGAAGCTTGCTGTCCAGTCTACAAAAGAATCTGATAATCCAGTTTATATCGTTTTATTTTTGCAATCATTGAACGAAGTTATTGATAACAATGAAAAACGCATGGTTGCATTGGAAAACCATGTTCCTCAGCCATTGGTTCTGTTGTTGTTTTTTGTTTCGATGTGTGGAATGAGTTTTATTGGATATAGTTATGGCCTTACGGACAAGCGTCGGCATGGATCTACGGTGTTTTTTGCCCTGTTAATCGCCGGCGTGTTAATCGTTATACTTGACATTGACAGCCCAAGGCGGGGCATGATTCAAGTTAGCCAGGCTAGCCTGGAACGCTTGTTGGCAGATATCAGTCATTAAATAAGGCGCTCAGCGATTCAGAGTAAGGATCTTGGGCGTTGCGCCCTGACAGGCCTGCAATTTTTGCCAAGCTAGACAGTCGCGGCCAGAATGAATTAAGCTGTTGAATTAGGTAGCGCGCGCTTAAAATTTATATCCAGAAATTGCATCCACGAAATTTGTTCATGCCCAACCGTCGTCCTCCATCTCGTTCCCCCTCCCGCTCATCGGCTGGCCGTCCTACGGGCGGGCGGCCATCATCGCGGCCACAACAGGATCGCCCCGCTGGCGGGCGTGGAGCCAAACCAGCATCTGGCGCCAGGCGGGGATCGTCATCGGTTGAAGTCGGGCGGGGCGGTAAGCGCCCTGCTGGCGCGGGTGCAGGCTGGGCGGATGATGCACGCATTGAGCGGCGATCGCCGCAAAGGCCGGGGGCGTCGCGCGGTGGTGAGGCGGCCAGACCCCGCCGTGGCGGTGATGAGGATTGGGGGTTTGCGGAGCGTTCCCCTAGAGGGCGTCGGTCGGCCAGCCCTACCAATGATTCTGGCAATGATTCTGGCTATAACCCCAACAGTCGCCGCCAGGATAGCCGTCGCCAGGATAGCCGCCAACCACAGCCGCGCCGCCCTGACGATGCGGGCTATGCGGATTTCGGGCGGGATATTGGCGATTACGATTTTCGTGATGATTACGATATTCGGCCTGCGGGTTATGATGAGGATGATCGCGGTTTTGACCCACGCCCCCGAAGGGCTCCCCCCGCCGCCCGCCGCGAATCTGACCATTCATCCTTTGCCCGCGCGCCGATTAATCCTGATCCCCAACCGCAAAGCCAATTGGCGGGCACCTTGCTGCGCCTGCCCGCTGGACTGGCTCCATTGGCTGATCGACGGTTGCGGCGTCTATCGGGTGCCACCTTTTGGCTAAAGCAAAAGGATTACGACCTGCTGTTCCTGCCCCGCACGCCGTATAAGCCAACCATGAGCTGGCCATTCCTTAGCCAGGCTTTGGAATGCCTGATTTATGGGCGGTTTAAGGTCAGCGATCAACAGTTGGAGCAGTTGGCGATCGCCTGCCGCCGCCGTGCCAAGCTGTGGAGTTTGCAGCTGACCGTGGATGGCAACCATTTTGTGCGGCAATCGTGGGAACGGTGGTTGATTAAGGCGTTGAGTGACCACGGCCTTCGGGTGGTGCCTGCCGGTACGCCCGCCGCCGCCAAGGCCGAAACGCTGTTTGTGATGGCGGTTGAGGATGCCTATTACATTGGGGCGCAACGGTTTCAGGCTGATCAGCTGCCGCATCGGGTGGCGCGCACGGCGGAGCGGGCGGGGTCATTGCCGCATGAGATTGCGGGCGCAATGGTGGAAATGGCCTTTCTGCAACCTGGCGAACGGGTGTTGGATCCCGTTTGTGGTACGGGCACGCTGTTGATTGAGGCGGCGGCGGTGCAATCCGATCTGACGCTGCATGGCTATGATGTCGATCATCGGGCGATTCAGGCCGCCAGCAAAAACCTGGCCACCATCGCCAACCCAGCCAAATTGGAACTTAGCGTGGTGGACAGCCGCGAACCCCGCCTGCCCCCCGCCAGCATTGATGTCATTCTGGCCAATTTGCCCTTTGGCGTGCAGTTTGGCGATACCGCCACCAATCAGGCCTTGTATGAATCGTTTTTTGCCGCCTGGGCGCCGCTGCTGAGTCAACAGGGGCGGATGGTGGTGTTGACCGCCGATCACGAAGCCCTGAACGGCGCCCTTAAGGATACGCCCGCCAGCCAACGGCGCCTGCGCCTGGATCGCAAGCTGCGGGTGCGGGTTAAGGGTATTTGGGCGGAAATGGCGCTGTTAAAGCTTTAGGGCGCGGTTGAATTGCGGTTTTGCGAAAATCAGTTTGGGGTCAGACTGGCAACCAGCAGAAATTCCTGATTGCCGGCGGGGCCCAGGATGGGGCTGGCGACCGTTCCTTGCAGCGCAAAACGGCAGGCGTGGATCTCCAGCTCACTTATCCAGCTGATAATGCGATCAATGGCCTGCTGCCGCCGTTGGGGATCGCGCACCACCCCGCCTTTTTCGATATCGCGCGGCGACAGCTCAAACTGCGGCTTAATCAGCGCCACCAGCTGCCCCCCCGGTTTCAGGCGGCTAAGGGCGGCGGGCAGCGCCAGGGTCAGGCTGATAAAGCTGACATCCGCCACCAACCAGTCCACCAATTCGGGCACGTCATCGGCGGTTAGATAGCGGGAATTGACCCCCTCCCGCACTTCTACCCGCGGATCCTGCCGCAACCGCCAGGCCAGCTGACCACGCCCGACATCAACCGCATAAACCCGCACCGCCCCCTTGGCCAACAGCACATCGGTAAAGCCACCGGTGGAGGATCCGATATCCAACGCCACCGCCCCGGTCGGATCCAGGCCGTAATGTTCCAGGGCGTGCACCAATTTCAACCCGCCCCGGCTGACCCAGGGGTGGGGGGGCTGTTTCAAGTCAATCTCAGCATCAAAGGCGGTTTGTTGCCCCGCCTTGGTAACCACCTGCCCGCCAACCTGCACCTGCCCCGCCATAATCATCGCCTGCGCCTGCGCCCGACTGTCGACCAGGCCACGCGCCAGCAACAGTTGATCCAGGCGTTGTTTGGTTGCGAGGAGTTTGGTGGCCGTAGGTGTATCAGCAGTGGTGCTGTTGGGCGCGCTGTCAGTGGGTGGAGGAAAAGGTGTTGGGGGCGGGGAATCGTTCATCCGCATTGTTATAGGGGGGAATCTATATTTGTGCTACCGTCAGAGCATTTCCCATTTAGCCCTAGACGTCGTTCCGCCGTCGCTACGCTATGGCGGACAAGCAGGCCACTACTACGGACTCGCCGTGCTCACGTATGTCCGTATACGCTCCGCGCGACTCGCCTTGCCTTCCTAGTCTAGAACTAAAGCGAAAACGCTCTGGGGGCTTGGGGGGAAGCCGCTCGTTACATCACCTGTTGCGCCGCGCCTATCATGAAAGTTGTATTCTGCCCGCCGCATGCTAAGCTGTGGTGCAGGTTGGGTGGCCTGGCCATTGGCTGCCCGCAAACCGCACCGATTTCAACACTTTATCGAAAGCCATGCCATGACCGCCCGTTTCCCGATTTTTGCCCGCTGTTGCCTGTTGGCTGCCTTGGCCATGCTGGCGGTATCGCCCACCCCCGTCCTGGCGGTGGATGCGGCGGCGGCTAAGACTGCTGTGGTGGCGGCCAAGCCAAAGCTTAGCGCAGAGGATTGCGCCCTGTCGCCCGAAGATGCCAAAAAAGCCGATGAGTGGAAGGCTATGACCCCGCAGCAGCAGCAGGCGCGCCGTGCCGAACGCAAGGCTGAATACCAAAAAATGTCCCCCGAACAAAAAGCGGAGGTGCGTGCCAAAATGGAAAAGCGTAAACAATGCCGACTGCAGCGCCAAGGTCAGACTCAAGGCCAGACCCCTGGACAAGCGCCAGTTCCAGCTGCCGCCACCCCCGCGGTCAAATAGGGCCGCAACCCGCGCCCCCTGAAGTCTTCTTGTCCGTCTCAAGCCGCTTAGGCTGATCTATAGTCGTGCCAATTTAGAAATATACAGCCTGCGAAAATGTTACGAGGTCGAGAAACGGAGCGGAGTGTACATGGACGTACATGAGCACCGTATCGCAGAGATCGTGACATTTGCAGCACTGGAAATTTTTAAAGTGGAATGACTATAAAGGCGGTTGCGTGCGCGTGCCCCGATAGGCCACCATATTTTTTTGCTGAATTTTTGGTTGCTGCCGATTTTTAGCGCTAGCCAAAGGCGGCCACAAGATGTAGTCTGAATTATGGAACCTTCCTACCAAATATGCCATTACTGGAGCCTGTAGCATGACCGACCTGCACCTTTCCCCTGCTGTCACCCCCGCCGCTGTGGGCGGCGCCGTCACCAGCCAACCCAACCTGCTGACCCCCAACCCTGTCTACAAGCCCTTTTACTACCCCTGGGCTTATGAGGCATGGTTGATGCAGCAGCGGATTCATTGGCTGCCTGAGGAGGTGCCCTTGGCCGACGATGTTAAGGACTGGCACAAAAGCCTTAGCGAGGGGGAACGCAACCTGCTGACCCAAATTTTTCGCTTTTTTACCCAGGGCGATGTTGAGGTCAACAAATGCTACATGCGCCACTATAGCCAGGTGTTTCAGCCAAACGAAGTGGTGATGATGCTGGCGGCTTTTTCCAACATGGAAACCATTCACGTTGCGGCCTATTCCCACCTGTTGGACACCATCGGCATGCCCGAAACCGAATATCAGGCCTTTATGAAATACGCCGAAATGCGCGAGAAATATGACTATTTCCAGGGCTTTAGCGTTGACGATTTGCCCAGCCTGGCCAAAACCATGGCGGCCTTTGGCGCGTTTACGGAGGGGTTGCAGCTGTTCGCCAGCTTTGCCATCCTGTTGAACTTCCCGCGCTTTAACAAAATGAAGGGCATGGGGCAGATTGTAACCTGGTCGGCGCGCGATGAAACCCTGCACTGCAATTCCATCATCCGCTTGTTCCGCACCTTTATTGAGGAAAATCCGCAGGTTTGGACCGATGCGTTCCAACAGGAACTGTACGATATTTGCGACCATATGGTGGTGATGGAGGATGCCTTTATCGATCTGGCCTTTGAAATGGGCGCGGTTGAGGGGTTGAGTGGGCAAGAGGTTAAGGATTACATCCGCTACATCGCCAACCGCCGCCTGCTGCAACTGGGGCTGCAACCGCTGTATCAGGAGCATGTGGACAAAAACCCGCTGCCCTGGATGGATGAAATGCTGAACGGGGTGGAGCATACCAATTTCTTTGAAAACCGCGCCACCGAATACTCCAAGGCCGCCACCCAGGGCAGCTGGGGTGATGCCTTTGCCGAACTCGACAGCCGCCACGCCGCGGTGGGTTAGGGCGCTGGTTAATGAGCCACCGCCGCAGCTAGGCCAGTAGAGGTGGAAAAGCTTAGCGGGCTTGCGCTGGGGGGCGGTTGGCTGATACAGTGGCCATCAGCCTGGGGTGGATAACCCCTCCCGCACGGCTGAAGACCCTTTTAACCTTGCCTTAATCAAAAAAGGATAGGTTCCGTGATCAAAGTTGATGGCGTTGGCAAGGCAATTGTGACCAGCAGCAAAACGGCCGCACGCCGATTGTCGGGCGATGCCAAGGCCTTTGCTGACCTGTTGACCGCCAACACATCGGGCGCTGCCGCCATGGATGAGGTGGGGGAGGCTAGTGGGATTAACCCGTTGCTATCCCTGCAGGAGGTGAATCCGGTGGCGGAGCGGCAGGCACGACGGCGCAAAAGCCTGGCCTATGCCGAAGATTTGGTAAAGCAGTTGGAGGGGGTGCGCGATGCCCTGTTAAGCGGTCAATTGCCGATCAGCACGATTCAACGCCTGCAACAGTTGGTCAACAACCGCCGCCTGACGTTGGGGGCGGGAGGGCTGGATGACCCCAAATTGCAAGAAGTTTTGGATGAGATTGAGTTGCGGGCGCGGGTGGAAATGGCCAAGTTGGAGGTTGCCTTAGCGTCGCAGGCGCAACAGGGTGATGACGCCGCCTAAGTTCATTAAAAACCATGCCACCATCCGCCTTGCCCCCATCTGATATGCCGCCCGCCATCCCACCCACGTCATCTTTTGCCAGCAAATCCGAAGCCCGTAGCCTGTTGTTGATGCAGCGGCGCAAATTGCATGAATCGATGACCAAGCCATGGTCGGCGCAGGTGGTTGAACAGGCCAAGGCTTGGCCAGGGTGGCACCATCATGCGGTGGTGGGATGCTATTGGCCTTTGGCTAAGGAAAACGGGGGGGAGCCTGATTTAACCGCGCTGTACGCATGGCTGGTGCAACAGGGTCATCAATTGGCACTGCCCACCATCATGGCCGCCGATCATCCGATGGCATTTCAACGCTGGCAACCTGGCGATGCCCTGGTTCAGTCATCCCAGGTGCGCGGGTTGTGGCAGCCAGCCGCTGACCAGCCAGTGGTGATGCCCAGCCTGCTTCTGATTCCCGCGGTGGCGATTGATCGGCGCGGCTATCGGTTGGGGTTCGGCGCGGGCTATTATGATCGCACGCTGGCGGCTTTGCGGGCGGAGCAGGCCGCTGGCCAGGCGCCGTTGACCGCGGTGGGGGTAGCCTTTCGCCCTTTCTGGATCGATTGCCTGCCGAATGAGCCCCATGATCAACGCTTGCAGGCAGGTGTGCATGAGGATGGGTGGGTCGATTTCGCGCCCATTCCTGGTTAGCCCGAGAAAGATGATGGCGCAGGTGTCTAGCCCTCAGCCCCCAATCTGGCCAAAGCCGTTGCCCGCGGGCGGCACCATCGGGGTGTTTGCCCCGTCTTGGGCGCCAGAGGCGGATAGGCTGGCGGCGGGGGTAAAGCGCCTGAGTGCTATGGGCTATCGCCTGGTGCTGCACCCCCAAACCCAGTTGCAGCAGGAAACCCCGGCGGGGGTGATGGGCGGCGATCCAGCGGTGCGGGCGGCCGCCTTTTGCGATTTGGTGAATGACCCCGCGATTGACGCTATTCTGGGGGCGCGCGGCGGCTATGGCTGTGGCCAGTGGGTCGGATTGCTGGGCGCAGCCGATTGGGCGGCGGTGCGGGCGGCCGCTAAGCCCTTAGCGGGGTTCAGCGATGTGACCGTTTTGCTAAATGCCCAGGCGGTGGCCGCTGGTCTGATAGGCTGGCACGCCCCGCTGCTAAGCACGCTGGCCACGCTGGATCCGCAATTGTTGGCCAGTCAGCCTGATTTAAGCCCGCGTTTGGATGCCGCCAGTGATCAGGCCTGGCCATTGGCTTTATCGGGGCGTTCATCCGCACTGCAATGGGATGTGGCGCCGTCTGCCCCCTTGCTATCCGATGCGCTGCAGGGGCGATTGGTGGGCGGCAATTTGTGCCTATTGCAACAAATGATTGCCACCCCCCTGGATCCCTTGGCCGCGTTTGGGGATAAGCCATTGGTGTTGGCGCTTGAGGATTTTGACGAAGAACCTTATCGCCTGGATCGCAGCCTGCATCATTTGCATGCGTCGGGGCGGTTGCAACGGGTGGTGGCGGTGCTGTTGGGTAGTATGATTGATCGCCAGGGGCACGATTGGGCATCGGTGGCGCAGGGCGTGCTGCAACAGCTGCTGCCCAACCTGCCCGTCGTGATGGGGTTGCCGGTTGGGCACGGCCTGGCCAACCAGCCCCTGCCAATTGGGGCGTGGGCTAAATTGGGTCGCCAGATTCTTAAGGATCAGAGAGGGCAGTGGCAATTGTCCTGGAACCAAGGCCATACGGATGGAGAATAGAGTTCGCGCCGTTCTGCTGTACATTTTGTCTTTAGGCTTGCTGTCAACGTTATTTGCCTTATCCAAGCTGTTGATGGAGCAATTCAACCTGTTTCAGGTAATTTTCTTTCGCAATATCATGGCTTTGCTTTGCATCGCTCCACTGTTAATCTGGCAGGCGCCGGCACGCCCGTGGCGCAGCAAGCGGATTAGGGCGCATTTGCGGCGCGGATTCTGGGGCTTTGTCAATATGGCCTTAATTTATATGGCGATTAAACATCTGCCCCTTGCCCTGGCACTGACATTCCGCCAGCTTGAGGCGTTTAGCTGGATGCTGTTCGGTCATTATTGGTACGGTGAACGGGCAAAGCCGCATCAATGGTTAGCACTTATGCTTGGTGGGGTTGGTGTGTTGGTGTTGTTGCAACCCGCCCTTGCGATTAACACCATCGGCCTGGTCGCCTCTTTAGCGGCCGCCCTGACAGGGGGATTGATACGGGCTTGGTCGCGTGATTTAAGCAAAACCGAGCGCAGTACCACCATCATCACCATGAATTTTGCCCAATGGTCGATCTTAAGCGCTATGATCTTGCCCTGGGTCTGGCAAGCACCCGCCTGGGGGGATTGGATTCCCCTAATGGGGGCAGGCTTGCTGCTGATTGCCGCGCAATGGACAATGACAGAGGCGGTTGGCAGTGCCCCTGCCAGTTTCCTGGCGCCATGGCGCTATAGCGAATTGGTTTTTGCGGCGTTGTGGGGCTATGCCATTTGGCATGAACAGCCCAGCCCAGTCACCACCCTGGGGGCGTTCATCATTGTGGTGGCTGGCTTGTTGGCCAGCTGGCCAATAGCCCAAAAGCCCAACAAAAAGGGCGATGAACCATAAGTCCACCGCCCCTTTGGGAACTAAAAGCGTCAGCAAAAAAGCTATTGGGTCGAAGACAGTGGGGTAGGCGGCAATTTTTGTGGCAACAGGCAGTACCCCATCGCCCTCATAATGGCGGTAATATTGCCAAGGCGTGGATTGCCATCGCTGGATAGGGCTTTTTGCAGCCCCTGTCTGCTTAGCCCCACGCTGCCAGCCAACTGGTTAACCCCGCGTACACGGGCAATAACCCGCAACGATGCCAACAGGGCGCCCGTGTCATTGTCCTGTGCGTATTCTTGGAAAACTTCTGTCAGATAGTCATCGATTTCATCAGGATGAACACGAAAGTAATCCTCAATGCCTTCTTCAACTGTGCGGAATTGACGCATGGCGTTTGTACTCCTCCCAATAAGTTTTTGCGGTTTCTATGTCGCGGTTTTGGCTGTCTTTGTCGCCACCGCATAAAATAATCACGATATTACCTGCATCTTCACCATTTTCTTTGGCGTAGTATAAAATTTTCCTGTCTATCAAGACAAAGCTCCATTTTTATTTTTTCCTTGGTGGGGTGATTTATGATCGTATTGTATCATAGCCAACTATAGTTGGCAACCATCGATAAGATGCCTTTGACATTTGGGCATTCGTTACTTTGGTGAGGGGGCAAATCAAGTGGGTTTTCTGGCCAAAAGCCCAGCAAAAAGGGCGATGAACCATAAGTCCACCGCCCCTTTGGGAACTAAAAGCGTCAGCAAAAAAGCTTAGGCGCTTTTCTTCAGGATGCTTTTTTCGCTGGAACCAGAAGATTCGGCAGCGGCTTCTTGAGCAACCAGGGCGCGAGCCAGCTGGGTCAAGGCATCCTGATGCTTTGGATTGCTGATTTGCGAGAAATTGCGAGCCAATTCCAAGCACATACGTTGACGTTCGTTAACGGTGGCACCACCCTTATTGTCCAAACCTTCGTAGAAGAAGGACACGGGCACGCCCAAAACTTGGCCGATTTCGAACAGGCGACCAGCCGACACGCGGTTGAAGCCTTTTTCGTATTTGTGTGCCTGTTGATAGGTTACATCAATCATATCAGCCAGTTGTTGCTGGGTCAGACCCATCATGATGCGGCGTTCACGAATGCGTGAACCTACATATTTATCAATGTCTTGCACATGTTGTGGTGAGCGACGATTTGCCATATAAACTTCTCCTTTTTGAAAGTTACAGCGAGTTCTAACAATTCAATTATAACGCAAGAAGTGTGCCACAATCAACCCAATGATGCAACTCTTTTCTTGTCTGTACATCATTAGCGTTTATCTGGCAAAGTTGCAACAAAAATCTTTCCATATACGTCGATTGGTGTGCTGGCTGTTGGCAACCGCCTGTCCAAGTTCAGATAGATGTGAGACGTGATGGTGGTGGTGGGTGAGGCAAGTGTTGGTAAGTCGCAGACTTATCACCGCTTTCCTCACCCTTTTTTTGCTTTTTTACGGCAAAAAAGACTT
>JBILMH010000036.1:0-17936 GCA_044375625.1 Alphaproteobacteria bacterium
CGCAGCCTCAATAAGGGCGGCGCGCAGAGTGGCAGCCGTTTCCTTAAGATTATCTGGAATTTCGGCTTCGTAAAATTCAGCGCCCAGGCTTTCGTCTTTCCACAGAATCGCCTTGTTTTTCACCAGGTCAACCAAGCCAGCGTAGTCAGATTCGGCACCAATCGGAATGTGCAAAACAAGTGGGCGCGCGCCCAGACGATCGACCATCATCTCAACGCATCGATCAAAATTGGCACCAATACGGTCCATTTTGTTAACGTAACAAATCCGCGGCACACCGTATTTATCAGCCTGACGCCAAACTGTTTCGGATTGCGGCTCAACCCCCGCGACGCTGTCAAACACCGTGACCGCACCATCCAACACCCGCAAGCTACGCTCCACCTCAATCGTGAAGTCAACGTGCCCTGGTGTGTCGATAATGTTCACGCGGTAGTCGATGTCGTTCATCCGCCAGTTGCAGGTTGTCGCAGCTGAGGTGATGGTAATCCCACGCTCCTGCTCCTGCTCCATCCAGTCCATAGTCGCCGTGCCCTCATGCACCTCACCAATTTTGTGGCTGCGCCCCGTGTAGTACAAAATCCGCTCTGTTGTCGTGGTTTTACCCGCGTCAATGTGCGCCATGATACCAATGTTACGGTAACGCTCTAAGGGATGGGAACGAGGCATGAGAAAATCCTTTTAATATTACCAACGATAATGGGAGAAGGCTTTGTTTGATTCAGCCATACGGTGGGTTTCTTCCCGCTTTTTAACAGCGCCGCCACGACCCTGCGAGGCGTCCAACAGCTCAGCACGCAGAGCGGCCGCCATGGTTTTTTCGTTTTTCTTACGCTTACGCGCCGCATCCCGCAACCAACGCATTCCGACGCTGATTGAACGATCCGAACGCACCTCAATCGGCACTTGGTAGGTAGCGCCACCCAAACGACGCGACACCACCTCCACCATTGGACGGGCATTATCCAGCGCTGATTGAAAAACCTTCAGCGGATCTTGCTTCGTAACGCGTTCAATATCATCAAGCGCACCATAGATGATTTGCTCAGCAACAGATTTTTTGCCGTGATTCATCACAATGGCAACCATGTGACTGATTTCAACACTGTTGAAACGAGGATCGGGAATAACTTCGCGTTTTTCTGGGCGGTGACGACGTGCCATTTTATACTACCTTACTTCGGTTTTTTCACGCCGTACAAAGAACGACGTTTTTTACGGTTTTTAACACCCTGGGTATCCAGCGTGCCACGAATAATGTGATAGCGAACCCCGGGCAAGTCCTTTACCCGGCCGCCACGAATCATGACCACCGAGTGCTCCTGCAGGTTGTGCCCCTCACCAGGGATATAGGCAATAACCTCATAGCCATTGGTCAGGCGAATCCGCGCAACCTTACGCAAGGCCGAGTTCGGCTTTTTTGGAGTGGTGGTATAAACACGGGTACAAACCCCACGCTTTTGCGAGCAGGACTTCATGGCCGGTGATTTGGTCCGATACACCTTTGGGCTACGCGGCTGACGAACCAACTGATTAATAGTAGGCATAGAGCATTTCCTAAAAAAATTCTTGTACATCTTAACGATACACACCCGCATCACCACTTTTGGCTTAGCAGAGTGCAGCAAGTTACCGACAAAGCAAGCTGTCGTCAAGCGGTTTGCAACAAAAAGCTTATCCCCATTGCACAACTTTGTTGCACGCGCTTAGATTAGGCACAACCAACCCAGTTTCACCATCCCTTTAGTTCAGAAAGATTGCCACCATGTCCACAGCCCTACATCCCTATCGAACCCATCGTTGCAGCGCGCCACGCGCTGAACATGTTGGCACAACCATGCGCCTTAGCGGCTGGGTGCATCGTATTCGTGACCATGGCGGGGTGCTGTTTTTGGATTTGCGGGATCACTATGGCCTGACCCAATGCGTCGCGGCGCAGGATAATCCCAATTTGGCCGGCCTAGAAAAATTAAAGCCTGAATCGGTGGTGACCATCACGGGAACTCTGCAGGCGCGGCCAGCCGAAACCATCAACAGCAATCTGCCAACGGGCGAAGTCGAGCTGGTGGTGGAGCAATTGGCCATCCTGTCAGAGGCCGACACCCTGCCCTTTCCTGTTCATGGCAATGAGCCAGTTGGTGAAGATATGCGCTATCGCCATCGCTATATCGATTTACGGCGGGAGGAGGCGCATCGGCGCATCATGTTGCGTACCGCCATTATCGACAGCGCGCGCCGCCGCATGAAGGCCGCGGACTTTAATGAAATTCAAACCCCCATCCTGACCGTCAGCTCGCCAGAGGGGGCACGGGACTATCTGGTACCATCCCGCCTACATCCTGGCAGCTTCTACGCCCTGCCGCAGGCGCCACAAATTTTTAAGCAATTGTTGATGGTGTCTGGCTTTGATCGCTATTTCCAGATTGCCCCCTGTTTTCGGGATGAGGATGCCCGTGCCGACCGCGCCCCAGGCGACTTTTACCAGCTGGATTTGGAAATGTCGTTTGTAACGCAGGAGGATGTGTTTGCAACGGTTGAGCCCATATTGCTGGGCATTTTTGCGGAATTTGCCGCAGGTCGCCTGGTCGATTCCTTCCCCGTTGCGCGCTTTAGCTTTGAACAGGCTTTGTTGCAGTTTGGCACCGACAAACCCGATTTGCGCAACCCGTTGCGCATCCAGGATGTCACCACGGTTTTTGCCGACAGCGGCTTTGGCCTGTTTGCCCGTGGTGTGGCGGCGGGCAGCCTGGTGCGCGCCATCCCCTGCCAGGCGGCCAGCCAGCCCCGCAGCTTTTTTGACGGCCTGAACGACTGGGCGCGGGAAATTGGCGCGGGCGGACTGGGCTATATTATTTTTGAGGGAGAGGAGGCCAAAGGGCCAATTGCCAAACACCTGGACGAACCGCGCCTGACCCAGCTGCGCCAACTGGCGGAGGCCGCGGGCGGCGACACCCTGTTTTTCGCTTGTGCCAAAGAAAAAGATGCGGCCAAATGGGCTGGCTTAGCGCGTACCAGGATTGCAGATTTGCTGGGATTGATAGAGCCAAACAGCTTTCGATTCTGCTGGATCACCGACTACCCCATGTTTGAATGGGATGAGGATGAAAAGGCGGTGGTGTTCTCCCACAACCCCTTTTCTATTCCACAAGGCGGTATGGAGGCCTTGCTGAATAACGATCCCCTAACGATTAAGGCGTCGCAATATGACTTTGTTTGCAATGGCTATGAGCTGTTGTCGGGGGCAATCCGCAACCACCTGCCCGATGTGTTTGTAAAAGCCATGGAAATTGCTGGTTTTGACCAGGCAGAAGCCGAACGGCGTTTTGGTGGCTTGCTTAAGGCCTTTCGCTACGGCGTGCCACCGCATGGCGGGGTTGGCATTGGGATTGATCGCATCATCATGCTGCTGGCCGATGCCCCCAACCTTAGGGAAATTTATGCTTTCCCGCTGAATCAACAAGGGCAAGATCTGATGCTGGGCGCCCCAACCGCCGAGGTTGCGCCACAGCATCTGAAGTTGTTGGGCATTCAGCTGGCTCCAAGTGTTCTCAAGAAGGCAGGTTAAGGATTATGGCGCGTGTGATAGGTTGGGTGATTTGGTCGGTGTTGTGGCTTTGCGCCCTAAGCCAGCTTGCCTTTGCGGCACAACCACTGAACCCGGGAACGTTTGAGCTGACCCCGCATCGCGCGCGCTACAGCGTGACCCTGGCCAAATCGGATGCGGGCAGCCCCGTTATCAATGCCTATGGCAATTATGAAATTGCCTGGGCGCTGCAATGCGATGGCTGGAGCTATGAGCAAAAGCTGAATCTAACCTTTTTGCGGGCGGATGGCAACGAAGATCGTTGGCAGGCTACCCATGCCGCCTTAGAAAGCCTGGATGGGCAGCACTATCGTTTTCACACCATAAGACGCCTGAACGACTATCCGCAGGAAACCTATGCTGGAGAGGCAAGCTTTGACAGCCCCGGCGGGGTTGGCCGGGTCAATTTTAGTCAGCCGCAGGCCGTAACCGTCAGCCTGCCCGCCGGCACCCTGTTTCCCCGCACCCATCTGGATCAATTGCTTAAGGCCATGGCCGACCACCGCCAGCTTTTTGAACGGCAAGTTTTTGAAGGAGATTTTGACCGCCCCATTACCACAATCAACGCCTTTATTGGGCGAACTTTTGAGGCGCCGTTAGATGCCCCAGCCTTAGCCAAGGGACTTACCTGGCTGGTACGATTGGCCTATTTTAACGACAACAGTGGCCATCAAGAGGGTGTTGCCAACCGGGCGCCAGGCGGCAACAATAACGGTTTTGATCCCTTGTATGAGATGGAGTTTAGTTATAATGCCAGTGGTGTCAGCCACAATCTGCTGGTTGATTTCGGTGAATTTAGCCTAAGCAGCAACGCGGTGGACATTATGCCGCTGCCGCAACCGCACTGCCCTTAGCCTAATTTTGTCACAATTATGCAATAAAAACAAAAGGATTTACAGATTTTTGACATTTTGTTAGATACTTTTTAAGCATATTTCCCTTAAATAGTTAGATGGGTTTTTAAGTTTTTTCTTTAACGTTCGCTAGGTTCCAGACGCACATCATGACTCCTTTTCCAAACCATGCCCCTGTTTCTGGCACGCACCCCCTTAAAAAAGTGCTGATTGTTGAGGACAATGAACTTAACATGAAGCTGTTTAGCGATCTGCTAGAGGCCAAAGGCTTTGACGTTGCAAAGGCTAAGGATGGCTATCAAGCACTAGAATTGCTGGCGGAAAATCGCCCTGATTTAATTCTGATGGACTGGCAATTGCCTGAAATTACTGGGCAAGAGCTGACCCAGCGGCTAAAGGCGGATCCCAACACCCGTGCGATACCTATTATTGCGGTTACCGCTTTTGCCATGAAAGGCGACGAAGAAAAAATCCGCAATGTTGGCTGTGAGGGCTATATTGCGAAGCCAATTTCGGTTATGACTTTTCTAGAAACAGTTCAAAGCTTTCTGGAGACCACAAATTCATGACTGGAACCGTATTGGTGGTCGATGACATTCCGGCCAACCTAAAACTGTTGGAAGCCAAACTGTTAAATCAGTATTTCGAGATACTGACCGCATCGGATGGGGAAACAGCACTTGAAATTGCTGAAGCAAAACAGCCGGATATTATCCTATTGGATGTGATGCTACCAGGAATGGATGGGTTTGAGACCTGCCAACGCCTTAAGAAAAACCCGAAAACCAATCACATCCCCGTTATCATGGTCACGGCGTTATCGGATTCCGCCGATCGCGTGCGTGGATTGCAATGTGGGGCGGATGATTTTTTGACCAAACCCCTTAACGACACCGCGCTGTTTGCCCGCGTTCGATCCCTGGTACGCCTTAAAATGCTAACCGACGCCCTGCGTTCACACCTGGAAACCAATGATCGGATGGGCAGCTTGATTGCCAATGAACAAGAAAATTGGGATATTGAGTCAGCCAATATTCTGCTGATTGAGGATGATCGCCCTCATTCCGAGCATTTGCAACGAATCTTGGCAGAAGACAATCATTTTTGCGATGATTGTACAGACGGAAAGCAAGCGCTGCAGATGCTGAACACCAGTCATTTTGACCTAGTCATGTTGGCGATGCATTTAGACACCGATGACAGCCTGCGCATTCTGTCGCAGATCCGTTCCAACGAAAAAAGCCGCAACATCCCTGTGTTGGTTCTGACGGAGGAGGGGGACGAAACGATGTTGGCCAAAGCCCTGGACATGGGGGTAACAGACTATGTGAACCGTCCTGTTGATGCCAATGAGCTTAAAGCCAGGGTGCGCACCCAAATTCGTCGTCGTCGATTCCAAGAGCGGTTACGAGAAATTTATGAAAAAAGCCTTTCCTTGGCGCACATCGATGAGCTTACTGGGCTTTACAACCGCCGCTACTTCAACAACCACCTGGAAACCTTATTTAAGAGAACGCGGGAACAAGATGGCGCCCTGGCAGTGATGATGGTGGATATTGATTTCTTCAAAAAGATTAATGACACCTATGGGCATGATGGCGGTGACGTGGTTTTAAAACAGGTGGCCTCTCGACTACAAGATGCTATTCGCGGCTATGATATCGTTGCCCGCTTGGGGGGGGAGGAGTTTGCGATGATTATGCCAGCTCTGCGCCCCGAACAAGCGCCACAAGCGGCTGAACGCCTATGCTTGAGCATCGCCGATACCCCCTTTACCCTGCCTGATGGTCGGTCTATTCAGGTCACGGTCAGTATCGGCCTGTTTAATCAAACCCTGCAAGATCACGACACGCCAGATACCATCATGAAATTGGCGGATCAGGCCTTGTACGCCGCCAAAAGGGGTGGCCGCAACCGGGTCGTCGGCAGTGATGCTCTGGCAGAACTCACTCAGGCGCCAGAGCCAACCAACCAGCCAGCCAACACAGCCGCCTAGCACAAGCGCTGCAACCTCAATGCAGTCTGCCCTAAATGCAAAACGCCCCAAGCCAAAAAAGACCTGGGGCGTTATGTGCTTAAGCAAAAAGCTTAAACCAGCCTTATTTAGCTGGAGTTACAGCAGGAGCAGCTTCTACTGGAGCAACTGGAGCAACTGGAGCAGCTTCGGCTGGCTTTTCAGCGGCTTTTTTGTCTTTTTTGTGTGCCTTAACTTTGTGGTGCTTTTTTTCAGCAGCTGGAGCAGCAGCGGCAGGAGCAGCAGCTTCGGTGGTTGCAGGAGCAACGGTTGCAGGAGCAGCAGCTTCGGTGGTTGCAGGAGCAACGGTTGCAGCAGCAGGAGCTTTCACAGCATCAGCAGCGTTAGCAGCAGCCAAAGGCAGGGCAAGGGCGGCAGCAAGAACGCTGGCCAGGGCGATTTTTTTCAACATCGAATTCTCCGATAGATAATTAAGGATCAATTATGGCCAGGACGACCACAAACAAAATCATTTAAGACAATTGTGGCAAAGTTGCGATGCATATGCACAGAAGGCAAAAAAATCTTTTTTCACCTCTGATAATGGCCTGCCTTGACAAAGGGGGGATAAACCTCCAACTAACAGGGGACACAAAAGGTTTCGCCTCTGCAAGAGGTTAAATCCTTTAAAACCACCATCATTTATCAGGAGTAGCCCCATGTTAACCGTTGGCGATATTTTTCCAGAGTACAAACTAACAGCAGTGGTTTCCGCTGACCCCAAAGATGCCTTTAAGGACGTCACCCAAGACAGCTATAAGGGCAAATGGAAAATTTACATGTGGTGGCCAAAGGATTTTACCTTTGTTTGCCCAACCGAAATTGTTGGCTATGACAAATTGAACAAACAATTTGCCGATCGTGATGCCGTCTTGTTGGGGCTGTCAACCGATTCTGAGTATGTTCACCTGGCCTGGCGCACCCATCATGCCGACATGAACAAAATCAGCATGCCGATGCTGTCCGACATTAAGCGTGAATTGGCCACCGCCACTGGTATTCTGCACAAGGATGCTGGCGTTGCCCTTCGCGCCACCTTTATCGTCGATCCCGAAAATGTGATTCGTCATGTTCAGGTTAACGATCTGTCGGTTGGCCGCAGCCCTGAAGAAGCCTTGCGCATCCTAGATGCCCTGCAATCGGATGAGCTGTGCCCATGCAATTGGCACAAGGGTGAGCCGACCATTCAAGTTGGCTAAGCCTTTGACGTTATCATAATCATTGCCAACGGGGCACCTGGATCACTGGGTGTCCCTTTGTGTTATGAACCAGAATCTTGTCTCCATCCTTCCATCTTTTTTCCTCCTAAAGACGATGCTGCACACACCCACCCTTAGCATGACCCGCCGTTGGGCGAATGATCCCGCCGCCCATTGGGTGCTGTTTGTTTGGTCGGTGCTTGAGGCTATTGCCTTTCCCATCCCGCCCGATGCCTTTCTGTTGCCCTGTATGTTGCTGCAACCCAAACGCAGTTGGCATTTGGCAACCATTTGCATGGTGGGACAATGCCTGGGCGGGTTGGTAGGTTTTCTGCTGGGGCGTTATGCCATGCCAACCCTGATTGAGCCATATTTGCACGCGCTGGGTTGGTGGTCGACCTATCAGGCGATGCAAGTGCCCTATCAAGAATGGGGAAGCTGGCTGGTGCTCAGCACCGCCTTTACCCCCCTGCCCTATAAGCTGGTTGCGCCCTTAAGCGGCGCGGCGGGCATGTCGTTGCCCATTTTTCTGTTGGCTTCGGTCGCGGGGCATGGGATGCGGGTGTATCTGCTGGCCTTTGCCTGCAACCGCTATGGCAATGATGTGGTTCGCTGGTTACGGGCGTCGCGCCGCCATTTGCTGATCGGCGCGGGATTGGCTATCCTGGTGCTATCAGGATGTTGGCTATGGATGAAATAATCGTTCTACTTCGTTGGTTGCTAAGGCCGCGCCGCGCCCTGCTGGTTCTGGCGTTGGTACCTACCCTATTGCTGCTGGCGGCGCTGGGGTTCCAGTATGGGGGCGGGTTGCAGCCGTGCCCGCTGTGCCTTTGGCAGCGGTGGGCGCACCTGGCTGGCCTGTTGCTGGCTTTGTTAGGCCTGCTCCTCACCCACCGCGGGCAGCTGGTCTGGCCATGGTTGCTGCTAGCCAGCCTAAGCATCGCGGTTGGCGGCGGCATAGCCTTTTTTCAGCTGGGGGTTGAGCATCATTGGTGGCAGTTCAGTTGCGGCAGTATCGCTATCAGCAACGGCAGCGATATTAACGACCTTAAAGACGCCCTGCTGGCCACCCCCGTGGTGCGCTGCGACGCGGTAGCCTGGCGATTCCTGACCCTATCGATGGCGGGTTGGAATTTTATCATCAGCCTGGTGCTGGTAGGCTATGGGCTATGGGCGGCCTGGCTAGCAGCGGTTCGCCCACGATCCCCCCATCTGTTTAAGGTCAACTAACCTCATGGCTGCTTTTTCCCCAACCAACGATTTAACCACACAGCGACTGGCAGAAATGTTGCGGGTTAATCACGCGGGCGAATATGGTGCGGTACGCATTTACGCTGGCCAGCAACGCTTTGCCCGCTCCGCCCACCAACGCGCCCTGGTGGCTGAGATGGGGTCGCATGAACAGGCGCACTTAGCCACCTTTAACCAACTGTTGGCGGATAGGCAGGTGCGCCCCAGCCTGCTGCTACCGCTATGGCATGCCGCGGGTTATGGCCTGGGCGCTGTTACCGCGCTGATGGGCGATGCCGCCGCCATGGCCTGTACCGAGGCGGTCGAAACGGTGATTGAGGAGCATTACAACAACCAGCTGGCCACCCTGCGCGGTCACGATGACGCCCTGGCCGCCACCATCCAACAGTTTAAGGAGGAGGAGGTGGCGCATAAAGATTTGGCCACCGAGCAGGGTGCCGCCAACGCCCCCGCCTATCCCGTGCTGACAGGCTTAATAAAATTGGGAGCGTGGGTAGCCATCAAATTGTCCGAAAAGCTTTAATCGCATGGGGGTTCGGCAGCATAAAAAAGTGGCTAAGACTGTTGTTGGAATGGTCATCTGGCTAAGCCTGACCATCGGCCTGCTTGGCTGGGGGGCATCGACCACCCCCGCCTGGGCACAGGATGACATAAAGCTGCCCGCGGTTCCCAGCTTTCCCTATGACGCCAAAACCATGAAGGGGCTGAAAAAAAATGCGGTGATTACCAGCTATCTTCGCGCGTGCTATACCGCTGGCCAATCCCTGCCCCGTAAGGAGTTAAAGGATTACAAAACCTGTCAAGAGATTGGCGCGGGCGCGCCGCCCAAAGAAATTGTTGAGGTGCAGGCGGGCTATCCCAAAAGGGTGCTGAAGGTTTTTGCACAATTTTCTAACGGCGTGCGCATTCAATATGGCGCACGGGGGATGGATTTCACCGATAGCATGCCGCGACCACCCCATGACCAATGGGTTGAGAATGAAAAAGAGGCCACCGTCAGCTGCAAAAAAACCCTGCAACATGTTGAACAATGCTGCACGCAGACCGACCCGTTCTGTTGCACGTGGTTAGAGGATGCCACCCCCGTCTGCGAATAATCTTATCGTCAAAACCGTCCAAAAAATGTTGTTGCATTTTGCAGAAATTGTCTGTAAAAGATATATGCAGAGGTTAAATTGCACCCACTGCAAATTGCAAAAGTTTTTTGGGGGGATAGACATCCAATGGGTTTTCCACAAGAACCTAATTTAGCCAAAACATTTAACCCTGCTGGGGCGGCTGAATTGACGATAGTCTCTTTCGCCCTAATTGGGTCTGCAATGCTATCTTCACAAGCCCACCCTTTGGATCAGCAACACGTCATGATTCAAGCCGCGGCTGGATTTGTTCATACGGTTGTTGCAACGGCGACAGCAACTTTGGGCACCTGGAAAGCTTGCGAACGTTTTAATGATTTAGGCGTAAGTCCCGAAGCAAAAGCTATTATAAACAGCGCCATAGCAATTGCAGGTGTACTTGGTCTTTTCTGCGAAGCTGCATCGTCTGACAATTTTTGGATTAGAGCAGCAGCGGTAGCTGTCCCCTCTTTTGCTGCACTGAAGTTTGGTGCCTCTTATTTAAGGTTAGGCGATTATGATGAAAACCATAACAACAGAATAAGGTAACCCCCCACGCCCTACTGCGGCCGCAATTGCTTGCTGCAATAATCCTGATTAGAATTGTTCGCAACCACCCATTTTTTCTGGAGCCTTTTTCATGACCGCCCTGCACGCTGCCCCCATTGCCGCCCCTAACGATGCCGCCCCCCTGCCCCTAATTCCGCAGATTTTTCGGGAATATGACATTCGCGGTGTTGTGGGGCAGGAGTTGGATGTGGGAACCGCCACCACGGTTGGTCGCACCTTTGCCACCCTGGTCACCGCGGCGGGTGGCAAGCGGGTGGTGTTGGGCTATGATGGCCGCCTGTCCTCACCCAGCCTGGCACAGGCCTGCATCGCGGGTCTGCGCGCTGGGGGGGTGGATGTCATCAACATTGGCATGGTGCCAACCCCGATGGTCTATTTCGCCCATGCCACTATTCCCAGCGATGGGGCAATCATGATTACCGGTTCGCACAACCCCGCCGACTACAACGGCTTTAAGATGGTGTTGCAGGGTAAGGCGCTGTATGGCGACGCAATTCAAGATTTGTACCAGCTGGCAAAGTCTGGTGATTTCAGCAGCGGTAGCGGCAGCGTTGAACAGCGCGATATTGCGCCCGCCTATCAACAACGCCTGCTGGAATCCCTGCAAGATATGGACAGCGCCAAGGCGCCCAAGGTGGTGTGGGATCCTGGCAATGGCGCGACGGGCGATGTGGTGTCGGCCTTGGTGGGCAAGCTGCCCGGTCAACATTTCCTGATTAACGCAACGGTTGACGGCACCTTTCCCGCCCACCATCCCGACCCAACGGTTGAGGCCAACCTGAAACAATTGCAACAGGCGGTGGCCGCCAACAAAGCCGACCTGGGCATTGCCTTTGATGGCGATGGCGACCGTATCGGCGTGGTGGATGGCCAGGGGCGCATCCTGTGGGGCGACCAACTGTTGTTGCTATACGCCGAAGACTTGTTGCAACGTCACCCTGGCGCCACCATCATTGCGGATGTAAAGGCCAGCCAGGTATTGTTTGACGGCGTGGCGGCGCTGGGCGGTAAGCCAGTAATGTGGAAGGCGGGACATTCCCTGATTAAGGCCGCGATGAAGGAACTGCATTCGCCATTGGCGGGCGAAATGAGCGGCCATATGTTCTTTGCTGAGGATTACTACGGTTTTGACGATGCCATTTATGGCGCGCTGCTGGTGCTGCGGATTTTGGCCAAACAGGGACGCAGCCTGGCCGACTTTTACGACACCCTGCCCCAACCGCCCAGCACGCCGGAGTTGCGTTTCCCCTGTGAGGAGGCGGATAAGTTCCCCATCGTTGAACGCCTGCAACAACGGATGCAGGAACAGGGCGCCGATTGTGTCACGATTGATGGCGTGCGGGTTACCACCGCGGACGGATGGTGGCTGGTGCGCGCCTCCAACACCCAAAACATCCTGGTTGCCCGCTGCGAGGGGCGGGATGGCGACGCCCTACAAAGGCTGAAAACCACCCTGAGCAACGAATTGGCTGCCTGCGGCCTGCAAGTCGGCACGTTTTAGGGGGGTATACACTCCACCCTTGCGGGGGAGTCGGATCGCGCCAGCGATTCGGTGGGGGTGGGTAGCAGACATTGAGTATTCGACGATTGCCTAATGACGCACCTCTAACGACAGCTTCATTCCCGATTTTGGCACACCCCATTCACTATCTTTTTTCTTGCAAATTAATGCCTAATAATTCTTGACAAACCTATTATTCTTGCATAAATTATAATTTTTCTGTAATTAGCTATAAATAAAATGACTTTTTATGCCGTAAATTTTACAACACTTGAAAATTCAGTTTCTCGCCCTAAATTAGAATATAATTCTGAAACCTCATCAGCCAGGGTTCAGTCTAATTTAACAACGGTTTATCACCTGGTTGTTGCCGAACCAGATCAAAATGGTGTTTTGGTGCCCATAACCTTTTCGGCTTTTTCAGCTGTTGAGGGCATTTCAGTATCTGACACTACAAATTCTCCAACCAATAAAGCTCTGGCGATTGTAGACTATTTGAATGAAAAATTAGCCAATAGATTCGGATTGAGCCCCCAACCTTTTTATCTTGGAAAATATGACCCAGATACAGAACCTGGTGCTGTACCTGAATTTGTATTTTGTGATGAAAATGATGAATCCTGTTTGAGTGAGTATCCTGATATCATTGTAACAATGGCATCATTCCCAACAGAAATAATAGCGTTAAATGCTATACAAGAAATCAACGCACTTATTAATCAAGGCCGTTCCCAATAGTTTCGGCTTCTTCTAAGCTAACCCACCGCCCGCAATTCGATGCTGCGGTGGTGGGCGGCGGCGGTGGCGGCGGCCATCAGCTCGGCCAGGCCGTGGGGCGATTGCATCAGCACGCCAAGGGCTGCTGCTGTCGTGCCGGCGGGGCTGGTCACCTGTTGCCGAAGTTCTGCCGCGCTGCAATCCCCTCGCCGCTGCCTAAGCAACTGCCCGCTGCCCGCCAGGGTTTGCAGCACCAGGATCTCCGCGACCTCAGCCGACAGCCCCAAATCCTGCGCGGTGGCCATCAAACATTCGGCCAGATAGAACAGATAGGCGGGACCACTGCCCGAAATGGCGGTGACCGCATCCATCTGCCCCTCCGCCGCCACCAACAGGCTGTGCCCCATACTGCCCAACACCGCCTCCACCCGCGCCTGCACCACAGGCGGCAGCGGGCTGGCCGCACACCAGGCGGTTATCCCCTGACCAATCACAGCGGGCAGGTTGGGCATCGCCCGCACCAGATAAACGCCATCCGCCGCATCAACCAAAGCATCGCCACCCAGCCCCTGCGCCAGTTGCGCCAACGTAATCCCCGCCGCAATCGAAATCACCACCGGCTTGGCGGACAGATAGGGCGCCAGCTGTGGCAGCAGTTCCATCACCTGCTGCGGCTTAACCGCCAACACCACCACATCGGGGGCATAGTCGGCGGGCAAATCGCCCAGTTGGTGATAAAAGCTTAGCCCCGAATCCTGCGGAACCTGGCGCGGTTGCGGATCGACCACCCGCGCCGTCAACTCCTGCCCCAAACTGGCCAGCATGCCCGCCAGCATCGCCCCCCCCATCTGGCCGCAACCGATTTGCAGCAGATTGATGCCTTGCGCCACCCGTTTAGGCCTCCCCCACGGTGTCCAGCAGGGCGCTATCCAACGCTTGCTGGCTGCCCTGCCCGCCCCAAACCAGGTATTGCACGGCGGGAAAATAGCGGTCGCATTCGGTTAAGGCCAGCTGCACCAACTGATCCATTTGACTAAGCGGCAGGCCATCTAAGCCAGCCAGCATCAGGCCATAGCGAAAGGTCAACAACCCCTCATCCCCCGCCCAGGAAAAATTCCCCAACAACAAACGTTCATTCATATGCATCAGCAAATCGGCCATTTCCGGGCGGCGATGCAACGGCAAATGGCAATCAAAGCCACAGGCCATCGACAACACCTCCTGCTGCGGCAACCAACAAAACAACAGGTTGTAGTGCGCCCACCGCCCCTGGATATGCAGGCAAAGCTCGCTTTCGCTTAAACGCGTGAACGCCCAATCCAACTCCTCAACCCAGGATTCCAGTTGGTTTAGCGGGTTGGAAACAGCCGTTGCAGGCTGCAACAGGCTGATCGGCATGGTGTTAAGCCTTTTTGCCGTGGGTGGATGGGGTGTCAGCCGTTTTGGTGGCCTTTTGGGGTTTTGAGGCGGGAGTCTTGGGGACGGGCGGGGCGCTTTCAACCGCTGTCAGGCGCGCCTCCACCGCCGCCAAGCGATCCTCCAGAGTCTTAATCTGATCCTGCTGCACCAAATTCAGCTTAGCCAGCGTAGCCTCCACCGTGCTGTGCACAAAGGATCGCATCTGTTCCTGCGCGGCGGCCGCCATTTTCAAACCGCCCTGCCCCAGCCCTTGGCCTATCGCCGCCAACTCCTCCCACCAGCGGGCAGCGTTGGCACCGGCAAAGCCACTGCCGGCAAAGCCGCCGTTCGAATCACCGCCAGAATCCCCGCCTGAACCAGCGGCCGTCTTATCCGCCACCTTTGGGTTGGGTGCATGATCTTCAGGAGTATTTTGCGGATCGTTTTTTGAAGAAGTCGTCATAATCTCAACCTTTTGTTAACCCCAAACACGATAGCATTATATCAAGAAATCGCCAAGCATCATCAGCAAAAGGGACATTTCCCCATGATTGTTATTACTGGAGGAGCTGGATTTATCGGCTCTAACTTGGTTGCCGCCTTGCAAGCTGCGGGTGAATATGACGTGGTTGTTTGCGACAAAATGGATCACCCGCACAAATGGGAAAATTTGGCGCAGACGGAGATCGCCGATTTCGTCTATCCCGATGATTTGTTTGATTTTCTTGATCGGCACGCCGCCCAGATTAACGTGATTTATCATTTGGGCGGGATTACCAACACCACCGCCACCGACCCCGAAAGCGTGATTTTGAGCAATTTTGGCCTGTCGCGCAACCTGTGGGATTGGTGTTGCAAACGCGGAACCCGCCTGATTTACGCCAGTGACGCCGCCACCTATGGCCTGGGTGAGGCGGGATTTGAGGATGGATTTGATTGCGACACGCTGAAAAAATTGCGCCCCCGCACCCTGTATAGCTGGAGCAAGCATCTGTTCGACCAACGCATCGCCCGCCAGTTGCTGTCGCGGCGTGATAAGCCGACCCAATACGCTGGCCTGAAGCTGTTCAGCGTTTATGGCCCGCATGAGGAGCATAAGGCGAACCAACGCAGCGTCGCGCGCCAGCTGATTGACCAGGTTGAGGGTGAGGGGGTGATACGGCTGTTCAAATCGGGGCGACCCGACATTGGCCATGGGGATCAACGCCGTGATTTCGTGCATGTGCATGACGTGGCCAACCTGCTGGTCTGGCTGTTACAGAATCCCGAAGTTAACGGGCTGTTTAACGTCGGCACGGGGCGGGCGCGCAGTTTTAATGAGCTGGCGGCGGCGGTGATGATCACCACCGGTAAGGATAAGGCCGCCATCGACTATATCGATATGCCCCAGGGGATGGAGTCGACCTATCAATACCTGGCGGAGGCCAAATTGGATCGCCTGCGCGCCGCGGGCTATACCGCGCCCTTTCGCCAGATTGAACAGGGCGTCAAAGACTATGTGGCATGGTTGAAAAATCGGGGGTAATCTAGTGGGGTATTTAGCCCAGATCCTTTAGCCAAGAGCGCTTTCCATGAATGACACAGCAGCTCCCGCAGCTGAAACATCACCCACTCCCCCGCCTGCCCCATTAAGCGCTGAGGCAAGGGCTTTTCGCTTTTGGCTTTGCCGACTGCCGTGGGTGGTGTTTGGCGTGGGGGTGATTTTGTTTTTGCTTAATGCTGTCATGGGCGACCCAAGCAATAAAAACTTTGCAACGCCGTTAGAAGCACTTATCGATCAAGTATACGGGATATTGGCTTTTATGGTTGCCATGCCTTTGATCGGTTATATCCGCCTAAGCTGGCGGGTGCTGACCAAGCTTTCCACATTGTCCACAAGCCAAATGCGTCTAATTGCATGGACATCATCTGTCAGGGTGGTTTGGCTTAGCTGGCCGCAATGGTTGGTGTATTATGTTGTAATAAATAGCAGTTTTCATTTTTCTTTTAAGGACTTAGCGAGCTCTATGATTTTTTTAACAAGCATAATTGGGACTTATATCCTTGGCATAACAGGTCTCGTCACCTTCATTTTCTCAACAGCGTGGGAGCTGGAGTTGCTGCTCCGTCGTCTGTTTCGGCGCAGGGGTTAACCTATCAATATCTGGCGAAGGCCAAAAAAGACTATGTGGCATGGCTGAAAAATCGGGACTAAACTGGCTCTACTATTCCCACCACTCCGCTGTCATCCTACCCCTGCTTTTTTCGCTTCTCCGTTGTCATCCTACCCCCTGTGGGTAGGATCTCCTCAGGCTTTTGCCGATTGTGCGGCGGTTAGGATTTGAGATTCACCCCATAAAGGGTAGAATGACATGGTGATGTGGGTACATTGCATCCATCCATGCCACCACGCCGTTGTCATCTCCGCGTAGGCGGAGATCCAGAGCCCTGTTGCTAGCTACCCTTAGCCGTACCATCGCATGGATCCCCCGCCTTCGCGGAGGATGACAGGGTTGTGATGAGGCGGGGCGGTGGCAAGGCGCAAAGGGTTAGGGGGACGGCGTCTTCGGCGGAGTGTTCAGCGGTTTGCTGGCTGCCATTTGTGCCCGCGCCAGCTGTTCGGGGGTTAGTATTTTTTCAACAATATTAAGAGTCTTAGAGGCATCCTCATACCCCTGTGCCGCCGCCCGCGCCAGCCAGATATAGGCTGTTTCATAATCCCTCGTTACCCCTTCGCCCTTACCATACATCAAACCGAGGTTATATTGCGCCTTGGCATTTCCCTGTTCAGCCGCTTTGCGATACCATTTAACCGCTTCGGCATAATCTCTCGTGACCCCCTGACCGTTATGATACATCGAACCGAGGCTAAATTGCGCCGCTGCATAACCCTGTTCAGCCGCTTTGCGATACCATTTAACCGCTTCGGCATCATCCCTCGTGACCCCCTGACCGTTATCATACATCGAACCGAGGCTAAATTGCGCCGCTGCATAACCCTGTTCAGCAGCTTTGCGATACCATTTAACCGCTTCGGCATAATCCCTCGTGACCCCCTGACCGTTATCATACATCGAACCGAGGCTAAATTGCGCCACCGCATCGCCCTGTTCAGCAGCTTTGCGATACCATTTAACCGCTTCAGTATAATCCCTCGTTACCCCCTGACCTTTAAGGTAACTTACACCGAGATTATATTGCGCATCCGCATAACCCTGTTCAGCAGCTTTGCGATACCATTTCGCCGCTTCGGCATAATCCCTCGTTACCCCTTCTCCTTCACGATACATCACACCGAGATTGGATTGCGCCGCTGCCAATCCCTGTTCAGCCGCTTTGCGATACCATTTCACCGCCTCGGCATCATCCCTCGTTACGCCCCAACCGTTATCGTACATCAAACCGAGATTATATTGCGCCGCCGCATCGCCCTGTTCCGCCGCTTTGCGATACCATTTAACCGCTTCGGCATCATCCCTCGTTACGCCCCAACCGTTATCGTACATCACACCGAGATTGGATTGCGCCACCGCATTACCCTGCTCAGCCGCTTTGCGATACCATTTAACCGCTTCGGCATAATCCCGCGTTACCCCCTGACCTTTTTCATACATCACACCGAGATTGGATTGCGCCGCTGCCAATCCCTGTTCAGCCGCTTTGCGATACCATTTCACCGCTTCGGCGTAATCTCTTGTTACCCCCTGACCTTTAGCGTACATCACACCGAGATTAAATTGCGCCACCGCATCACC
>JBILMH010000037.1:0-17700 GCA_044375625.1 Alphaproteobacteria bacterium
ATTTAATGGTGTACCAAAGACACATTTTGAGCTATTTTTAAAGGAGTGCGAATGGCGTTTTAACAACCCATCGCCAAAGTCACAATTAGATAAGCTAAAACAATTGGTTATTGGACGCTTAACATAGTTATCTGGTACAGCCCCTAGATTTATCGAGATTTTCCCCCAACCACGCCTCTTGTTTGGGGGTTAACGCCCCCTGAATCACTGTGGTTCGACCATTATTGGTTGTATAGCTTTCACCTGCCTGTAATGCCATCTCACCCAATTCCTTCTTTTGATTGTTAACGTCTTGGCCTAGCCCCATCAAAGTCGATTTGCGATGCAAAATAACCCTAAAAAATCTATGGCTAGCAAATTACAATCATGAATAATCTGTTAAATGGATAAAGTCAACGGCATTTTTTATACAAATGTTTTGTAGGCTATGGAAATGGTTGCAAAGCCCTGCGCCCTACTGCTCTTACGTCTGCCTGGGTCTTTATCCGAACGATCCCCACCCCACACCCCCAGTCGTGGAAAAATGGAGACACCCTCTTGCAAAGAAGGGTTGCTAAAGATACTAACAATAACTGGCCAGTTGTTGCGCGGGCGTGGTGAAATTGGTAGACACGCCAGATTTAGGTTCTGGTGGCGAAAGCCTTGGGGGTTCAAGTCCCTCCGCCCGCACCACCTTAGTCGTCATGATGTTTTATAACCAATTGTTTTGTATCTAAAAAAGGATTTCTTTCATGCAAGTTCAAACCATTGCCACCGAAGGGCTAACCCACCAATTTAAGGTGACCGTGCCAGCGGCAACTGTTGAGGCGGCAGTGGCTGAGCGTCTGCAAATCATTGGCAAGCGCGCCAAGCTGAAAGGATTTCGTGCCGGCAAAGTGCCGCTGAAGGTTTTGCAGCAGCATTATGGTGAGGAAGCGCGGCAGGAGGCGTTGCAACGGCTGTTGGATACCCAAAGCCAAAGCGTGTTGAATGAGCGCAGCCTGCGCGCGGTTGGTCGCCCCAAGGTGGCCGAAATCACCTTTAATCAGGGGGAAGGGTTGGAATATGGCCTGACCGTTGAGGTTTGGCCAACCATCACCATGCCAGAATGGGCAAAAATCAGCGTGGAGAAATGGGTGGCGGCCGCCGATGATGACAGCGTGCAAATTGCCCTAACCCAGCTGGCTGAGCGTTTTTGTTCCACCAAGCCTTCGGACAAAAAAGTGACCGAGCAGGGCGACACCGTCAGCATGAAGTTTGTTGGCAAAAAGGATGGCGTGCCCTTTGATGGCGGCACGGCCGATGATTTCCAGTTGGAAATCGGATCCAACCGCCTGATCCCAGGCTTTGAGGATCAGTTGATTGGCCACAGCGTGGGCGAAACCTTTTCCTTTCCAATTACCTTTCCCGACAACTACCCCACCGCATCGCTGGCCGGGGTAGAGGTGGAGTTTGAAATCACCCTGAAAGCCATCATGGAATTTGCCAACGCCGAAATTGACGATGAATTGGCGGCGCAGGCAGGTTTTGACAATCTGGAGGAGCTGAAGGGATTGTTGCGTCAACAATTGACCTTTCAATTCGCCCAGGCTGGCCGTACCCGTCTGAAAAAAGATTTGTTTGATCAGTTGGATAAGGTCTGCGACTTCGCCCTTCCCACCGTGTTGGTGGAGCAGGAGTTGGCCGTGCTGAAACAGCAGTTTGAGGCCGAATACGCCAACGCTGGCGAAGAAAAGCCTGATGACCAGGAAATTCAACAGCTGGCGGAACGGCGGGTCAAACTGGGCATGTTGCTGTCAGAGCTTACCCGTCAGCAGGGCATTCATTTGACGCAGGAAGATATGCGGCAGATTTTGACCTCTGAGGCTGCCCGTTATCCTGGCCAAGCCGAAAAGGTTATTGCCTTTTATCAAAGGAATCCTGAGCAATTGCAACGCCTGACAGCGCCACTGTTAGAGGATAAGGCGGTCGATTACATTATCACTCAGGCTAAGGTGACGGAAAAACAGGTTAGCCGTGATGAGCTGTTCGCCGATCAGGAAAATGCCACCCTTGGCGATGTGCTGTTGGCCACCGCGCCGACCACGACGGCGATTGCCGATGATTCTGCGGTTGACCATGACGCGCATACATGCAACGATCCAACCCACAACCACTGACGTTCGTCAATTTCTCTTTTTCGTTTCATTCCCGGTTAAAGGCTAAGGAATACCATGAACCTGATTGATACTCATATGAGCTCTCTCATCCCCATAGTTATTGAGCAAACAGCGCGGGGGGAGCGGTCTTTTGATATCTATTCCCGCCTGTTAAAAGAGCGCATCATCTTTTTGGTGGGGCCAGTCAATGACGCGGTGTCATCCGTGGTGTGTGCCCAGCTGTTGTTTTTGGAATCTGAGAATCCTAACAAGGAAATCTTTTTCTACATCAATTCGCCGGGTGGGGTTGTGACCTCTGGTCTGGCCATCTATGACACCATGCAATACATCAAATGCCCTGTGGCGACGGTGTGCATGGGGCAGGCTTGCAGCATGGGATCCCTGCTGCTGACCGCGGGTGAAAAGGGCAAACGCTTCGCTCTGCCCAATGCGCGGATTATGATTCACCAGCCTTCGGGCGGGGCGCAGGGGCAGGCGACCGATATTGAAATTCAGGCGCGCGAAATCCTGCTGCTGCGCGAAAGATTGACCCAGATTTATGTTGATCATACGGGGCAAAAATTCGATGTGGTGTCGCAGGCGTTGGAGCGTGACAAATTCATGTCGCCTACCGAGGCGTTGAAATTTGGCCTGATTGACGAGGTTATTGCCAAACGCCCTGACGCGCAGACCCCTGCACCAAAGGCGGCAACCAAAGACAAAAAGGCTTAGGCTAAGGGGAGGGGCTGCAAAATATCTTGTTGCGGTGCATCGCTGGCTCATTTTCTTTAACCTTTTCTTAATAAGAAGGGGGGCTAGAATTGATTAGAACTAGCGGGCTTTGCTAACAAAAATTAGGCAATTTTCGGGTTAGATTCACAGGAATAAAAGGAGGCCACCATGGCCAAAGCTGGTAGCACGGATAACAAAAACACGCTGTTTTGCTCGTTTTGCGGCAAAAGCCAGCATGAGGTCAAAAAGCTGATTGCTGGGCCAACCGTGTTTATTTGTGATGAATGCGTCGATCTGTGTAACGATATTATCCGTGAGGAAAATCGCACCACCACGGGCAAAGCGCGGGAGGGGATTCCTAGCCCTCTGGAAATTAAGGGCACCTTGGATGACTATGTCATTGGCCAGGATCATGCCAAAAAAGTTCTGTCGGTCGCGGTGCACAACCACTACAAACGGATTGCGCAGAATGCTAAGGGCAGCGATGTGGAGCTGGCCAAGTCGAATATCCTGCTGATTGGGCCAACCGGTAGCGGTAAAACCCTGTTGGCGCAAACCCTGGCGCGCATTTTGGATGTGCCCTTTACGATGTCGGATGCCACCACCCTGACCGAGGCTGGTTATGTTGGTGAGGATGTTGAGAATATCATCCTGAAACTGTTGCAGGCCTCAGACTACAATGTTGAGCGGGCTCAACGCGGTATCGTTTATATTGACGAAATCGACAAAATTTCGCGCAAATCCGATAACCCCTCCATCACCCGCGATGTGTCGGGCGAAGGGGTGCAGCAGGCCTTGTTGAAAATTATGGAGGGAACCATTGCCTCGGTTCCGCCGCAGGGGGGGCGCAAGCATCCGCAGCAGGAGTTTTTGCAGGTTGATACCACCAACATTCTGTTCATTTGTGGCGGAGCGTTTGCGGGGCTGGAGAAAATCATTTCTCAACGCAGCAAGGGCAGCTCGATTGGGTTTGGCGCCACGGTGCAATCGCCTGAGGATCGCCGCGTCGGTGAAGTCCTGCGGCAGGTCGAGCCTGAAGATCTGTTGAAATACGGTTTGATTCCAGAATTTGTGGGTCGTCTGCCCGTGATTGCCACCCTGCAAGATTTGGATGAGCGGGCATTGGTGGATGTGCTGACCAAGCCGAAAAACGCCCTGGTGAAGCAGTACCAAAAGCTGTTCGATATGGAATCGGTCAATCTGGAATTCTCCGACGATGCCTTGTTGGCGGTGGCGGAGAAGGCGATTGCTCGCCGAACGGGCGCGCGGGGTTTGCGCTCCATTCTGGAAGGTTTGCTGTTGGATTCAATGTTCGATTTGCCATCCGAAAAGAATTTGGAAAAAGTTCATATCAGCCGTGAGGTGGTCAGTGAAGGGGCAAAACCCCTGCATGTCCTGGCCAAACGCGCGGCGGGTGAGCCGGCGCAGCCATCAGCTTCCTAAGGCTTTTGGTGTCCCGCTTCTGAAGTAGGGCGCTGCAAGGGTTGAAAGTTCGCTGTTCGCTACCTATCTGGATTGGTATAGACTGGCAGGGGGGTGTTTTCCCTAAAGTTGGTAATTGCAGGAGAAAACCATGACTGAAATGCTAGAAGCCGTAGATTTTACCTCCCTGTATCCGGTTTTGCCGCTCCGCGATATCGTGGTGTTCCCGCACATGATTGTGCCGCTTTTCGTTGGCCGCGAAAAATCGATACGCGCCCTGGATGAGGTGGTGCGTGACAACCAAAAAATCCTGCTGGTCACCCAAAAGGACGCCAAGGATGATGAGCCGCAGGTCAACAACATTTATCGCGTTGGCACGCTTGGCACGGTACTGCAACTGCTGAAGCTGCCCGATGGCACGGTTAAAGTGTTGGTTGAGGGTGGCCCGCGGGTGCGCGTTCTGGAAATTTTTGAGGAGGATCCGTACTACAAGGCACGGGTGGCCGCCTTTCACGAAACCGGTGAGGAGCATGGCGATCTGCAACCCCTGTGTCGGGCGGTGGTTGCCCAGTTTGAACAATATATCAAGCTGAACAAAAAAGTGCCGCCAGAGGTGTTGACCAGTGTTAATCAGATTGAGGATGCGGCGCAGCTGTCGGACACCGTTGCCTCCTACCTGACCCTGAAAATTCCTGATAAGCAGGATTTGTTGGAAATTGCCACGGTGCAAGATCGCCTGGAAAAAGTCTTTGCCCTGATGGAGGGGGAGATTGGTGTACTGCAGGTCGAGAAACGCATCCGCAGCCGCGTCAAACGCCAGATGGAGAAAACCCAGCGCGAGTACTATTTGAATGAACAGCTTAAGGCCATTCAGAAGGAATTGGGCGATGGTGAAGATGGGCGTGATGAAACCGCCGAGCTGGAAAAGAAAATTGAGACGCTGAAGCTGAGTAAGGAGGCGAAGACCAAATGTCGCGCTGAGCTAAAAAAGCTGAAAAATATGAGTCCGATGTCGGCCGAGGCAACGGTGGTGCGCAACTATTTGGATTGGATTTTATCGCTGCCCTGGGGCAAGCGTAGCAAGCTGAAGCATGACATTCGCCAAGCCAAGGTGGTGATGGATACCGATCATTACGGCCTGGAAAAGGTTAAGGATCGCATTCTGGAGTTCCTGGCGGTTCAGCAACGGGTCGGCAAAATGAAGGGGTCGATCCTGTGTTTGGTGGGCCCGCCCGGGGTTGGGAAGACCTCTCTCGGCAAATCCATCGCTCAGGCTACGGGGCGTACCTTTGTGCGCTTATCGCTGGGCGGTGTGCGGGATGAGGCGGAGATTCGGGGGCACCGCCGCACCTACATCGGATCCATGCCGGGCAAAATTGTGCAGTCGATGAAAAAAGCCAAAACCAACAACCCGCTGTTTTTGTTGGATGAAATCGATAAGCTGGGTCAGGATTGGCGCGGCGATCCCTCCAGCGCGCTGTTGGAGGTTTTGGATCCCGAACAAAACAACACCTTTAACGATCACTATTTAGAGGTCGATTACGATCTGTCGGATGTGATGTTTATCGCGACCGCCAACACCCTGAACATGCCGCAACCGCTGTTGGATCGGATGGAGATTATCCGCATTCCTGGCTATACCGAGGATGAAAAGCTAGAAATTTCCCGTCGGCACCTGATTCCTAAACAGATGGAGGCGGCTGGTCTGAAGAATGATGAGTTGGTCATTACCGACGATGCCATGCGCCAGCTGATTCGTACCTACACGCGTGAGGCGGGGGTGCGGAATTTGGAGCGCGAAATCGCCAATCTGTGCCGCAAATCGGTGAAGGAGATTTTGGAGAAAGCCAAGAAAAAGGTTGTGGCATCGGCCAAAACCCTCAACAAATACGCGGGCGTTCCCCGTTTTCGCTATGGTGAGGTCGAAACAGAGGACAGCGTGGGGGTGACCACGGGCTTAGCCTGGACAGAGGCGGGTGGCGATATTTTGCAGATTGAATCGGTAACGGTTCCTGGCTCTGGCAAGATTAAATGCACCGGCAAGTTGGGTGAGGTGATGCAGGAGTCGGTCAGCGCGGCCGACAGCTTTGTGCGTTCCCGCAGCGCCCTTTATGGCATTAATCCAAAGTTGTTTGAAAAACGCGACATCCATGTGCATGTGCCTGAGGGGGCAACGCCGAAGGATGGGCCATCGGCGGGGGTTGCCATTATGATCAGCATCGTTTCGGTGTTGACGGGCGTGCCGGTGCGGCGCGATGTGGCCATGACGGGGGAGATTACGCTGCGCGGGCGTGTGTTGCCCATTGGTGGGCTGAAGGAAAAGCTGCTGGCGGCATTGCGGGCGGGTATCAAAACCGTGCTGATCCCGCAGGAGAACGAAAAGGATCTTGAGGAGATTCCCGACAACGTCAAAAAAGGCCTGACCATTATTCCGGTGGCAACCGCCGATCAGGCGCTGGCCATAGCCCTGGCCGAGCCGTTGACGCCCGTGGTTTTTCCTCAGGAAGATGAATTTGCGGTAAAGCCCCCTGCGGTTGGTGCTACCAAACAGGCGGTGGTGGACGGGGCGCAAACCATTCTGCCGCATTAGGTAAGGGGGCGGGCACCCGTGAAATAGGCAGGTAGTGCCAATATTATTTGCTTTTTCATAAAAAAGGCCGTGCAAATGCCCCCAATTGCCTGAGAGGCGCGATTTTTCTAAGGTTTCAGGCTTTTTTTGCTTTTGTCACGCCCGCAATCATGGTAAAACCAAGGCAGCCTAGACATTCCGTATAGGCAACCCAACTGTTATCGTTGAAAGGGTAAGATAGTGAACAAAAGTGATCTAATCGCTCAAGTTGCCGAAAAAACCGGTGTTTCCAAAACCGAAACTGGCAAAATTGTTGATTGCGTTCTGGAATGTGTTGAAGGCGCATTGAAATCAGGTGACGAAGTTCGCCTGATTGGCTTTGGTACCTTCACGGTTGCCGATCGTGCCGCCAAAGAAGGCCGCAACCCTCAAACCGGTGCGAAAATCAACATTCCAGCGTCCAAATTGCCTAAATTTAAGCCTCACACCGCATTGAAAGATGCAGTGGCCAGCTAGAAGCGTTTTCGTTTTAGGTTGCTGATACAGGATTGGCCAGGGGGATTGCGGTTGCAAGCTCTCTGGCCATGACTTTTTTTTGCAGGCGGGCTGGCACGGTATAATCGCCGTAACGCTTGATTTGCTGTGGCATTTGTGCGAACACCATAGCATAAGCCGTTAAAATCGAGCATGAACAACAATGGGTGATTAGCTCAGCTGGTTAGAGCACCTCGTTTACACCGAGGGGGTCGGGGGTTCGAATCCCTCATCACCCACCATGTTGATGGTTTGTACACGTCGCGATTCGGTATGAATGCTCCTAGGCGATGATTCACTCCCTATGGGCTCAATTCCTCGTTCGGTTAGAGCTTCCAATAATTCGGCCACAACATCTTTCTTGTTTTTTACAAATGTTGAGGCGAAACACCGCCAAAACTGCCAACCCACGCGCTCAAGAATTCTTTGGCGGTGCATATCGTCATCCCAACGATCTGCGCCATGGTATTGATCGCCATCACACTCAATAGCTAAGCGTGCATCATTGTGCCCTTCGACAACCATGTCTATGCGGTATTCCCCAACCTTTATTTGGGGGAGTACTCTATAGCCTCTCTCAGTGAGTATATCGTACACCTCTCGCTCAAAGTCAGACTCACAAAGCTGGCGGAGATTTTCAACGCGCTTCTCGTCTTGCATGTAAGGCGTGACAAAATGCGAGAGGAGATTGCGCCTGAGTTTGTCATTCGGGCTGAGTTGATCCATCTCGACACTTCGCACAAGGTACATGCGATCCCTAGCGCGAGAAGCGGCCACGTTAAATCGTTGGGCAATAGAATCGCGTGATTGTGCATGGGCATCACCCGGAGAGACAATCATGCTTAGGAACATTATGTCGCGCTCTTTACCTTGGAATGTGCGTGCATCACCACATGCAATTTGGTGCTGTTCAATTTTTTCTGGTCCAAGCTGATTTTTTAGCATTTCCCATATTTTGAGTGCTTGCTTGTCTGCCAAAAGAGAGACAACCCCAATAGAACGATTCTTCATTGCAGGGTCATCACATATTTTTTTTATCTCACTAACAATGTATTGCGCTTCAGGGGTGTTAATATCCCCCTTGCGAAATCCATCCTCAACCAATACATCAACCAAAGGAGGGTCAAGCCTTTCTGATGATTTCGGCAATCGTACAGGTTTCAGTTCATGGTTGTAAAACTCACGTTTTGAATACTCGATGATTGGGCTAACGCATCGGAAATGCTCTTTTAGCATTATAGACGACTGGGCAAAAACTACCTTGAATAGGTCATATATGGATCTTTCGGGGGTCATCTGAGCGCGATAATGATCAACCTGGTTTGCTAGATATCTACCCATTAGGTTAAGAATCTTCTCCTCCTCAAGCCCAACGCCATCTGGAGAAACTTGTTTGTCATCGCCGACAATCAGAACCTTGTCAGCACGCAGTAGCGCAGGAAGTGCTGATAGATCAGACTGAGATGCCTCATCAATGATAACCAAATCAAAGCACCCAAAATCTGCTGGTAACGATTCAGAGATTCTCCAATGCGACATAATCCAGCAAGGAATGGCAGGATTTGCTCGTGATGCTGCCTTGCGTGCATCCTGCCTGTAGCGAATGGCACGCTTACCAGTCCCCTTTCCAATCTTTGCAATTGCTGTTTGGAAAGCAACGAGAGCCGATCGAATATCTGGGGTGGCATTCTCAGCCAGTTTTAGCCATGTGCGTTTAGCAACGATTATCTGATAAGTCTGCGCTAAAGTCGCTTCAACATCCTTGCGTTGCTTTGTTAGTTGTCGAAGATCTGATCTTGCGTCGGCAGCCTCAAGAAAAGTTGCCAAACGTTTTAATCGCCATGTGTTAGCCCAGGTATCGGGGAGCAACGCATCTAACATTTCTGATGGTGCAGTGTGGCGAAGGGCATCTGCCCACTTTATGCCACCAGATTGTTCGATTCTATGAGTGATCTCTGAAATATCATTGAAGAAGCTCTTTAGGCTGTGCAGTCGTTTAAGCTCGCCGACTAACTGAGACCATTGGGATTGCATTTCGATATCCGATATTGCCGAATTTCCCAAAACTTCGTTTGAGAATTTTTGCAATGATTGAATAATTTTGCCCGTATAGACCGATAACATTGCCTGAAATTTTTCTTTTGAAGACCAGGCGTTCGCTAATTTCTTTCTTAGAATGTGGTTTTCGATGTGTCTCTTAAGCTCAGATAAATGAGCTTTGTTGGTAGAGATCAGTGTGCATTTCTCCCAAGTAGGAAATAGCCGTTTTGTTTGTTCAACAACCCGACTTTCGATCTCGATATGGCGGCGCACAGCATGATAAAGTTCATAATATTCTTTGGCTATGATTGCGTTTGAAGGATCACAAGATGAGAAGATCTCAATGCCTAGCTCTTTCGCAACGGTATTCCAACGCGCAATTAAATCTCTAAAATCACGCTGCAAATTAATATAAGATAAAACGTGTTGCCAATCCTCCTGTGAGTTAGGTAATGCAGAGACTATTCGTATCTCATCAATTTTCTTTTTTTGGTTTGTTTTCCCAATAAATCCAGAAAGACCAAAAGCGGACTTTCCTACCGCCTTGTTTTCTATTGCCTCACAAATATCGCGATCGATCTCAATATCCGTGGGAACTGTTACGGGTTTTGATAAAAAATCATTGCGTCTTTTGAATGCCTCCTGAAGCTCTTCGCCTAATTCATCAAAAATTCTTAGCAAATCTGTTGCATCAGAAGATTTTTGAAAAAGAAAATTTCTCGCGCTGGATAGCCAAGATACGTTGTAAAAATCAATCTTTTTTTCAAGATCAAATAGTAGCTCTACTTCTGATCCTAGCTGACACACATTTTCAAAGGCATTATCATCAGCGCTCGATAGTGTCGGTAGGTTGCCTGCATCAATTGCCGCTTCTAAATCAGCAAGACGCGAAAGATCTTGATGAATTCTTATAAGTTCAATGGTTTCTGGAAGCGCGGCAATTTCTGGAAGTTGAACGCCTAGATAGTCTATGTCTTTAGCAATCGCTTGCCGTGCCTCGCGCAACCTTGATATATCAAAATTATTGAATAGTGGTTTGTTTTCTAGGTTAATTTCATCTTCTAGCCATTCATAGTGGCCTTCACCAGAAACCACTTCCTGCGCGGCCTTAACGGGGCTGTATTCGATCTCGTCAATTACGATAGGTTCAAGATTCTTTTTTGCCCAGTTGCTAATCTGCCTATCAATGCCAGATAATTGTGCGTGCAACGAATCGATGCTTTGTTCTAAAAGATCTATTTCTTTCTTGTATGTTATGCGGTCTATGGTCTGTATTTCTGAGGCGATTTTGCTTATCGCATAATCAAATTGCTTCATGCCCTCCTGTTCATTGTTAAGAAGACTGATTGCAAGAGGACGTATTTCTTCTGGTAATTTATCGCGTAACACGGCTAATGCAGGTTCCTTCATTGAGGTAACCAACACTCGCTTTCCTAAAGCAAAATAATGTGAAATTATATTGGCGATAGTATGAGTTTTTCCTGTGCCAGGTGGTCCTTGAACAACCACACCATCGTAATGATCCAGCATTTGTACAATTCTAACCTGCTCATCGTTAAACGGCATCGGAAAATACAAATCTTGAACTTTATGACTTTCAGAGGTGCCCCCTAAGCCTGAGCTACCACGAATGACGGATAAACCACGATATGATAGAAGTGTTGCCTCTTCATTTTTTGTTGAAGGCTCTGTTAAAACTGCCTTAATAGCTTTTGGCAGGATAAAATCGCTTCCTTCTTCTAGTGCAGCCTTGAATCTTTCGAGGTCTTGTACAAATAAGCTCTTGCTTCGAGGCCGTGCTAGCAAGGCCCATGTATCCGTAATTTTGAGCGATTCGGAAGATTGGGGTAGTTTGCGATCATCAGGGGAGGTTTTTGATGGCCAATATACAGCTTTTGAATCCAATGCTGCCACTGCCGATCTTAATATGCCATCGAAAGTGCCGCTATCGAAGGGAGAAAAAGTTTGGGTGGCTTTTAGCATAAAATCTTTGAATGCTTTTTCAAGATCGGCCGTTCCAAGATTATCAGCAGCTGTAAAAATATCTATTTCTAAGCGAGGATCAATGCCTCTTGGTCGAATTTCTATGGCCATGGTTAATTCGTTTACATGAATTTCTGCAAGACGTGTAATAAGGGGGTAGCATACTTTAACTCCATCCATATTCCAAATGGCCATCCCGACACCCATTGCTATTTCTAGCTGTGTATCAATAAGCGATCCATCAAGCTGTTGCTTTAGGGTAAATAGTTCGCCATATAATTTAATGGTGCGTCGACGTTTCTTTTCTTCTTCCGACCACGCTTCCCATTTGGTGGTAATATATGATTTTAGCTGTCCTTCAACCTCACTTTTAAGAGAGAAGTCCTTTAGAAAAATTAGTTCCGCCTGATTTTTGCTGGCGTTGTTTTCGTTATCTGCGCTAATAAATCCTTTTTCTATAAGCTTTTCTATTTCCACTGATGGTTTTAAGGTGGGTTCTTTGGTCGGGCTGTTAGAGAGATCCGCCCATAATTTAAGAAGATCTTGGCTAATTGCTGGCGGGTCTGATTCATGCAAGCGTTCAACTTTAATCCAAACCTCATCTTCGTCATTGCTAGGATTAATATGTACACCAGGAAGCCCGATTAGGGCGTGCTCATACTCACAGAAAGGATGGCTTCCAGCGTCTGATACGGGGCTGCCTTTAAGTGCAGCAGATGCCTGAGCAAACTCTATAAGCGACTGTAATCTTTGGTGTTCTAATATCATATTGCTTCTTTTCTCCTAAACTGCGTGTAAAGCAACCCATCCTCTCGTTCTGTAACAGGCAAAACCCTTGCGGTGCCCCTTGCCCCCTTACCATGCCGCACCATCAGGCCTTGTTCAAGCAATCGTTTGTCCTTGCCACCACCCGTCACAAGACAGGCCGTGCCAGCTTTCCTTTTGCTGGCAGTGTGCTAAGATTGGATGCGGCGCAGGGGCGCTTATCACCATTTTTCTGGCATTGGCATGACCGACAAAACCAACCAACCTACCAATCAAACTTTTGCCGCGATGTTTGCGGCTGAGCCGAATCCGACTGAGGGGGTGGTGATTAAGAAATACGCCAACCGCCGGCTGTATAACACCGAAACCAGCACCTATGTCACGTTGGGCGATTTGTGCGAAATGGCCAAACAGGAACGCTATTTTGTCGTGGTGGATGCCAAAACGGGTGAGGATTTGACCCGAAGCGTGCTGACCCAAATTATTGTGGAGCAGGAGGGCAAGGGATCCAACCTGTTGTCCGAAAGCTTTCTGCGCCGCCTGATTCGCATGTATGGCGACAACATGCAACCCTTTGTCACCCCCTATCTGGAACATGTGATGCGGGGATTTTTGACCAATGTTGATGAGGTGCGCAACTATACGCCGCAGGGGGTGGGCGGCCTGTTCAACTTTGATCAGATTGAGGCGTTGAGTAAGCAAAATGTCGAATTCTATGACCGCATGATGCAGTTTTTTAGCCCCTTTACCAGCAAGGATGCGGCTGCGCCCTCTGCCAACAAGCCGATGCGATCCGCGGATCAAGCTGCCGATAAGCGTGCTTTGGCGGCCGATGAGTTGCAGGTGTTGCAACGGCTGGAGGATAAGATCAACGATCTGCAACATCAGCTGGAAAATCTGCAAAAGAAAAGCTAAATGCCTGATTTACCTCCAGAAGCATGGCCAGAAGAATTGCCCGCCGCGACCCCCGCCGTCCAATTCGTTGAGGGGTGCCGCTTTTGTGAGATTCTGGCGGGGCAGGCCGATGCCTATTGGATCTACCGCGACGATCGCTGCGTCGCCTTTTTGGATCATCGCCCGATTCGCCCCGGCCATCTGCTGGTGATTCCCCGCCACCATATTGATCATGTTGATGATCTGCCCGACGACCTGGCCGCCCATCTGATGGTGGTTAGCAAGCATTTGGCCGCCCGTATCCGCCAACGGCTGCGGCCAGAGCGGGTGGGGCTGATGGTGTCGGGCTATGGCGTGCCCCATATGCATGTGCATGTTATCCCGATGCACAGCAACAACGACCTGATGACCCAGCATGAGGTGATGATGCGCAATGGCGAAATCGTCTTTGGCACCGATCAATGGCCGCTGGCCGAGGCCGATCAACAGCAGGCGATGCAGCGATTGTTGCAGGACGGCGCCTAACCACGGCGGATGAATGACCATGGCACCCAATCTCCCCCCATCCTCGTCCAGCACCGCCTTGCCCAGCACTGCCTTGTCCAGCACGGGCGCGCCCTGGACAATCCACCTGTTCACCCTGTTTCCCGAAATGTGGCCGGGGCCGTTGGGGGTATCCCTGGCTGGTAAGGCTTTGGCGTCGCAACAAAACCAAGAGAAAAAGCGCGGCCTGTGGCAGCTGCGGGTGACCGATATCCGCGACCATGCCACCGACAAACACCAAACCGTCGATGATGCCAGCTATGGTGGTGGCACGGGATTGGTGTTGCGCCCCGATGTGATGGATGCCGCCCTGCGCGCAAGTCTGCCGATGGAGGGTGCCAAGCCCCGCCTGCTGCTGATGAGTCCTCGTGGACGGGTGCTGAATCAAGCCCTGGTGGCGGAGCTGGCGGCGGAACCCGCGCTGGCCATCGTCTGCCCGCGCTATGAAGGGTTGGATCAGCGGGTGATTGACGCGCATGAGATGGAGGAGGTGTCGGTCGGCGACTATATATTGTCGGGGGGCGATTTGGCGGCGATGCTGCTGCTGGATGCCTGCCTGCGTCTGCGGCCGGGGGTTATTGGTAATGATAAAGTCCATGCAGAGGAAAGCTTTGGCACGACAGGCCTGTTGGAGTATCCGCACTACACCCGCCCGGCAAGCTGGCAGGGGCGTTCCGTGCCCGCGGTTTTGACCAGCGGCAACCATCAGGCGATCGCGGAATGGCGATTGCAACAATCGAAAGAAATAACGCTTGCGCGACGGCCAGATTTATGGGTAAAGTGTCTCTCCCAAGAATAAACAGTTTTATGCAGAGCTGACCGATGACCAATCTGTTGCAAAAATTTGAACAACAACAAGTCGCCACCCTGGCTGAGGCGCGCGCTATTCCCGATTTTCGCCCTGGCGACACCCTGAAGGTGATGGTGAAGGTGGTTGAAGGCACGCGTGAACGGGTGCAGGCCTATGAGGGTGTATGCATTGCCCGCAAAAACGATGGCATCAATTCGACCTTTACGGTTCGTAAAATTTCCTATGGTGAGGGTGTTGAGCGGGTATTTCCCCTGTGCGCCCCCGCCGTTGCAGCGGTTGAGGTGGTTCGCCGTGGCGTGGTGCGCCGCGCCAAACTGTACTACTTGCGTGGCCTGACCGGTAAAAAAGCCCGTATCGTTGAGCGTAACGATTACGGTGTTGCCGCCGCCGCCGCCAAAGAGGCGGCTGCGAAAGATGCTGCTGCTGAGTCCGCTGCGCGAATGACGGAGGGGCAGGACGCGGCGGAGTAATCTGTCAGCACTTCCCCCAAAACCGCTTCTGCCCCCACACTTCCCCAAAACTTGTTCCGCACCCGCGATCGGTGTGCGGATTTTTGATGTTTTTTAAAAAATAAGGAAGTTAAGAGATGGCTACAATTACTACGGATGCACCCGCTATATTAACTAATGTAACAATCGCTCAAGCAAAAACCCAATATCCCCCTCTTGTGGCCTATGTTTTTCAGAGAGTTTTGGAGAATCAACCAGGCGCTGTACAAGACCTAACAACTTATCTAGGCAACAAATTAGAAGAGTATGTTGGCAAAGGTTTTGATGGATTTAAAGAAGCCTTTAATTTAGATGATGTCACAGAACGTGTTTCGGAGGATAACCGAGAAAAATGGCGTATTTTTCTTGACACCGCCGCTCAAGTCATCACGGGTGGCCAGCGCTGCTATGATGAGGATGGTGGTGTTTTGATAGTAAGGGCTCAGGCTGCGGTACCCACGCGATAAAAGGGCACTATACCCCCCCGCTAATCGAACAGGGTTTCGTTGGTGGGGGGGATGGTGGCCAGGTGGCTGGGGGGCGGTAGGCCAAGAACCTCAAAGGCCTGGTTGGTCAGCTGGCGGCCGCGCGCCGTCCGTTGCAACAACCCCAGTTGCAACAGATAGGGTTCCACCACATCCTCTAACGTGTCGCGCTGTTCCGCCAGCAGGGCGGCCATGGTGTCAATACCAACGGGGCCGCCGCGATAGTGATGGGCTATGCCGTGCAGATAGCGGCGATCCAGGCTGTCCAGTCCATAACGATCCACCTCCAACGCGGTTAGGACTTGGTCGGCCATGGTGGCGTCCACCAGGGTAACCCGCGCCACCTCAGCAAAGTCGCGCACCCGTTTGACCAGCCGTTCGGCAATGCGGGGGGTGCCACGGCTGCGCTTAGCAATCTCCGCCGCTCCATCCAGGGATAAATCCAGATTCAGCAGGCGGGCGGCGCGGCCAACGATAATCTGCAACTCCTCCTGCTCATAAAATTCCAGCCGAAGGGGAATGCTAAAGCGGTCGCGCAGGGGCGTGGTCAGCAGGCCACTGCGGGTGGTGGCGCCAATCAGGGTAAAGGGCGGCAGATCCAGGCGAACGGTGCGGGCGGTTGGCCCTTCACCAATCAAAATGTCCAGCTTGCGATCCTCCATCGCGGGGTACAACACCTCCTCCACCGCGGCGGGCAGGCGGTGAATTTCGTCAATAAACAGCACATCGCGCGGTTGCAGCGCGGTCAGAATGGCGGCCAAATCGCCCGCACGGCTGATGATGGGGCCGCTGGTGGTGCGCAAGCCAACCCCCAATTCCCGTGCGACAATCGCCGACAGGGTGGTTTTGCCTAGGCCGGGGGGGCCATGGAATAGCAGGTGATCCAACGCATCGCCCCGCGCCCGTGCCGCCTCAATAAACACCTGCAAATTGCCCTTGAGCTTGCGTTGGCCAACAAAGTCGGCCAGCCCCTGTGGCCGCAGGCTTAGGTTGTCGGTATCGGCCGCCTCGGGTTGGCGCACCGCCGATAGGGCGGGGGAAGATGCGGGGTTGGCGGCGTTGGCGGCGTTACGACTCATGACGATGCCCCGCCCGCGTTGCGGCTGTTCGCCGTATGGCCAGCCGCCAATTGTTGCAGGGCAGCGGTCAGCAGGCCTGCCAGGGTGGTGGGCGGCGATGGCCGTTCCCCCACCTGTGCCAGGGCGGTTGAGGCCTCATTTTTGCTGTAGCCCAGTTGGATTAGGGCTTGGCAAGCATCCTGCAGCAGGGGGCTATCCAGATGCGCGGGGGGCAAGGGGGATCCGTCATCCAGCGCATCAGTCGCCATTGGATCGGATGCATCGGTCAGCGGATGTTTGGCCAGCCGATCCTTAAGCTCTGTAATCAGCCGTTCGGCCAGGCGGGCACCCACCCCATCCGCCTTTTGCAACGCCTTAACATTCTTGCCCAAAATCGCCTGTTGCAGCTGGGCGGGTGGCAGGGCGGACAGCAAGGCCAAGGCAACCTTACCCCCAACCCCCTGCACATTGGTCAGCAGGCGAAAGGCCGCCTGCTCCGCCCCGTCGCTGAACCCATACAGCAGCCAGCGGTCTTCGCGCACCATCAATTCGGTCAGCACCACCACATCCCCGTCATTGGCGGCCAACAGCCGTTGACGGCTGGTCGCGGAGCAGGCAAAGCGATAGGCCACCCCGCCATTGGTTCGCAGCAACAGATCGTCGCCATCGTCCCAGCTGGGCAGGGGGTGAATGGTGCCATAAAGCTGAGCAATCATAAAAAACGCCCTAAAATTTTGATGCTGCCGCCATGCTAACGATGCTGGGGGTAAATCGCAATGTTAAGTATCTGTTAAGCCTTCCAGATTACATTGCCAACAGTATGCCCAACAGTACACATCAAAAAAAGCCATAGCGGGTGGGAATGTCCGATGATCAAGCTGACAACGATATTGGCGTGGCTGCTGAAAATTCCGCCGCTGTCGTGGGGCAACCGATACCTTGAGGTGCGTGCGGGCAATTCGCGCGTGTATGTAACCGCCAGCCTGTTGGGGTGGGCGGGTATTGTGCCGTTTTTGTTTTTCGCTTCGGCGATGTGGCTGGTTCCCCTGAACCAGCTGGATATCCAACAGCTGTTAATCAGCCTGTATGAACGCTATGCGGCAATCGTGCTGTGTTTCCAAAGCGCGATCTATTGGGGTATCGCCATCGGCCGCAGCGTCTATATCAACGATGATCGCCAGAAACAGTTGTATCAGCTGTTTGGCTTCAGTGTCTTGCCCGCCCTGATTGGCTGGCTGACCCATTTGTTGCCGATTCAC
>JBILMH010000038.1:0-17602 GCA_044375625.1 Alphaproteobacteria bacterium
CCAGTAAGTCTTTTTTGCCGTAAAAAAGCAAAAAAAGGGTGAGGAAAGCGGTGATAAGTCTGCGACTTACCAACACTTGCCTCACCCACCACCACCATCACGTCTCACATCTATCTGAACTTGGACATTCACAATTTTTTACCATGATCTTGCCAGAAAGTTTGCCTATTCTATTCTTCAATCTGTCGTACGGTGGCGGCAGCAATTTTGAAAAAAGGAATGACGATGCGCGGCAAAAAATTTTCGGCCATGGTGATGGCGGCGGTGATTCTGGTCGGCTGTACCAACACGCGGGGGGGCGGTGGCGGTAATGGCGGCATGAAGGAGGGGGTTGGAACCATCCTGGGCGGGGTTGGCGGCGCTGTCGTCGGTTCCCAATTCGGTAAGGGCAATGGCCAGCTGGCGATGGTGGCGACCGGCACGTTGTTGGGGGCATTTTTGGGCAATCAGATTGGGCAATCCCTGGATAAGGCGGATGCGATGTACGCTAACCGCGCCGCCAATCAGGCTTTTGAGACGGCGCCTTCGGGCACCTCAACCGCCTGGCGCAATCCTGACTCTGGCAATTCGGGCACGGTTGTCCCCAAACCAGCCTATCAGGCATCGAATGGGGAATACTGCCGCGAATTTACCCAGACTGTTAGTGTCGGTGGTCGGGCGCAGGAGGCGTATGGAACCGCCTGTCGTCAACCGGATGGCAGCTGGCGGATTGTGCAGTAGGGGCAGGCTGGTTCTCAAGTTGTTTTTGGTATGATCACCCCGATTACCCAGTACTGTGAACGCACCAGCGCGGCTTTTTGGGCTGAACCGATTAACGCGCTGACCAACCTGGCATTTTTGCTGGCGGCTTATGGAGCGTTGCGGTTGGCTAGGCAAAAGCTGCAACCCTGGCGGTGGCGTTGGGATTGGCCGATTGCCTGGTTGATTGCCCTGATAGCGATCATCGGGGTGGGCAGCAGCCTGTTTCACACCCTGGCAACTTTTGGGGCAATGTTGGCGGATGTTATTCCGATTGCGGTTTATCAGATCAGCTTTCTGGCAATCTACAGCTGGCGGATAGCCAAGCTGCCCCGTTGGGCGGTGGGGGGGCTGGTTGCCCTGTTCCTGCTGGCGGGTGTGGCAATGGGGCAGGTGGTGCCACCCAGCCTGCATGAGCGGTTGAATGGTAGCACCTCCTATGCTCCCGCCCTGCTGTTCCTGGGGGGGATGGCATTCTATCACCAGCGGGCGGGGAGGTTGATAGCCCCCTTTGCCCTGTGGCAGGCCATTGGCCTCTTCCTGCTTTCCCTGACCGCTCGCACTTTTGATTTGGTGGTGTGTGCGCAAATTCCCGTTGGTCTGCATTTCTTGTGGCATTTGTTTAACGCTGGCGTGCTGTACCTGACCATGCGCGCCCTGCTGCTGAACTGGCGCCACTCTACCTAAGTCTTGTCAGGATAACGGCACCAGTGGGCAATGGGGCATCGATTGCATTTCGGTTTGCGCGCGGTGCAGGTATAGCGGCCATGCAGGATCAGCCAGTGATGGGCGTGTAGTAGGTAGGCAGGCGGGATGATGGCCAGCAATTGCCGCTCCGTCTGTTCAACATTTTTGGCGTGGGTCAGGCCGATTCGGTTGCTGACCCGAAAGATATGGGTATCGACCGCCATGGTGGGCTGGCCAAAGGCGGTGTTCAGCACGACATTGGCGGTTTTGCGGCCAACCCCGGCCAGCGCTTGCAAGGCTTCCCGCGTTTGCGGCACCTGCCCGTCATGTTGGGACAACAGCTGTTCACATAAGGTAATCAGGTTGGCGGCCTTGGTGTTGTACAGCCCAATGCTTTGGATATAGGGCTTTAGCCCCTCAACCCCCAACCCCAACAGCGCGCGGGGGGTGTTGGCGACGGCAAACAGTTTGGCGGTGGCGCGATTAACCGCCGCATCGGTGCTTTGCGCTGACAGCACCACCGCGACCAGCAGGGTAAAGGGGCTGTCATACACCAGCTCAGTTTTGGGATGGGGGTTGGCGGCGGCGAAATTGGCAAAAATGGCCTGAACCTCGCTAGGGCTAAGCGGTTTGGTGCTGGCAGGTGGTGATAGGGGGGGTGCGCTCATCCTATTCGGCATGGCTGATTTGTTGGCAGTGGTCAAGCGGTGCAGACTAAGACGGTTTTTTGCTGGGTAGCTATCTGGCTACTGAATCAGGTAAGATCGCCTTATTGTTAAGTAAACCTTAACCAGCCCATGCGATCGTGAAAGCAGTATTGTCACCTGCTTTCAATCGGTTTTTCCTATGTCTCACCCTGCCGTTATTGCATCGGCAAAGCCTGTTGCCGCGCCACAACGCCTGGAACTTACAGCGCTTCTAAGCCTTGAGGCCGCGGGCGATTTGGCTTTTTCCTGGGATATTGATGGCGATCAGCTGAATTGGGTTGGGGCGATGGAGGAATTTTTCGATCAGGATCTGCCAACCCCGGCCAGCATGGCGCTGTTTGATACCCTGATGAGTGAAAGTGATGCCCTGACCCATCGCCAGGCCATTACCCGCCATTTGGCGCATGGTGATCGCTATGAATGCCAATACCGACTGCATGGCCGCAAGGGTGCCTCCGTTTGGGTGCATGAACGTGGTCAGGTAAAATTGGACAGCAGCGGGCGAGTCACCCATGTTTATGGCACGCTACGCACGATTGACGAGCTGAAATCGCAAGAGGCTAAGCTTATTCATTATGCAGACTATGACGACATTACGGGTCATTACAACAAAAGACGGCTGCGGGAATCGTTGGATAAGGCGGTCAATTACGTTCAGCATTTTTCCACCACGGGCGCCTATTTGGTGGTGGGGATCGATCGGTTTTCGGTGATTAACGAATGCTATGGTTTCCGTATCGGTGACAAATTGCTGAATCGTGTAGCGCAACGGTTGCTGCACCATTTGCGGATTGCCGACATTATGGGACGGGTGGATGGCGATCGTTTTGGCCTGATTCTGTACCATTGTACCGAAGATGAATTGGTGGGGGCGGCCGAGCGTTTTATCCGCGTCATCGCGGAGGAGATCTTTAATACCGAGCAGGGAGCCATCCCCCTGACCGCTTCTGTCGGTGGCATCATCTTTCCTACCCAGGGGGTTACAGCGACCGAGTTGATGGCGCGGGCGGAAATCGCCTTGCAACATGCTAAACGCAAGGGATCCAGCAGCTTTTCACAATTTAAGCCCATGGTTTCGGATAAGGCGGTGCAGACACACAACCTCGCGTTGCAGGATAAGGTGCGCCGAGCGCTGCAGAACAAGGATTTGTGTCTGGCCTATCAGCCGCTGGTGGATGCCACCACCCATCAGGCCGTTTCGCATGAATGTTTGTTGCGGATGAAAAACCCTGACGGCACGATGATGCCGGCGGCGGAATTTATCCCCGTCATTGAAAAGCTGGGGCTGATTCGCCAAGTCGATTGGGCGGTGATGGATATGGCGTTGGATGAATTGCGCGCCAACCCTGATTTGGATCTGGGGATTAATGTGTCGCCCGCCAATATCAGCGATGGCCGCTGGTTGAAGCAGTTGATGGAAAATCTGGCCAAGGATCCCAGCCTGGCCAAGCGTTTGGTGGTGGAAATTACCGAAACGGCGGCGATGGATGATTTGGAACAGTCCAGCCATTTTGTAAATGCCTTGAAAAAAAGCGGGTGCCGCATCGCCCTGGACGATTTTGGCGCGGGCTTTACCTCCTTGCGGGAGCTGCAGTATCTGCCCGTGGATATTCTGAAGATCGACCGCGATTTCGTTAAGCTGTTGCCCGACGATGCCGCCTCAATCCGCATGGTGCAGACCCTGGTGGGCTTGGCCAGCGACCTATCGCTGGTGACGGTGGCGGAGGGGGTTGAGAATGTTGAGCAGGCCAATTTGCTGAAAGATTTGGGGGTTGCGGTGCTGCAGGGCTATTACTTCGGCAGGCCAACCACCGAGCCCGCCTGGCAAACAGTGGCTACCAAAACCTAAGCCAAACCGCCGTAATCCGCCAATCTTTTCCCATTTCATCACTCAGCAAGTTGGGCATTGTCGTTCGTTCTTGCAAAGCTTTGATTGGCCAAATTTGGCCAATGGGCGGTTTTCTGATAGGCTGCCAGGGTATCGGTTTCACGGATAACTTGGGGGGCGGCTATGGCGGCATTAAGCGGTAAGGTTGGGTTGGTGGTTGGTATTGCCAATGAGCACAGCATTGCCTATGGCTGCGCCCGTGCCTTTCGCGATGCGGGGGCTGACCTGGCCGCCACCTATCTGAATAGCAAGGCGGAGGGGTTTGTTCGCCCATTGGCGCAACAGTTGGATTGCCCGATCATCATGCCGCTGGACGTTACCGCGCCAGAGCAGCAGGAGGCGTTGTTCGAAGAGATTCGGCAGCGTTGGGGGCGGCTGGACTTTCTGTTGCACTCCATCGCTTTTGCGCCAAAGCAGGATTTGCAGGGAGCCTTCCTGGACTGTTCCGCCGCGGGCTTTGCCACTGCTATGGACATTTCCTGTCATTCTCTGGTGCGGTTGGTGCGTGCCGCCGCGCCCCTGATGGCCGCGGGTGGCAGCATCTTGACCATGAGTTACTATGGCGCGGTGAAAATTGAGCCTGGCTATAACCTGATGGGGCCTGTTAAGGCCGCGTTGGAGGGCAGTGTGCGCTATTTGGCGGCAGAGTTGGGGGATCGGGAAATTCGCGTCAACGCCCTCTCCCCTGGGCCAATCATGACCCGCGCCGCCAGCGGCCTGAGCCATTTTGATGAGTTGATGGAATCGGTTGCCGCCAAAGCCCCCCTGCACCAGTTGGCCACCATTGACGATGTTGGATCCGCCGCCGCCTGGCTGGTCAGCGATCAGGCGCGCCGTGTGACGGGGCAGGTAATCTATGTTGATGGCGGCGCCAGCATTATTGGCTAGAGCAGTTTGCGGCATCCGTTTTGCTGGACGCTGCCCATCAAGTTGGTTAGCATTGCCCACTTAGTTTGATTTTTTACGGTGCTTTTCCCATGTCTACCCCCCCCATTTCCGATACCCCCATGCAACATCATATGGTGCAGGATCTGCGCGCCAACCGTTTGGCCAAAGCCCATAAGTTAAGAGAGCTGGGCATCAATCCCTATCCCCACAGTTTCCCCCGCAGCCACCAAAATGTGGAATTGCAAGCCCATTATGCCAATTTGGAAAATGGCAGCGATACCACGGATGAGGTTAAGGTGGCCGGGCGAATTATGGCGATGCGCAACAACGGTATGTTTATCGATTTGTTGGATGCTAGCGGTAAAATTCAGCTGTTCAGTCATCAGGATCATTTGGATCCGCAGTCGAAGGTCATTCTCGACCTATTGGATATTGGTGACATTGTGGGCGCGACGGGCACAATCCGCCGTACCCCCCGTGGTGAGCTGTCGGTGCGGGTGCAAACCTTGGTGGTTCTGTCAAAAGCCCTGTTGCCATTGCCAGAAAAGCATCATGGCTTGACGGATGTGGAACAGCGCTATCGCCAACGCTATCTCGACCTGATTATGAGTGAGGAGTCGCGCCAAACTTTTATCACGCGCAGCCTGATTGTGCGCCATTTGCGTCAGCTGATGGAGGCGGAGGGCTATATTGAGGTGGAAACCCCGATGCTGCACCATACTCAGGGTGGGGCGGCGGCCAAACCGTTCCATACCCATCACAACGCCCTGGGCATTGACCTGTTGTTACGGATTGCCCCAGAATTGGATCTGAAGCGCCTGTTGGTGGGTGGCCTGTATGATGGGGTTTTTGAGATTAACCGATGCTTTCGCAACGAAGGCATTTCGGTGCGGCACAATCCCGAATTTACCACGATTGAGGCCTATAAAATGTGCCTGGACGCCGATCAGGTGATGAGCCAAAATGATCGCGTCTTATCACAATTGGTAACGCGGATTCACGGCTCTAACAGAATCTCTTTTGGGGAGCATGTGTTGGATTTCACCCCGCCCTGGCCGCGTCATCGTATGACCGATTCCATTAAGGCGGCCTGTGGCCTGGATTTTGAAGCCATCACCGATGCGGGGCAGGCAGTCGCGGCGGCGGCCAGCGTTGGAGTCAAATTGCCCCCGAAAACCAACTGGGGAGAGGCGGTGGCCGAGGTATTTGGCGCAAAGGTGGAACCATCGCTAATTCAACCGACCCACATCATTGATTATCCCAGAGAGATTTCCCCGCTTGCTAAGGCGCATCGTCATGACCCACGGTTTGCTGAGCGTTTTGAAAGTTTTGCCAATGGGTGGGAAATTGCCAATGGCTTTTCGGAACTGACTGACCCACTTGATCAGCGTGCCCGTTTTGAGGATCAGGTGGCGGCACGCGCCGCAGGGGATGAGGAGGCGATGATGTTGGATGAGGATTTCATAACCGCCCTGGAATACGGTCTTATCCCTTGCGGGGGATTTGGTATCGGAATCGATCGCCTAACCATGCTGTTAACGGATTCTCACAGCATCCGCGATGTTATTGCCTTTCCAACTTTGCGTCCCAAACATAATGGCTAAAGCAGCATCCATAACCCTTTGCAATCTTAGGTGAAATCGTTATGACCAGCACCCCTATCCCAATCCCTACCAGCAAGCCTGGCAATCCCAATTTCGGATCGGGCCCTTGCGCCAAAAGGCCAGGGTGGCAGTTGGACGCGCTGAAGGATGCATGCCTGGGGCGTTCGCACCGATCCAGCGCGGGCAAGGCCAAGCTGGCTGAGGCGATTGCGCGCAGCAAAAAGCTGTTGGAGCTGCCCGATGATTACCTACTGGGCATCGTGCCCGCCTCCGACACGGGCGCCATCGAAATGGCGTTGTGGAGCCTGCTGGGGCAGCGCGGCGTGGATGTGGTCGCCTGGGAAAATTTCGGGTTGGAGTGGGTGCAGGATGTGGTGGAGCAGTTGCGGCTGCCCGACGCCCGCAGCTTCACCGCCCCCTATGGCGGCCTGCCCGACCTGAGTCAGGTTGATTGGGCGCGTGACGTGGTCTTTTGCTGGAATGGCACCACCAGCGGCGTGCGGGTGCCGAACGGCGATTGGATTGCCGATGACCGCCAGGGGTTGAGCATTTGCGATGCCACCTCCGCCGTGTTGGCGATGCGACTGCCCTGGCACAAGCTGGATGTCGTCACCTATTCCTGGCAAAAGGTTCTGGGGGGTGAGGCGCAGCACGGCATGATCGCCCTCAGCCCCCGCGCGGTAGCCCGCCTGGAAAGCTACACCCCCGCCTGGCCAATCCCTAAGCTGTTTCGCCTGACCAAAAAGGGCAAGCTGATCAGCGGGATTTTCGCGGGCGAAACCATCAACACCCCCTCCATGCTGTGCGTTGAGGATTTGTTGGACGCGCTGACCTGGGCGGAATCGGTAGGGGGGCAGGCTGGGTTGGTCAAAGCGGCGGAGGCGAATGCACAGCTGGTGGCGGACTGGGTAGCCCGTACCCCCTGGGTCAATTTCTTGGCCAGCGATCCCGCCACCCGCTCCACCACCTCGGTCTGCCTCAGCATCACCGCGCCCTGGTTCACCGCCTTGGCCGGCGATGCGCAGCAGGAGGTGATTAAGCAGTTGGCCAAAAAGCTTGAGGGGGCGGGGGTCGCCTTTGACATTGCCGGCTACCGCGATGCGCCGGCGGGCTTGCGGATTTGGTGCGGGGCAACGGTGCAGGCGGCCGATGTGGCCGCGCTGCTGCCCTGGCTGGACTGGGCCTATGCTAGCGTGACGGCGGCGTAGCGATGGCGATCACCACCTCCACCAATTCGCATGCCGAGCAAACCGCCCGTCTAACCCTGATTACCCAAGTCATGATGGGGCTGGCTTTGGTGGCCGTGCTATCCCTGCACCTGCTGTCCGCTCTGTTGGCGGGATTGCTGATTTACCAGCTGGTGCAGGCGACCGTGCCGTTGACCAAACGGCTGGGGGTGATGCCAAGGCTGGGCAAGGTCATCGTGCTGATTCTGGTGCCATCGGTGATGATTGCCGCCATTACGGTTGGGGTGCTGATTCTGGCCGCCCATCTGCATAGCGGCAGTGACAGTGCGCCCGCCCTGTTGCAAAAACTGGCGGATGTGGTGGATAAGGCGCGCAGCTATTTGCCCCTATCGTTGCAGGATGAGTTGCCCACCTCGGTTGAGGAGTGGCAGGTATCCTTGGCGGCCTGGCTGCGCGATAACGCGGGGCAGCTGAGTCATGTTGGCCGCACGGTCGGGGTGTCGTTGGTGCATATTCTGGTCGGCATGATTATCGGCGGCATGGTGGCCTTTTGCCATGAGATTGAGCCCGCATCGCGCCGCCCGCTGGCCAAGGCTATGGTGGACAGGGTATCGTTGTTAAACAACGCCTTTCACCGCATCGTGTTTTCACAGGTGCGGATATCGGCGCTGAATACCATGCTGACTGGTATTTTCCTTAGTGTGGTGATGCCGATGGTGGGCAGCCCATTGCCCTTTACCAAAACCATGATTGTGGTGACCTTTGTTGCGGGGTTGTTGCCGGTAATTGGCAATTTGATTTCCAACACCATAATCGTGCTAATCAGCCTTAGCGTCTCTCTACCCGACGCCATTGGCGCGCTGGTCTTTTTGGTGCTGATTCATAAGCTGGAATACTTCCTGAACGCCCGCATCATTGGCGGGCGAATTTCGGCGCGGGCATGGGAATTGTTGATTTCCATGCTGGTGATGGAGGCCGCCTTTGGCCTGCCTGGGCTGATTGCCGCGCCGATTTACTATGCCTATCTCAAAGATGAGCTAAGCGCGCAAAAGCTGATCTAGCCCTTTTTCTTTTTCTTGGGTGGTTTGCTGCGGGGGTTGCGAATGGTATCACGAATCCGCACCACCATCGCCGCGCTGTAGCCAATGGCCAGGCAGCCAAAGCCGCCACCCGCCGCCAGGATCGGATTACGGTTGGCCATCAGCAGGCAGGAACTGGCGCCAATCGCCCCGATCAGCAACATTCCCAAATAGGCGTGAACAGCCCGCTGCCTCTCATCCTGTTTCCACAGCTGACCCGTGCGGCGATGGCGGCGACCATGCCGACCCAGGCGGTAAAACGCCCGCCATTCATAGCCCGCCCACAGCATCAGCCCCATGATGATCAGCAACATCAAAATATCTGGGTGTTTCACCACCGCCGTTCTCGTTCTTGCAGGTTAAGGTTTACCCCCTCTACCTGTTTCAGACTCTGCTGCCGATGGCAATCACCTCTTGCCGATGGCGTGATGGTGGTGCATCCTGTTCGCCTGTTTTTTCATTCCCAATGAGTTGCCCTTGCCATGCCAAAAGTTTTGATTGCTGACGATTTGTCATCCTCTGCCGTTGCGGTTTTTACCCAGGCGGGGATTGAGGTTGACGTGAAAACCAAATTGCCAGCCGACCAGCTGATGGCCATTTTGCCCGACTATGACGGGTTGGCGGTGCGGTCGGCGACTAAGGTGACGGCTGAGGTCTTGGCGGCTGCCCCCAACCTGCGGGTTATTGGCCGCGCGGGGATTGGGGTCGACAATATTGATGTTAAGGCGGCGTCGGCCAAGGGCGTGGTGGTGATGAACACCCCCTTTGGCAATTCCGTCACCACGGCGGAGCACAGCTTTGCCCTGCTGATATCCCTAGCGCGGCAGATTCCCGCCGCCGATGCCAGCACGCGGGCGGGCAAGTGGGAAAAATCGCGCTTCATGGGGGTGGAGCTGTTGGATAAAGTGCTGGGCATTATCGGTTGCGGCAACATTGGTGCCCATGTGGCGGTGCGCGCCAAGGCTTTTGGCATGCGGGTGTTGGCCTTTGACCCCTATTTGACGGATGAACGCGCCTTTGCCCTGGCTGTTGAGAAGGTGGAGTTGGATCAGCTGTTGGCTGCGGCCGATTTTATCACCCTGCACACCCCCATGACAGAGGGTACCCGCCACATCCTGAACGCGGGCAGCATCGCTAAATGCAAACGCGGCGTGCGGATTATCAACTGCGCGCGCGGGGGGCTGATTGATGAGGTTGCCTTGCAACAGGCGTTGGCCAGTGGCCAAGTCGCGGGGGCAGCGCTGGACGTGTTTGAGGTCGAGCCCGCGAAGGAACACCCGCTGTTTGCGGATGAGCGGGTCATCTTCACCCCGCATCTGGGCGCGTCAACCGCTGAGGCGCAGGAGAAGGTGGCGGTGCAGGTGGCGGAGCAGATGGTCGACTTCCTGCTGCATGGCGCGGTCAGCAACGCCGTTAACCTGCCGTCGGTTAAGGCGGATGAGTTGGAACATTTGCGCCCCTATCTCAAACTGGCCGAACAGCTGGGGCAGCTGGCGGGGCAGTTGGTCAGTGGCGGTATTCGCACGGTGGAGTTGGCCTTTGAGGGGGCAGCGGCCAATCTGAACACCAGGGCGCTGAGCAATTTGGCGGTTTGTGGCCTGCTTAGCCCCATCCTAAGCGATGTGAATCAGGTTAATGCCCAACAGCTGGCCGAATCGCGCGGCATCCGATTGTATGAAGTGCGGCAGGAGCGGAGTGAAGATTTTCAAAGCTTAATCAGCCTGACCGTCACCACCGAAAAGGGCAAAAGCCGCTTTGCCGGCACCGTGCTGGGTGGTGAATTGCCGCGGGTGGTGGAGGTTGATGGCGTGCATGTCGAGGCGGAGTTGGGGCCACAAATGCTGTACCTGCGCAACGATGATCGCCCCGGCTTTATTGGCGCGCTGGGGCAATGTTTGGGGCAGCATGGCATCAACATCGCCACCTTTCACCTGGGGCGGACGGGGCCGAAACAGGTCGCCATCACCCTGTTGCAAACCGATCAGCCTGTACCCGCCACCGTGCTGGCCGAAATTCAGGCCTTGCCCCATGTGCAACGGGTTGTCACCCTGACCCTTACCGCGGCGGCTTAATAGCTGGCGGCCAAGGGTAATTTTGCCACCCCCAACAACAGGAATTTTATCGCATGAGCAATGTCGTCGTGGTCGGCACCCAATGGGGTGATGAGGGTAAGGGCAAGATTGTCGATTGGGCCTGTAACCAGGCCGACGTCGTCGTCCGCTTTCATGGTGGCCATAACGCTGGCCACACGTTGGTGATTGATGGCGTAACCTATAAGCTGCATCTGTTGCCGTCGGGCATTGTGCGGCCAAATAAGATCAGCGTGATTGGCAGTGGGGTGGTGTTGGATCCCTGGGCATTGCTGAACGAAATGGCTGTTGTGCGTGGCCAGGGGGTCAGCATCACGCCCGAAAGCCTGCTGATTGCCGACAACGCCCCCCTGATTCTGCCCTTTCATGCCGAAATTGACCGTGCGCGGGAGGGGGCTCGGGAAAAGGGGCAGGGGCAGCCCGCGATTGGCACGACGGGGCGCGGCATTGGCCCGGCCTATGAGGATAAGATTGGGCGGCGGGCAATCCGCCTGTGCGATTTGGCGGAGCCGGACAGTTTGCGCCATAAGCTGGACGATCTGATCTTTCACCACAACGCGTTGCGGCAGGGTTTTGGGGTGCAGCCGATTGCGTTGGAGCCGCTGTATCAGGAGCTGCTGTTGACGATCGCCCCCCAACTGTTGCCCCACGCCGTCCATTTGGGCAGCACCATGCAGCGCCTTCGTCAAGGCGGCGGCCGCATGTTGTTTGAGGGGGCGCAGGGGCTGTGGTTGGATGTTGAGCATGGCACCTATCCCTTTGTAACCTCCAGCCACACCATGCCGGCGGCGGCGGCGATTGGCGGCGGGGCAGGGTTGGGGCAGTTAGGCTTTACCCTGGGCATTACCAAGGCCTATACCACCCGCGTTGGCAATGGCCCTTTTCCGACTGAGCTGTTGGATGATGACGGCGAAAAGCTGGGGCAACGGGGTAAGGAGTTTGGCACGACCACGGGGCGCAAACGCCGTTGCGGCTGGTTCGATGCGGTGTTGGTGCGGCAATCGGTGGCGATGGGCGGGGTTAACGGATTGGCGCTGACCAAGCTGGACGTGCTGGACGATTTTGCCGAGATTAAGCTGTGCGTTGGCTATCAGCTGGATGGGCAACGGTTAGACTATCTGCCCAGCTTGCCCAGCCAGCAATCCCGCCTGCAACCGATTTATGAGGTGTTGGAGGGGTGGCAATCCAGCACGGAGGGGGCACGCAGTTGGAAAGACCTGCCCGCCCTGGCCATCAAATACATCCGTCGAATTGAGGAGTTGGTGGGATGCCCCATCACTCTAGTCTCCACCTCCCCCAAACGCGAAGACGTAATCCTGGTCAGCAACCCCTTTGGGGGCTAGGTTTGGGCGGTTTTTTGGGGGCGCTAAACCGCCAGCTGTTGGGGGGTGATGCCCAGGGCGGCGGCGGCGTCACACATGGGTGTGTATTTCGCTGTTGATCAAGCGGGGGCGGCTGGTCACCGTCAGCTCAACATCCTGATTAAGCCGTCCCAGAATGGATATCAGGCGGTCAATGGTAAAGCGGGCAAGATTGGCGCGGCGGATGCGGACAAATTCGCTGTGGTTTACCCCACTGCGGGTTTCTGCTTGACGGGTTGACAGCTGTTCAGCCTCTAACACCTTAAGAATTTCGGCGGCCAGAATCGCCTTGGCCTGTCGCACACCGGCATCCGTATCGCCAAAATCTTGATAGATATTACCGCTGCCGCGTACCAGTTCAAAATCATTGTCGGTTGTCATGACAGTTCCTCTCTTAATCGTTTCAGCCGCGTATGGACGGTATCCACCTCCTGCTGCGGGGTTTTAATGCCCGTCTTGGATTTCTTTTGGAATGCATGCAATACCCATACAGCATCCGCCAATTGCACCGCATACACACACCGATAAGCATCGCTGCGATACGGTAAGGCAATTTCAAAGACGCCAGCGCCCGCCCCCTTAAACGGCTTAGCGATACCAGCCATGCTACCCTCCGCGGCAATGGTCAGCGCATCTTTTATGATGTCCTGCGCCCCAGCGGGAAAATCTTCAAATGCTTTTCGCGCTGCCTTTATCCAGGAGATGGGTCGGGTGTTACGCATTATAGAGTTTATGGTGACACATTTATCACCGCCCGTCAAGCATGCTTCTTCCCCTCACACCCCACGCCCGCTAAACCGCCAGCTGTTGGGGGGTGATGCCAAGGGCGGCGGCGATTTTGTCGCGGCTGGCCTTGCGCAGGCGTAGGCTGGCCTCCTGCTGAGCATAGGCGGGTTGGCTGATGCCCAGGCGTTCGGCCACCTGTGCCTGGGTTAAGCCCCAATGTTCCCGCCACGCCCGCACCGCCGTCCATCCCTGGTCAAACATGGCGTTCACCACGGTGTTGGGGATATAGGCCATCATCCTAACAACCCAACTTTCGTTAAGGCTGCCTGTTGGCGGGTGGTGACGGCGGTGACGTCGAACTGGCCGATTAGCTCGTGAAACAGCTGGTACCAGTTTACTTCGGCTTTTAGGCGCAGAAAGACGGATCCTAAGCCGACGGCGGCGCGATCCATAAAGACGAATTCGCGCGGCGGTTTAACCCCGCCCAGCTCACGCAGCTGTTGATGCACCGCCCGCGCCACCTCCCGCCCATAAATGCCGGAGTTGGTTTCTTGCAGCCGCCTTGCCCGATCCTCCATCAACGGTGCGTAGACAAAGCTTGCCCACTGATTCAATACCCCAATCATCTCCTTCGACAGGTCGCTGAAGCCCCAGCTTTCATAGGCCGTGACCGCCAATTCGGTATCGTTGCTTTGCAGGGCGCGGTACAAATCGATGACCCCCTTAACAAAACTGGGCGGGAAAACGCGGATGCAACCAAAGTCCAACAAATTGATGGTGGCATCCTCCCGCACCGAATAATTGCCCATATGCGGGTCGCCATGGATGATGCCGTGGTGATAGAACGGCACATACCAGGCGCGAAACATGTTCAGGGCGACTTGGTTGCGAAATTCTTGGGGATGGTCGGTCACGGCGATCATCGGTTGCCCGCCCAGCCAACTCATGGTCAGCAGGCGCCCCGTTGACAGATCCAGGCGCGGGGTTGGCACATGCACCCCCGCCTCAGCCGCCAACATATGCTGGTACAGCTGCATCTGCCGCAACTCCCGCTCATAATCCAACTCCTCCCACAGGCGATCGCTGATCTCCTGGTGAATTTCCTGGGTGCGGATGGTTTTGTCGTAGCGTTCGTACAGGGCGATCAACAGCCGCAGCTGTTTCAAATCCGCCTCAACCGCCGCCGCCATATCGGGGTATTGCAGCTTGCAAGCCAGCAGCTGGCCATCATGGTCGCGGGCTTGATGCACCTGCCCCAATGAGGCCGCCGCCGAAGCCGTTTGGCTGAACTCCGCAAAGCAGCTTTGCCAATCGGCACCCAGCTCCGTCTGCATGCGTCGGCGCACAAATGGCCATCCCATCGCCGGCGCGTTGGCCTGCAACTGCGCCAGTTCGCGCACATATTCCTCGGGCAATAGGTCGGGCACGGTTGACAGAATCTGCGCCACCTTCATCAAAGGGCCTTTCAGCCCACCCAGCGCCGCCCGCAACTCCTGCGCGTGGTTTTCCCGATTGATGGTGACGCCAAAGACTTTTTCGCCCGCCACCCGCGCGGCCAGGCCGCTCATAGCACCCGTCACCTGCGCGTAACGACGCCAGCGGCCACCCATGGTGTTTTGGTCTCGTAAATCGCTCATGCCAGCAGTATAGTCGCATAGCTGGATTTTCGTAAGGCTTCATCGATGATTCTTTTAAGAAGATTCTGTGATGATCTGGTAGGCTTGGTTTTTTTGAATGGGGGGTGATGATGCGTCATAGTTTTGGTTGCGTGATGGCGATGGGGTTGGCGCTGATGCTGGTTCAGCCAGGCCTTGTTCAGGCGCAGGCGCAAGCCCCTGTTCAGCCGCAAACCCCGCTGGCGATCATGGAGGCTGCCGCCAACCGCGGCGATGCGATCGCGCAAACCAACCTGGGCATCGCCCATGAATTTGGCTATGGCGTGGCGCAAAACCCGCAGGAAGCGGTGAAGTGGTACCAACGGGCGGCGACGCAGGGGGATGTGCGGGCGCAATTTTACCTGAGTGGCTGTTACGAAATGGGCACGGGCGTGACGCAGGATTTTGTGCAGGCCTATTACTGGCTAAGCGTTGCGGTTGCCAACAGCTCACCCGCTAGCAGTGGCTATGTGGAGATGATACGGCGCCGCGATCGCCTGGGGCGCACCCGCCTTAAGCCTGACCAGATAACCGATACCCAAAAACGCAGCCGTGAATGGAAGCCCCAGAAAGAAGCGGCCAAGTAGATTGTTGTTAAGCAAGGGATAATTCATCACCCTTAAGGGTTTTTGATATCCCTGCTCGCCAATCGTAACACCCGCCGCCGATACAATAACAGGCCAACGAACAGCAGGTTAACGCCAAGGGCAACAAAAGGATATAGCAGGGTAATGAGGGTTTTTGCTGTTAGTGCACAAATCATCAACAACTGGGTACAGGCACTAAGGGTGTACATCAAGGCGGCCTCCTGCTCAGGGTGCATCCATGATTTTCGTACCGTCGGATAAAAGGCGATAAACTGAATAATGCTGATAATGATCACTGCGTAAAGCGGGGTTTTGGTTATCACCCAAATCAGTATTGCCACAAAAGACAGCACAAAACTGATCCAATCACCTCTGGTAGCGGTATGTTCGCCCTTTTTCAGGGCAATTGCGGCAATCGACCAGCGAATAGTGGCTAAGGCAGCCATCAGCCATCCACCAAGCCCACCCCCCTCCATCAACTGGGCAGCAGCGGCAATGCTGGTTAGCAGGGAACATACAATCCACGTAAAAGCATGAGGCTTGGTTTTGCCCTGATACATGCCCCAGAAATAGGGGATATAGGCGATGAACAGCCCGATGCTGGCGGCGGTGGCGGCAATTTCCTGAAAGGTCATGGCGGTATCCTTTTGCTGAACACTATCGCCCTAATGGCCAGCTGATGGCAATAAGGTTGGCCATTGCGAGGTTGGCGATAACCTGCTTAACTTAAGGCATGAATACACAATCAAAACCGCAAGTTGTTCCCATGATGAATCTGCAGGATACCCCCCCCACGGCGCCAGCCTTTATGGATCGCAACCTAGCCCTTGAGGTGGTGCGGGTGACTGAGGCGGCCGCCCTGTCCGCCTGTCGCTTTGTTGGCTGCGGTGATGAAAAGGCCGCGGATCAGGCCGCCGTTGATGCCATGCGCAACGCCCTGAACAGCTTGGATATCGATGGCACCATCGTGATTGGTGAGGGCGAACGGGATGAGGCGCCGATGCTGTATATCGGTGAAAAAGTTGGATCTGGCCGTGGGCCAAAGGTCAGCGTGGCGTTGGATCCCTTAGAGGGCACCACCATAACCGCGTGCGGCGGCAACAACGCGCTGGCGGTGGTGGCAATGGCGCAGCATGGCAATTTGTTGCAGGCGCCCGATGTTTATATGGACAAAATCGCCGTTGGGGGTGGTCTGCCCGACGGGGTGGTGGATTTGGATGCGCCTGTCGCGCAAAATTTGGCGCAGCTGGCCGCCGCCAAAGGCACCCTGGTCGAAAATTTGATGGTGTGCGTGTTGGATCGCCCCCGCCATGCCCAGTTGATTGCCGATATTCGTGCCACCGGCGCCCGCATCAACCTGATTCAGGATGGGGATGTCAGCGCGGTTATCGCCACCGCCTTGCCCGAAAGCGGTATTGATATTTACATGGGCTGTGGTGGCGCGCCTGAGGGGGTGTTGGCCGCCGCCGCCCTGTGTTGCATCGGGGGGCAAATTCAGGGGCGGTTGGTGTTCCGCAACGATGATGAGCGGGAACGGGCGGCACGGCTGGGCATTACCGATTTGCAACGCAAATATGTGTTGTCCGATTTGGCGCAGGGCGATGTGATGTTCGCCGCCACCGGGGTCACCGATGGTTCGCTGCTTAAGGGGATACGGCTGACCCACAATGGTGCCGTTTCCCATTCCCTGATCATGCGGGCTTACAGCGGGACGGTTCGGCGGATTGAGGCGCAACACAATTTCAGCCGCCGTCAAGGGTTTTATGGACAACAGTTATCGCCGAAAGCTTAGCCGCCATGGCACGGCCTGCCCCGCCCCGCGCGATTTTTAGATTCCTTAGGTGACGCATTGACCCAACCCCCCTCCAACACCTCTTTTCTTGGCTACAACTGGCAACAGCAGCCGGTCAACAGCCAGTTTGGCCTTGCCCTTAGTCAGCGGTACGGGCTGATGCCACAGCTGGCCAATGTGTTGGCGGGGCGCATTGACGATTTGGATGCGGCGGAGCTGTTTTTGCATCCCAGCCTGCGAATCCAGCTGGGCAACCCCAACAGTTTGCGCGATATGGATCGGGCGATTGCGCGCACCATTCAGGCCTTGCAGAACAATGAGCCGTTGGCGGTGTGGGGCGATTACGATGTTGATGGCGCGACCTCAAGCGCGCTGCTGACCCTGTTTTTCCGCAGCCTGGGTCATGAGCCGCGCATTCACATTCCCGATCGGATTGATGAGGGGTATGGCCCCAACGCGGCGGGCTTGACGGAGCTGTATAACGCTGGTTGCCGCCTGGTCTTTGTGGTCGATTCTGGCACGCTGGCTTTTGAGCCGTTGGCGGCGGCTAAGGCCATTGGGCTGGACGTTATTGTGTTGGATCACCATCAGGCTAAGCCTGAATTGCCGCCTG
>JBILMH010000008.1:0-53948 GCA_044375625.1 Alphaproteobacteria bacterium
CACCCTCGCCCTCTCCAAATACAACACCTTCCGCCCCCATTCTTCCTTGCGCGGCGCCACCCCTCTCCACTATATTCATTCTTCCTTCCCAGCACTCCTCCAGTCTCATATGTACTGAACCTATACATGATTGCCACAAAAGCTTGAGCCTTAGGCATCGCCATGGTAGACAGGCATGGATCCTTTTTGTCCCCCCATTTATCCCTTTTCAGGAGCCTATCCCATGTCCAATCCTGCCTCTGCCGCCAATTCCGCTGTGGTTATCGTTGCCGCCCGCCGTACCCCCATCGGCACCTTTAACGGCAGTTTTGCCAATCTGTCCGCGGCCGAACTGGGCACGCAATTGCTGACCAATTTGTTGACCGATGCGGGCGTAACGGCGGCTGAGGTTGATGAGGTGGTGTTGGGGCAAGTGCTGACCGCGGGTGTTGGCCAAAACCCCGCCCGCCAAACCGCGGTTAAGGCGGGGATTCCCCATGACAAAACCGCCATCACGATTAACCAAGTTTGCGGATCAGGCCTGCGGGCGGTGGCGCAAGGGATGCAGGCGATTTTGGCCGGCGATGCGGGCGTGGTGGTTGCGGGCGGCCAAGAAAGCATGAGCCTGGCTCCGCATGCCGCCTATTTGCGCTCTGGCCAGAAAATGGGCGATCTGAACTTTGTCGATACCATGATTAAGGATGGGCTGTGGGAGGCTTTTAACAACTATCATATGGGCATTACCGCTGAAAATGTTGCCAAGGCCTATCAAATCAGCCGCGAAACCCAGGATCAATTTGCCCTGGCCAGCCAGCAAAAGGCTGAGGCTGCCCAAAAAGCAGGCAAATTTGCCGATGAAATCGTGCCGATTACCGTCAAGGTGAAAAAAGAGGATGTGGCGGTGGCCAATGATGAATATCCACGCCATGGCACCACGATTGAGGCGTTGGCCAAGCTGCGCCCTGCCTTTAGCAGCGACGGCACGGTGACGGCGGGTAATGCCAGCGGCCTGAACGATGGCGCGGCGATGGTGGTGCTGATGACGGAGGCTGAGGCGGTGCGCCGCAACCTGCAACCGCTGGCACGCATCGCTGGCTGGGCAACCCGCGGGGTTGACCCCACCCTGATGGGCACGGGGCCGATCCCCTCCAGCCGCGCCGCGTTGGCGCGGGCGGGTTGGAACATTGGCGATCTGGATCTGATTGAGGCCAATGAGGCCTTTGCGGCGCAGGCCTGTGCGGTGAATCAGGAAATGGGATGGGATACCGCCAAGGTCAATGTCAACGGCGGTGCCATCGCCCTGGGGCATCCGATTGGTGCCAGCGGCGCCCGCGTGCTGGTCACCCTGCTGCACGAAATGCGCCGTCGCAAGGCCAAAAAAGGCCTGACTACCTTGTGCATTGGGGGTGGTATGGGTATCGCGATGTGCGTCGAAGGCTATTAGAGCGGGTTGCCACGCCGCCAATCGCTGGCCGGCATCGGGTTTTTGCCAGCGGGCTGCACGGTGGCCAGCTTTAGGGCGGTTGGCATACCAGCCGCATCCGCCCCACAGGCCAGGCTGAGGCCGTCCGCCAGCCATTGTCCCGCATCGGTGGGGGGGCTATCCACCACCGATACCGCCTCAGCGGCCAGAATTTTTAGCAGTTTCCCGTCAGGCAGCAGCAGGCTGACCCCTGGGCGGGGTGCCATCGCCCGAATTTGTCGCGCCAACACGGTGGCCGGTTGATGCCAATCCAACTGCTGATCCGCCTTGGTCAGCTTGGCGGCATAGGTTGCCCCGTGCTCCGGTTGCGGTGTTGCCACCAGACTGCCCGCCAACCAGGCGTCCAGATTATCGGTCAGCAGGCTGGCGGCGGCGGCGGCCAATTTGTCATGCAAACTGCCGCCCGTGTCGGTGTCGGTGATCGCCACGCACCTGGTCGCCAGCATCGCCCCAGTGTCCAGCCCCGCATCCATCTGCATCAAGGTGATGCCCGTCATACTGTCGCCCGCCATCAGGGCGCGGTGGATGGGTGCCGCCCCCCGCCACCGTGGCAGCAGGCTGGCATGCAGGTTGACGCAGCCATGGTGGGGCGCCTGCAAAATCGCGGTGGGCAACAACAGGCCATAGGCCGCTACAATCGCCCCATCAAGCTCCAGGGCGCGCCAGGAATCTTGCTCCGCACCGCTTTTCAGGCTGGCGGGGGTGCGAACCGTCAACCCCTGTGCCTCTGCCCAGGCATGGACGGGGCAGGGTTGCAACCGTTGCCCCCGCCCCGCAGGGCGCGGCGGTTGGCTGTAAACCGCAACAGGCGGGTGACCAGCCGCCACCAGCGCTTGCAACGCCACCAGGGCAAAGGCGGGGGTGCCCATAAAGGCAAGGCGTGGTTTCGTCATCGTTGGTTTTGGATCCGTAAAATTAACCGCTCGCTTGTGATCTCCAGATTCACGTTAATAGCCTCCCGCTGGACAGCTGGGATTTATATCGGGGCAGCTGGCGGCGCAGCTGGTTTGATAGCTGGCATTGTCGGGATTGTTCCAAAAGGGATCATCCATATCGTCCAATTTGCTCCAATACAAATCGGCCAGGCATTGCCCCGTGCAGCGATCCTTAAAGGGCATGCTGCTGAAAGCATTTTTGGCAAAATTGCTTTCGGTTTTCATCCGTTGGATGGTTGGGTTGGCCGCGGGGTTAGCGCAATATTGTAAGGCTTTGGTCACCGCGGGCTGATCGGGGTTGTTTTGTTCATCCAACATAAAGTGGGAAAAGGCCAGTGTTCCCTTATCGGACAGTCTTGGGCTTTTCAGCTCATCGTTACAGGCTTGGCGGTATTCTTTATAGGGATCGCCGCGATCGGTTCCGCACATCACTTTGTAATAGTTTTCTTGTTCGGGAACAGATTCCATCACCTTATTCATCCGACTTTCGCGGCATCGCAAGCCAACAAAGCTGTACAAATTGTCTTTTTGCAATTCGGGCGTGGTCGCCACCGCGTTATCCCAACAGTCGGGCAGCATTTTGGGCATGACCGAGCTGTCGCCGAACTTGGCAGCCAACCGATACCAACGATAGGCGCTGATATTGTTGCCCTCAGCCTCAGCAATTTTGGCCAGCTCAACCGCGGCCAGGCCATAGCGGGATTTGACCGCCTCCTGATACCAATATTTTGCCAAATCGTTTGATGGCGTTCCATAGTCCCGATTATCGGGATTGTTTTTGACGCAGCCCCAGCCGGCCACATCGGCGGGGCGACACCCCCAACCGTTTTGGGCAATTTTTCCCAAATAAAACTGCGCCTGTGGGTGGGGTGAGGGGGCTGAAGCCGTTTCATAGATAAGGTTAAGCGCATACTGATAACGCTGGCGGTCTTCGTTGTTGAACTGATTGGGGTTGCTGTCGGTTGGATAGGGCCCCTCCATATACATCCGCCCCAGCTTCATTTTTGCGCCGCTATCGCCCTTATTAACCGCTTTCCAATAGGCGTTAAAGGCCGCCTGATAGTCGGGGGATTGCCCCGCGGGATAGCCAATGCCGGCGTAATGCATGTCACCAATTTGCTTCATGGTTTGCCCGTCCGCATAGTCCCCTAAGGCTTTGTAACAATTTAGGGCAATTTCATAGTTGGGGGCATTGTTATCCCAACCCGATTCATAAATGCCTGCCAGTTTTTCCAAGGCTTGTTGCACGGGACGCTGGCTAAGCGCATAGCGCCCCCCCACACAATTGGTGTTGTTGCCTAGCCCACGGTGATAGGTCTGTCTGGCCAAATCGACATAGCCTTTGGCATACAGTTTGTCGGCGCTATAGAACATTTCGCTGGTGTCGGCCTGGGCAAAAGATGGCAGACTGATCATCAGCATGACGGTCAACAAAAACCAGCGTTTCATCCCACTTATCCTCCATCATTTAATATACTTACGGGATAGCCAAGGCGTGCGGGGGCGCTGGCTAAACCTGTTACGCTGAGGTGTCGACACCACCCTCAGGGGTTTCTTTTGCATCCGTCTCTGCCTCTACCTCTGCCGCTGCTCCAGCCGTCGCCGCCACCCCGCCTTTGGCCACTCCAACCATGGCAGGGCGCAGCAGGCGTTGATGCAGGATATAACCAGCCTGCAACAGCTGTACGACAGTGCCGGGGGCAACGGTTGCATCCTCCACCTCAAAAATCGCCTGGTGGTGATCGTGGTTAAAGGGTTCACCCAGGGGGGCTAGCTGTTTGATGTGATGGCGTTCAAACGCGCTCAACAACTCCTTCTCCGTCATGCCAATGCCCGAAACAATCGATGCGACCGCGGGATCACTGATTTTGTCGGAGGGCAAGCTTTCCAGCGCCCGCCGCAAATTGTCGGCAACGCCCAACAGGTCACGGGCAAATTGGGCGACGGCGTATTTGGCATGTTCGGCCATTTCACGCTCCGCCCGCTTGCGGGTATTATCAGCCTCTGCCCGTGCCCGTTGCCATTGATCTTGCAGCTTGGCCACCTCCTGACGCAACTCTTCGATTTCAGCTTGTTGCGCCTGAACAGGGTCGTTTGCGTTGTTGGTGGCCGCCGTATGCCCCGATGAAGACTCAGCAGCCTGATTGGTTGGATCCATCGGCGCGTCGGTGACAGGATCCATCAAATGGGTTGTTGGATCAATCTTGGCATTATTGCTGTGATTCATAATGAATATTCACTCCGTTTTCGTTGTTGGTAACAGGATTCTAAAACCATCCCTTATCTTGCTCTTATATTGGTTATCCCAAACCATGATGACAAGGGCTGAATGGCCAGATTCCTTCAGTGATGCCGCCCCCTGTGCCAGCGCCGCTATCAACCGCGTTGGCCACCTGCCCGCTGTCCAGGCCATTTTATCACGGCAAGGTTTCAATCTAAAGCAACAAAAATCAACAACACGCGATTGGCGTCTGGGGCATTGCCCGATGCTTGGCGGCGCTTTAGACTACAGGCCATCTCCAACCATCCATACCGTGCCGACCATCTCATGACCATCGAATCAACCGCCCGCCGCCCCTTTCACGCTGTTATTCTGGCGGGCGGGCGTGGCACGCGCATGCAATCCAACCTGCCGAAATTGTTGCACCCGATTGCGGGGCGGGCGCTGTTGCAATGGGTTATCGACGCGGCGCAGCGGGCGGGCGCGGCCAGCGTTACCGTGGTGTTGCCGCCGAATGAACCGCTGCTGAGTCAGGCTTGCACCGATGTGCAACAGGTGGTGCAACCTGTGCCGTTGGGCACGGGCGATGCCCTGCGTTGCGCGATGCCCATGCTGGTACAGGATGATTTACCGGTGGCGGTGATTTATGGCGACACGCCGTTTTTGCAGGCCGAAACGATTGGGGCGATGGTCGCGGCCGTGGGGCAGGGTAACAGTGCCGCGCAGGGCGACACCCCCCCCGCCATCCTGCTGCTGGCCACCCGCGCCGCTGAGCCGAATGCCTATAGCCGCCTGCTGATGGATGCGGGCGGGCAGGTGACGGGGCTGGTGGAATGGTTGGATGCCTCACCCGTTCAGCGTGCCTTGCCGCTGTCCTTTGCGGGGGCGATGGCGCTGCAACGGCAACCGCTGGCCACGCTGCTGGCGGGGTTGGACAACCACAATGCTAAGCAGGAATTTTACCTGACCCAGCTGGTCGCGCTGGCCAACAATGCGGGGTTGGGCGTGCGGGCGCATGAGGTGGCTGAGGCGGAGATCATGGGCATCAATACGCAGGCTGAGTTGGCGCAGGCCGAATCGCTGGCGCAGGATCGCTTGCGGGCGGCCGCCCTGGCGGCGGGAGTGCGGATGGCTGCCCCTGCTACGGTGTTTTTCAGCGCGGATACCCAAATCGCCGCGGGCTGTGTGGTGGAGCCGCATGTGGTGTTCGGCGGCGGCGTAACAGTGGCGGCGGGCTGTCACATTAAGGCGTTTTGCTATCTGGAGGATGTTACCCTGGCCACAGGGGTGGAGGTGGGGCCCTTTGCCCGCCTGGGGCCCGATGCCACCCTGGGGGATGGCGTGGTGGTCGGCAATTTTGTTGAGGTGAAACGGGCGCGGCTGGGCGCGGGGGTTAAGGCCAAACATCTGGCCTATCTCGGCAATGTGCAGATCGGCGCGGGCAGCAACATTGCGGCGGGGGTGGTGGTTTGCAACTACAACGGCTTTAGCAAAAGCAACACCCAGATCGGGGCGGACGCCTTTGTGGGCAGCAACAGCGTGCTGATTGCCCCGCTGACCATTGGCGATGCCGCCTTTGTCGCGGCGGGCAGCACCATTACCGCGGCGGTTCCCGACGATGCCCTGGCCATCAGCCGCAGCCCGCAGGTGAATAAGCCCGACGGCGCCAACCGCCTGCGCCAAAAATACCGCCAGCAGGGCTAATCGCCTTTGGAGCACTGCTTGGTTTTTGGCCGCCTTTATACAAAGCGCGCGTGCGTCCCCCCTAGACCCGCCGGCCAGCTTGGGCTACAGTCAGCTATTGCGTGTGGAGGGGTGGCAGAGTGCCAGAGCGTTTTCGCTTTAGTTCACCACTAGGAAGGCAAGGCGAGCCGCGCGGAGCGTATACAGAATACGTGAGCACGGCGAGTCCGTAGCATGCCTGTCCGCCATAGCGTAGCGACGGCGGAACGACGTGGTGGGCTAAATGGGAAATGCTCTAGCCCAACGGCGCGTGAGTGACGAAGAAAGTCGACCGCTCTGCCCCGCCCTGGGGCAAAGGTGGTTGCAACGTGTGGAGGGGTGGCAGAGTGCCAGCCCAACGGCGCGTGAGTGATGAGAAAACGCGACCGCTCTGCCCTGTTATGGGGGTAAGGTGGTTGCAACGTGTGGAGGGGTGGCAGAGTGGTCGAATGCGGCGGTCTCGAAAACCGTTATAGGTGCAAGCCTATCGGAGGTTCGAATCCTCTCCCCTCCGCCAGTTACCAAAACGGGTCTTTGAAGGCCTGTTTTGGTAACTGGTTGGCGTTTGGGGGATGAGAACCGACGCGGGAGGTTCGACAAAATTTCAGGAAGAAATTTTGGGCGGAGGAGGGCGGCAACGCTGACCGAGCCGCCGCTTGACGGCGCGAAGCCAGGAGGCGAGCGTCAATCCTCTCCCCTCCGCCATTTGAAACAAAAGCGGCTTCGATCCACTGAGTTTGAATCTCACTCAAGGGTTCGTTAGATTCGAAAATCCAATTTTACCAATTATTTGAATTGTTCTATAAATCGAGCTTAGACCTGAATTATTAAACTGTGAGATTTCATGAATACAGATCCGGAAAGCATCATAAGCCAAATTACAGAACTACACGATAGTTTGGTAATTGATTGTTTAGATAACATTAAATCGTCCAGTAAACGTCTTTATCATTATACCTCTTTAGACTCTGCCACTAAAATTTTAAAAAGCGGCAAGCTAAGGTTTACAAACGCCTTATATTTAAATGACCCGGCTGAACTTATGGGTGGGCTTAAAATTGCCGAAAAAGTTGTGCTAAAAATGATAAGGGATCTGCATTCTAGCAATCAGCAAAAATGCGATATGCTTGCTGTTCTGCTATTTAGACTTACTGTATCGTTCGTTTTGCCAAAACAGCGTAAGGCAATCGCAGAGAATCTCTTATCAAAACTTACTAGCTTTATAACCATCTCTACACGTGATTTTCTAGCTGAAATTTACGCTCACGAGCTAATGTTTGCCTATATCGCATGTCTTTCTGAAAGACAGGATGATCTTCGCCAATGGCTCCCTTATGCTGAAAATGGAGCGGGTATAGCTATAGGCTTCTCTCCTGTCGCCAATAGTAAGCATTCCATCACAGAAGATCATGCTATTTGGATAATCAGAGTCTGTTACAGAGCGGATGCTGAAAAAGAAGATTATCTACAAAGGTTTTTGAGCGAATCATTGAATGCATTAGAAAAAACTTCAAGATCTCCAGACGTAAAGGCACATTTCATTGAAATGATGATGCGTTTACTTATTGGAGATTTGATTTCTTCAAAAAGTCCAAATTATAAAGATGAAGAGGAATGGCGTTTGTTTTTCTACCATACTTTTGCTGAACTTCATGCGGATAAAAGTAAGCGTCCAGATTTTTCTATCCGAAATGGCATCATGCGTCCATTTCATGACATTACTCTGGCAAAATACTCTATTGAAGATTTAAAGCTTGGGCCTCTTTGTGAGAAAGATCTCAACAGAGATGCTGTAACTATGCTTGCGTCTGATGCGCTTGATTATAATACGGAGGTTTCGGCATCTGAGGTGCAGTACCGGGGGTGAATTCTGAATCAATTATGAAGCGAATAATATCACTACTAATATAATTAATTTTATGCCTTACAATCGCTGCAAAATCAGCGGCACAAGTTCGAAATCCGTTCGCTACGCGCCGCCAGCCCCCCCCAAAAAAACGGAGACATAGCTTGTCCCCACGCGCTTTTGATTATCGGTTTTGGCTATAGCGCGGCGTTTGTGACGGAGGAGGTGCAGCGGCAGGCGGGCTAGGCGGTGACGGGTGCTCGCCGTTCTGCGGGAGAGCGTGAAAAGCTGCCTCAAAACTTGCTGGTGAAGTTCACAAAAGACCCCTGGCTGCGATAGCTGAGATCGGTTAGGTCATCAGAGAAATTGGTAAAGTTATACCCAATCCCGATCTTTAGATGATCATTCAGATGGCGATAGACGCCAACCAGAAAGCCAGACTTGCTGTCGCCCGCTTCTTTTGCATCCAGATAGCGATACTCTGTGACGATATCCCATTCTTTGACGATGTGGTAATCGCCGCGAATAATCCCCAACCATGCCTGACTGCCGAACCAATTGGCATTGGCCACGGTGTTGTCCCGTATGTCGCCAAAGCGATAGCCGTATTTTCCCCCCAGGGCGAATTTTTCCGTAATATCGTAGATGCCGTCAACCGCCAACACATGGCTGCGTTGTTCATAATCGCTGGCTGAGGGCAAACGGTTGCCGTTCAGCTGCCCGCTGCCCGGATGGTCGGCAAGATAACTGTATTTAAACAGCATGTTCAGGCGATCGTTCAAAACGGGGCGATAGCCGTATCCCGTCATAAATTCGGTATAGTTGGCATCAACCAGGTTGCTGGTGCTGCCATCACTGGTGGCATAGTCCAGCCCAGCCAGCAAACGCCAATCATCATCGGTTTGATAGCCCAATTTGTTTTTGAACAGCCATGAGGTGCGCTGGCCAGAAAGGTTGTTATCATCATCGCGCAGCTCCACCGCGCCGGTATAGCGGTTTTTCTCAAAGCGATAACCAGCGTTTAACGACACGGCGTTGCGATCGGTATCCCCCGCGGTTGGATCCGAAATGGTGCCCCGTTCGGCGCGCGCCCCCATGTTCCAACTATCGCTGGCGGCCATATCCAATCCATAGGAATGAATCAGCCCCGATGGACCGTTATCATAGTTTTGAAAGCGGTCTTCGGAAAAGGCCGACACGCTGTCGGAATAGCGGGTTTTGGTGCCGGTGATAAAGCTGCTGCTGCGTCCCCGATAGCCCAGGTCGGTGCGATCGGTGTCCATGACATAGTTGGAATAGATCGTGGTGCGATCCGAATGCCGATACTCCGCCCCCGCCTTACCCCCAATGCCGCCCGTGCCATCGGTTGCCTCCCCCAACAGGGAAAGGTCGTCGGTTACCTCAACCTTACCGCCTGCGCCGCCCCGATCATTGCGGCGACGCCCCACATCATGCTGCACCGTACCCTGACCCAGGGCATAAACTTCATAGGTGTCTTTGCGACCCGTTTCGGTCAACGGGGCATACAACAGCTTAAGCGCGGCATCGGTGCGGCTGCCCACATCGTCCAGAATAGCGCTGTTGCCGCCGCTTAACGCCTTTTCACGATCATCCGACCGCATGGCTAGGGTAAGGGTGTTTTCGGGTGTTACCCGATAATTGGCGGCGGCCTCACCCGATGTCACCCCGCCCGTCGTGCGCCCCTGTTTCTGATCCCCCTTCAGGTTGAAATTCAGGCGTTCGCCCAGGGGCAAATCGGCGGCCACGCCCGATTGGGTCATCTGTTCGTTGGTCAGCTGGCCGGGTGAGGAAAAGCCATCACCCCGATCCAAATAATAGCTCGTAAGCTTACCAGCCATTGCCCCATCCAAATCTTTCAGGTTGATTGCCGTCTCCGCCCGATAGGCGTTGGCGTTGACATCGGATCGGCGGGTTTGCGGAATGGTGTTGAAGATAAAACCGCCATTTTGTGAGTTGAGGGCGCCACCACCCGCGCCCTCTGACTTGGCGGATTCCAGCTTTAGATAGGTTTCTGGGCTATAGCGGGCAATGACATCCGCCCCTTTAAGATCCTGTCCTTCAGCGCTATTATCCTGGTTATAGCTGGTGGCGCCAAAGCGAAGATAATCGTTAATCCATTGGCTGACGCGGCCACCATTTACAAAGCTATCAATCTTGGTAACGCCGGGGGTGTATTCATAGCCCGCCACCAAAAAGGCTGGATTGCCACTGAGGGATCCTGAAGAAACAACCCCAGATCCATCCGCGGTAGAGGATAGCGGCTCGCGCAAGATAATGCGACCCTGCAAGTAATTGATCTCATAATCCTGGCCATAAACCAGTTCTTTACTGGACAGGACAATGCCAGAGTCGCGGTCGCGCACTTCGATTCTTACACGCTCTGACCCAATGGTGACATCTTGTGACCGCAGGTAATACAGCGATCCGCCCGTGCCGCGAAACTCCTCTAAAGAGGAAAGGGTGCCTGGATCCGCGGCAAAACCATTGATTTCGGTGCGGCGTTCGCCAAATTTGGTCACTTCCTGGCTTTTATGCTCGGCATTGGCTCCATAAAGAGTGCGGCGGTAATCAATTAAGTCTGTGCCGGTGATTTGGGTTTGAAAATTACCCCAGGTGAATCTGGTATCGTCCTTTTCCATCCGAACATAAAATTTACCCTGGGTTGGCGCATCCTCTAAAGTCGTCGAATCATCGCCATAAACGGGATAATAGGCATTGGGATCAATCCGTCGCAGCAAATAGCGCGGGTTTTTATCGGCAAAGTTGCTGAACAAGTCTTTGACGGGCTGTTCCTGAGTATCGGCGCTGGTGGTCAACTGCCAACCATCCTCAATCTTACCTTTGGCATAAAAGGCGGCGCGCGAATCGGCGTAGAAACTCCCCTTAGTGCGATCATTGCTTTGACCCGTTACCAGATCGGCGGGGCCGCTGACGTTATTTTGGCCAAGGGTCAGATCGCCCATCCCCACATAAAACCAATCATTGGATGGGATAGTGATGGGACGATGAAACTCCTCCTGCTGGCCATCGCCGTCAACCGTTGTTACGGCAATTTTGTGATCGCCTGCTGGCAAAATCTGGCGATAGGCGAATTTTCCGTCACGATCGACGGGGACATCGCTGTCCATCGCCATAACCTTGCCACCGGGTTTCAAATTGGTGCCGCTGATCGTGACCGAACCGCCCGTGACATCAATATTGTGAATGCCCAGGTGATTTTCGCCGTACCCTATTAGCTCTTCACGTTTAAGATTTTGGGGTTCTAGGGGGCTGTGATGCTCAGCGATTAGGCGCAGCAATTTGGGCTTGGTTTCATCAAAGCGGCCATTCTTATCGTAAACGCGCAGCAGGTATTGCAGGGCATCATCCTGCCCTTCAATGGGAATTTTCCATGCGGTGGATTTGTCCGCACTGGCGTCCAGTGGCACAATGGCCAACGGTTCGATTTGGGTGGATGCCCCCTTAGCAAAAATACGCAGCTCAGCTTTTTGGATAAAGGCGCGATAATTGCTGTAAGGGGTAAAGGTCACCGTTTCCCCACGCGCCGCTCCATCGGGATAGGCCGTCACGTTCAGGGTCGGGGTAATTTCTAAGCCATCAAACTTCACCTGAACATCTTTGCGTTCCAGGGCAACATCAACACAGCGGGTTTGATCGGCGCTGTTGGATCCATCGCGCGGATCCATCGGCGCGCCATCAATCGATACGCGAAACGGTTCGGCGCTATCAACAGCGGTTGTGCCCTTGCAGCCCTTTGGCGCATTGGGGGGGTACCAAACAGCAATTTCGACGCGGCGATCGGGCGCAAGGCAGTCTTGATAAGTTTTGTTGGCTTTTGCTGAGGCATGACTGTTGGTGGTGTCACATTGTGTAGCGGATTGCTGATTCCCTCGGCCTTTGGTGGTGATGGGCAGGCTTTGCATCCCCGGTTGTGCACGCAAGAAGGCCTCAGTCTCCTTGGCACGCGCCTCAGACAATTTTTGATTGTCCTCATAGCGCTGCTTACTGATAGAGGTCAAATTCTGTTCATCAGCAAAGCCGGTAATTTCCAGGCGGGCTGGGGCTTTTTGGCGCAAGCGTTCGGCCAGCTTTGTTAAATTTTGCTGATCTTTTTTGGTCAGGAAGTGCCAACCCGAATCAAAGGGTGCCAGGCGTTCGAACAGGGTCGCTTGTTCGGGTTCATAGGGCGGCAAAAGCACCAGCGTTTCATCGGCGGTGACGCGATATTCTGCGCTGGGCGGAGTATCGCCATCGGTGCGCACCTCAACGCGTGAGGTGAAACCCAGCTGTCCTGATGATTCTGGTGGCGTGCAGAAAGATTGGCCATCACATCGCTGTGGGCTATCCGCCCAGGCTTGGGTGGTTAGGATGGTACTGATCAGCAGAAAGGATAGGGTGTGGCGCAGTTTTATGGCTTGGTTCCTTTCTGCGCAGGATCACTTTTGTCCTGCGATTCGTTCACCAACTCCTCTTCGATCATCAGGCCATAGCAACAATTTTTCTCTTGCCAAAGTTTGCGCAACTGCGCGGTGGTGGCGGTCAATCGTTCGCGCGCCAGTTTATCATCCTCGTTACGGGCACGAACATAGCTAAGGCGAACAACCGATGGCTGTTGTTTCAGTTGAACTGGTAAGGCGTTCAGCTGGGTTTGCCATTGTGGCGTCAGCTTGGTGGATCCAGCCTCAAAGGCGCTGGCACGCATATCGACGCGCACCACACGGTGAATCGCGGCGCCGAAATTCAGCTTGGCCATCTTACCGCGTGTCAATCGAACATCGCCAGGATTTTCGGTGGTAACCCGGTATCCCGTTGGCAATGTCCGTTCATCCAGCTTTAGCACGAAATTGCTGCCATGATCCGCATCGGGAATGGCCGCGCAGGCGATGTGATAGCGGCCATGCTCATCGGTTGTGATCAGCTGGCCATTGACGGTTGCCAGGCGAACATTGGGGATGCCGGGCTCTCCATCATCCTGATACGCATTGGTATTTTTGTCATCAAAGACTTTTCCGATGATTTCTGAACAGTCAAACAGCGGGTCAGGAATAACGCGGACGGTGGCATTGGCTAAGTTCGATATGGCGGCGCCGTCAGAACCGCTGAATGCCTGGGCGCTGTTGACATAGTCACCTGGCTGAACGCCTGTACCCACCGCCAACAGCAGTTTAAAGGTGCGGGTTGTCTTGGCGGCCAGATTCTGGCCAGACCAGGTTAGGGTACGGTTGGTTACCGTGGGCTCCAGGGGTAGCCCCTCAACAGTGGCCGATCCTGTTTTGTATTTAAAGCCTGGTGGCATGGTGTCACGAATATTGATGTTGGTATAGGCCGCTGCGGTGGTGTTTTGAACCTTAATGGTATAGGGCACCAGCTGTCCGACATGGACGTTAACCAGCGGGCTGGTTTTGGTAACCACAATGTCGCCGGTTGCAATCGGATCAATGGCAATATGGTTGTTGACCACATTGCCGGCGGCGAGTGGGTTAATGGAGAATTGAAAGAAATACTGAGTGGTGGCCTGGTTCGATGCGTTCAATCCTGAAGTTGTGGTGGGGCAGGTGGCGGGGTTGTGCAGTGCCGCTGTCGTCATGGGTGGACTGCTGCTGGATTGCACCAGGGCTGGATTGGGGGTGGTGTTTACCGTAACAGTGTTTGAGCATGCTGGAATCAATGTTGACGGCAAAGGCTTATACCCGCTGGGGTAACTGCTGATGGCTAGGGTATAGGTGCCTGCCGGAGCCGTTGGCGTTAACAGAAATTGGTAAAAGCCATCCGCGCCCGTTGTGAGGCTTGCATTGCCGCTGACCAAATGGGTTGCGGGGTTAAAGCCGCCTAGTCCCGTGATGGTAACCACCGCACCCGCAACGGGTGCCCGCGTAACCGCATCATAAACCACGCCGGCGGGGTCGATGGGCAGGCTTTGTTCAATGATGTTATCACCCGCAATCAGCGACAAATCGTTCAGCGTGCCATTACCATTTAGCGTGGCACCAGCAGGGTTACCAGCATTCGTGCCACTGTTGGTGGTCGCGCTGCCCGTATCCCGTGTGCCACTGGTGGGCGTGATGCCCTGTTCGTTGGGGACAGCACTGCCGAAGACAATGTTGGTGGTGGGTTCGCGGAAACGAATCTGATAGCCGCTGGATGGGGAAACGCCCGCAAAACTGTAAACCCCATTTGTATCGGTTGTGGCGGTTTTGACCGTCGTGCCATTCAGCAACAGTTCAGACGTCCACCCAGGCAAGCGTGGTTCCCCAGCATCCAACACGCGATTGTGATTCAGGTCGCGCCAAACCTTACCACTGACTTGGGCAGAGGTGGAAATAGCAACGGTGTCGGTGGCGGTGTTGTTGCCCGTCAGCGCGGCGGGCTCTGATCCCCCTGAAATGCTGGCCGTGTTGGTTAACAATTGCCCCGATGTGCCATTGGCGACCGCGACACGCAGGCTGATAGGACTGCCCGAACTGTTGGCGGCGATGACGGCGGTGGTGGTGCAGGTCACGATTTGCGTGCCAACATTGCCCGCACAGCTCCACCCCGCCCCTGTCGCGGGCGCGGCAATCGTCATGCCACTGGGCAGGGTATCGACAATTGTAATCACCCCTGATGTTGGTGTGGATCCGATATTGCGTGGGGTTAGGGTAAAGACCCCCGTCGAAGATCCTTCCCCAAAACTGGCGGGGGCATGGGTTTTGCTGATGGCAAGATCAGGGGCGGATGCGGGCTCCTCGGCAAAACTGTTGGCCGCCGAAATTTTGTTGCTGCCCGTCAAGTTAATGCCAACGATAGTGCTGCTGGTCGCGGTTGGATTGCTGGCGGTGCCCCCCGTGCTGCCAGCGGTCGTTAGGCCGTTGGTGGTCGCGTTAGGTTGGCTTGGTTGGGTGATCGTATAGGTGCCCTCAGGCAAATTGCCAAAGGTAAAAGTGCCGTTTGAGGCTGTTTGAATGATGATGGGCGTGATGGCATTGCCGCCAGCATCCGTGCCCGTCAGCGTAAGGCTGACACCGCCTAAGCCATAATCGTTGTCATTCTCAATACCGTCTTTGTTGAAATCCACAAAGACAGATCCCGTGATGCTGCGGTCATTGGGGATTTCCGCAAAATTGTTGCCAGATGCCGTGGTGTTGGGGGGCAAGATGATGTTTTGGATACGGCTGGGCAGCGTGGTGGTGCCTGTCGCCACGCCAGAGGTTCCCCCATTGGCAACAGATCCCGCCGTGGTTATCCCGTTGGAGGTGTTGGCGGACTGATTCGGTTGACGCACCGTATAGGTTCCTGGTGCCAGCCCCGTGAAGCTATAATTGCCTGAGGAATCGGTAAGTTGCGTGCTAAGTAGGGTGCCCACGCTGTCTAACAATTCGATGGTAACCGAACCAATGCCTGTATCGGGTCCGTTAAAAAGACCGTTGTTGTTATAGTCTAAAAAGACTTTTCCAGAAATGGTCGAGACGGCCAATTCGCTGAAGTTGTTGTTGATCGAACCGCTAACCGCACCGCCGCCGCCATCAGCGTTCAGCACAATACCAACAATTTGACTGGTGGTCGCGGTGGGGTTGCTGGCCGATCCTGCCGTGCCGGTACTGCCCGCAGAGGAGACAATGGTGCCCGCCGTGGTGATGCTGTTCAGGGTGCCAGGTGGCTGGGCGATTTGACACACGGAATAGGTGCCCGCCGTTAGTTGGGCAAACAGGTAATTGCCTGAACTGTCGGTCGTTTGTGCATCCAGAACAGTGCCGGTGCAACTGGATCCGCTGCGCAATTGGATGCTGATGCCCGATAATACAGAATCAACCGTGCTTTCAAAGGTGCCGTTGGGGGTCAAGTTATTATCCCGAAACACTTTGCCCGAAATAAAGCCTTGGGTGCTGACGGTCAGGCTTGCATTAACCGCTTGCTGATTGTTGCCAAGATTGGTTTGCAAGCCGCCCGCGGGAATGGTGTTGGTATGCACCCCAGCCGCAGATGCGGTAACATCCACGCTGATGTTGCACCCATTGGCGGGAATGACAGAGCCGTTGGCATAGGTAATGGTGCCTGAACCAGCCGTTGCCGTCACCGTGCCTGGGCAAGTTTTCTGAACATTAGGGGTGCTAGCCACCACCACCGCCCCTGGCGCAGTTGGCAGAATATCGACCAATGCCGATGTCAGGGTCGCATCCGTGCTGTTCTCATTGCCCAGGAAAATTGTAAGGGTAGAGGTTCCATTGGCGGCCATCACCGCGGGTGAAAATTGCTTGGTGATGGTTGGTGGTTTTGAAATGATAATTTGAGCGCTGCTGGCCTCCTCATTGGTGACGCCCTCAAAGCTGCCTAAGGCATTGGCGGCAATCGTGTTGGTGTAGGATCCCGAAAGATTGCTCAACACATCGACCGTGACGGTGCAGGTGCTGTTGGCGGCAAGGGTTGCCCCAGTCAATGTAATGCTGTTGGCCGATGCGGGCGCGTTAACGGTGCCGCCGCTGCAGGTTGTGCCAGCATTGGGTGTTTGCGCCACCACCAAATTGGCGGGCAGGTTGTCGGTTAGGCTAACTCCGGTCAGGCTGGTGCTATTGGGGTTTTGGATGGAAAGAGTCAGGGTGGCTGGTAGCCCAGCCCCGCGGGTTGCTGTGCCGGTGGTAAAGCCTGCTGGATTGCCAGTATCAAGGGTGCGTGCATCAATAGCTTTGTGAATAACAACGGGTGACTTGGCACGCAACGTATCGCTGGCTTCTTGAGCATTGGAAACGGCAACACCACCAACCGTTGCCGTAACCGCGCCTATGGGGATGGTGTTGACATAAACCCCTTCGCTGGTGGCCACTACGTCAATTTCCGCATAGCAGGATGCCGCAACCCCACCAGAGGCCGCTGCCAGATTGCCACCCGTAACTTGCATCTGATTGCTTGTGGGGGTGGTGACAACCGCGCCCGCACAAGTGCTGAAAGGGTTTGGTCCATTAGCAATCGTCACGCCGCTGGGCATGGTATCAATCAATGAAATATTACTGGCAGGCTGTGTTGTTGGGTTCAAAAAGGTGATGCGAAGGCGGGATCGATCATTCGGCTTAATCACATTCGGCGTAAATTGTTTGGTAACCCCGACGTTGGTCTGAGTCGTTAAACTGGTCGCGGCCTGGCCGCTGTTGGTCAGTCCCTGACTGGTGGTAACCGCGCCAATGGGAATAAAATTGGTTATCCCACCAACAGCCGTTGACGTTATGTTGACGGAGAAGGTGCAGCTGCTGGTTGCGGTCATGCTGACGCCACTAAGGGCAACTGAGGTGCCGTTGGCTGCCGCGGCAACTGTTCCGCCCGTGCAGGTTGTTGAGGCTGCGGGGGTTGAGGCAATTTTCATGCCGTTTAAGGCTGCCCCCGCTGTTCCATCTATAGTGAAATAATCGGTAAGCGCTAAATCCGTGACGGCGGTGTTGCCATTGGTTAACGTGATGGTTAGTCGACTTACCTGCCCAGGAAAGGTAAGCGTGCCAGGGTTTGTAGCCTTAGCAATGGTTACACCTGTCGGTGGTGTGTAGTTCAGGGTTCCTGAAACGGCCGATTGATTGCTGATGTTGCCGTTGGCGGTAATATTGCCGACGGGTATGGTGTTAACCCAATTGGCGCTGCCGCTGGCAACCACATTAAACAGCACGTCGCATGAGCCGTTGCCGGCAATGTCCGCGCCAGTAAAATTGATGCTGCTGGCGCCCGCTGGGGCAGAAAATGCCGTGCTGCCCGCACAAGTCGTAGAAGGATTGACGGGATTGGCCAGGGTCATGCCAGCGGGCAGGGGATCGATGAACGAAACATTGTTGATGGCAACAGCACCATTATTGTTCAAACGAATGCGCACGGTGGATGTGCCGCCCGAACTGACCGCGGAGGGGCTGAACGATTTGGTGGCGCCTAGTGAGGAATTGATGGTTAAGGATGCGTTGGCCGATATTGGGGTGATGAGACGTGTTGAACTGTCCGCCAAGGTTTCCGTAGCGCTGACCGCGGCCGTGTTGTTGTAGATGCCGGCAGGGCCAGTCACATCAACTTGCAAGAAGCATTCGCCCGCCTGGCCAGTACCATTGCCCGCACGGGCGGGCACAATCGCGCTATTCATGGTTACTGAGGTTGAGTTGGCAACAGCCGTTATCGTTGGGGTGCCAGCACAGGTGGTGGCCGCATTGGGGACAGCCGCCACCCTAAGTTGACCGCCAAGACCATTGGTTGGCAGGGTATCGCTGATGGCAGTGTTGGTTAAAGGGTTAGCCGATAAGTTCGACAAACGAATTTGCATGCGCGTAACAGCACCTTCAGAGATTGGACCCGCGGGGGTAAAGCTTTTGGTCGCGCTTAGCGTATTGGCATTGATGGTCGCGTTCGTGTTGTTGGACGCACCACCATTACAAATCGTGCCTGAATTGTAACAAACCGATCCAGCGGGCAAAGAGTTGCTGGCCAGTGAATTGTTGACCGCTGAGGCTGATGTCATCGCCCAAAAACTGATGGTACATTGCCCTGGTGAAAAAATGGTGGTGCGAGCAGGAAAAGAGCTGACGGCAAGCGCGACGCTTGAACTGCCCAGTGCCGATGTTGTGCTGACAGCCCCACACCCAGTGCCAGCAATGGTTGGGGTGTAGTTGATGCCGCCGATGGTTCCCGTCAAAAATGTTTGCCCATTGGTCAAATTATCGGTGATTACCAGATCGGTTAAAACTGATGTTGACCAGTTCTGTACCGTCACGTCATAACGCACCGGATTGCCGGGGGCAGGGTTGGCGGGTGACACCGTTTTGCTGATATTCAGCGTGTCCAACACCAATACAGAGGCCGATACCGATTGGCTAACAATCGATGGATCAGTGGTAACGACGGCTCCTTCAGCAATGCTGTTGGTATAGGAATAGGGGGTGTTAGCCGCCTGAACCGTTCCCGTGTAGGGCACCGTAAGGGTACAAGAGCCGCCCGCGGCAATAACAGTGTTGGCTGTTTGCGTGACCCCCTCATTGCTGGCAGTGGTAGTAAAACTGCCCGCGATGCCGCCAGCAGAACAGGTCATGGTTGGCGTTCCAGAAACGGTTAGGCCAGCAACCCCACCCAAAATACCATCAATCGGGCTGTCGGTAAAATTGGTTATGGTAATGGCAGAAGTGCTGGAATTGCTGAAGGTTATGGCAAAACTATCCGACTGGGCGCTTGCGATAGCGGGATTGGCAAAGGCTTTGGTAATTCCCAAAGGCGCCCGCGCCCGCACCTCAGCGCTGGCGTTGGCGGGAACCAAGCCAATATCGCTGGTAAAATCCGTTGCCCCAACAATGGTGTTGTTCAGAGCGCCTGTATCATATTGACCGTTGGTTTGGCGCGCCACCACGGCGACCGTTATCGTGCAGCTGCCATTGGCTGCAATGGTGCCACCACTGGCGGTAAGGGAAACAGCGCCCGCGGTTGGGGTAAAGCTGGGCGCGGTACCACCCACCGTACAAGTTGATGTGGCGGCGGGCGATGCCGCAACTCTTATAATCGCCCCGCCCGCGCCTAAGGTTGGAAAATTGTCGGTTATGCCGAAATTCACCAGCGGTATCGGATTGGGATTGCTGACCGAAATGGTCAGGGTTGTGCTGGCTCCGCCAAGATACAACACACCATTGCCAAAACTTTTGGAAATAGTGGGCGGTGAGGCCGCCAAAACATTGATGCTTTGATTCACGGCGCCCGTATTGGCAACGGCCGACCCATCATTGCCGGTGACGCCGCCACTGGCAATCGTGTAAGTATAGTTGGCGGCGGCTCCATTAGAGCTGCCAGCGGTTACAGGAATGATAATGGTGCAAGAACCATCCGTACTGCCAAATTTTTCGGGAATAACACCCCCGCTAAGAGAAATCGCCTGTGACCCCACAACCGCGGTAAGGGTGCCAACCCCTGCGGTGGTGCCGCTGCCACCTGTGCAGCTGTAGGTTGGGGTGCCCGCAACCTTTAATCCATTTGGCAACGTGCCGGGCAGCGTGCTGGAAAAGGCGACGTTGTTGATGGCGGCGGTCGGGTTGTTGTTCGACAACGTCAGCTGAAGCTGGGTAACTTGCCCTGGGTAAATGCTTAGGGGCTGCCCCGATGCCACGGTGACCGAGGCGGCCAGACTCGCAAAGGCTGGCGATGCCATGGTCAAAATGCCAAAAGCCGCCAAAAGAACGAACAGGCGTTGATAGAACTTGTGCATCATCATGCTCAGTGGCTTTGGCATTGCGGCGGGGTTATGGGCACCGAAACTAGCAGATGGAGGGAGCCAATACCATAGTATTGGAAGGCTGCATGGCCGATTCTTAAAGTCTGATTGTCAAGACGGTCGCAATCCCTTATTCTGGCCGCCCAATCTGGTAGGAGAAGATGCAATGAGCCTGGATGTCTTTCGCGAAGTTAATGAAGAATACCGCCGTGAGCAGTTTTTGGCTTTTTGCCGCCAACACAAAAAGCTGCTGCTTATCCTGGGCGGTGTCGTGCTGCTGATTGGGGTGTTGTACGCGGGGTGGCACCAGGTGACCGCCAAACGGTTGGCCAACCAGGCGGTAGCCTTCAGCGGCGCCCTGGGGCAATTGGCGGCGGGCAATCAACCAGCGGCTCAGGCTGCTTTTGGTCAGCTGGCCAGTCAACAGGGCGGCTATGCGGCGTTGGCAAAGCTTCACCAGGCGGCGTTGCAGGAGAAATCGAACGATGCTGGCGCGGCGTTGGCCACGTTAAAGCAAATGGCGGATGACAACCATGTGGATCAACCGTTGCGCCACTATGCCCGCTATATAGTAGGCCAGCGGATGGTGGAGCAGGGCGGCAAAGCTGTCGATCCCGCCGCGGTGGACGGCTGGCTTAAGCCATTGGTTGCGAAGGATAATGCCTGGGCGGGGCTGGCCATGGAATTGGTGGGGTTGGCCTATATTCAGGCCAACCAAATGGATGCCGCCCGCAAACAGTTGCAAGCCTTGGTGGAGCGTAAGGATGTACCCGTGGCAACCCGCGAACGGGCGGAGGGGTCGTTGACCCTGGTGCACAGTCGCCTGGGACTAGCTGCCCCCAACAACATTATCAGCTCTGATGACGCCCGCGCCGGCCATGATCATGATCATGACGATGCCGATGATGCGCTCAACAATCAAAATGCTATCAGCCAGACACCTGCCCTTGGATCGACCAACAATGCCCAGGGAACAAGCCAGTAATGTGGATTTTAGCCCCTATGACTATGGTAAAATCGTGCGCCCGCCTCTATCGGCCTGGCGCCATCTCCTTGGCCTGCCTGCTGGCCATCATCAGCTTGGCGGGGTGCAGCGATGATAAGCCAAAATTGGTGGGGGATCGTCGCCCCGTTTTTACCACCCCCGCGTTGCAGGCGGATGAAACCGCCGGGCTAAACCCGCTTCAGCTGGCCGATCCAACCCGCCCCACCGCCTGGATGGGCTATGGGGGGCAGGGGGATCAGGCGCCGCAACATCTGGCCTGGTCGGGTCAATGGACACCCCGCTGGCAGGCGGCTATAGGCTCTGGCAGCCAAAAAGATAAGGTGCTGTTGGTCAGTCAGCCGACCAGTATGGGTGGGGCGGTTTTCACCCTGGACAGCCAGGGTATCGTGCAGGCCACCAATCTGAACGACGGCGGCCAGCTGTGGCGGCAAAAAAGCGTAACAGATGGCGGCGATACGGTGGCACAGGGTGGGTTGGTGCTGACCGACCGTCTGGTGATTGCCGTGCTGGGCGATGGTCAGGTGCGGGCGCTGAATCAATCCGACGGAGCGGTGGTTTGGCAGCAACGCTTGCCCAATCCTGTCCGCCTTAGCCCGCAGGCGGACGATGGCCACGTCTATATCGCCACTATTGATAACAGTTTGTACGCCCTGAACCTTAGCGATGGTCGCATCACCTGGGAAACCCGCGGCCTGGGCGAAAAGGCACGGTTGTTGCGCCCGGGCAGTTTGACCCTGACCCGCGATCTGCTGTTGCTGCCCACCTCCACCGGCACCCTGTTGGCGGTGCAGCCAACCACGGGGCGGCGGCTGTGGGAAATATCCCTGGCCGATGATCAGCGCGGCGATCTGATTGCCGCCCTGCCCGGGGTGGTGGCGCCGGCGGTTTTGGCCGATGGTGTGGTGTACGCCGCGGGCTTCAGCAATCGCTTGGTCGCCCTGCAAGCGCGCAGTGGGCAGGCGATTTGGCAGGCATCCTTGGGCAGTGCCGCCACCCCCTGGATCAGCGGCAACATGATGTATGTGGTCACCCCCGATGGCCAGGTGGCCTGTTTGTTTCGCAGCAATGGCAAAATTCGATGGGTCAAAAAATTGCCAGAGGGCAATGGTGACGGCGTGACGGTGTGGTTTACCCCCACCCTGGTTGACAACCAACTGTTGCTGGCGAACCAACGCGGCCAGGTGGTCGCCCTGTCGCCCTTTAATGGGGATGAGATTGCGCAGCACAAAATCGATGGCGGCTTGGCCAGCGCCCCGATCGTCGCGGGCGGCAACCTGCTGTGGCTGACCGCCAACGGCCGCCTGGTCGCGTATTAGGCGGGTGGGCTAAACAGCCAGAGAAGGCCGCGCGCGGGGGGGGCGGTTATCTGCCATTGCCTCGCTGCAAAAGCCAATCCCTGGTGTCTGCTAACCGTTTTGCAGGGTCAGGTTCGTTAAGAGTACGGCAAAACTGCGAAGCCGCCCTAGCTCTTTCGGGCGCAGCAAATGAAGTGCCCCAAATTGGAATTTGATTTTTTTGGGAGATTGTGATGTCCAAAGGATTTATTTTTCTGTTTGGTTCATATTTGTTGTAGCCAAAATATACTGGCGTAACCAGGTTATTGCTCAAGGTAACAGAATAACCACTTGGTGATTTGGAATCGGGTGTTATTTTTTCAGCTCTTATAGTGCCATTTCCCAATATAGTTGATCCTGGCAGACCAGTGCTAGAATAGGGTTCATATGTATTCGGTTTTTCCCCTTGTGCTGCAACGGTAACAACCCCTGGTATTAAAGATAATAGAGAGATGGTTCCTGGGCCAGAATTACCAGCTGCATTTATAACCAAATATCCTTTTTTTATTAGTGTTCTTATAGAAGATATTGATTCTTGTGTCACTATCTTGCTGGCTGCAATATCAATCGAGTCTGTTTTTTGGGGTTCATGTAAGTTGTATATTAATTCAATTAACCTTTCTTGATACTGAATAATGTCACTTTGGTTTAGAGTTTTATCTGCAGGAAAACTTGGGTCTATAAATTTATTTATAAGTTTTGCAACAGCCTTTAGCGGAAAGGTATCTTCTAATTTTTTAGTGATTTCTCCATTTTCATCTAAAAATGTTGGTCGTACAAAAGAAAGATTGACTATTGCTGGTGTTTTTTTTGGATCAATTAGATCCTCTGGGATAGGGGGAGAAAGTATGAGCTTGATTAGATCCTCTGGCGTTTTAGGAAAAAAGCTTGGATATGTCTGTCCAGCTCCGGCTGTGGATGTGACAAGATCACCATGCGATTGCTTAACGTAAGCTGATCGTATGGGGTTATTGGGATCTTGGTTCTGGAATATAGGATAGTTTTTGGTGGTAAAATTATCTATCACAACTACGCGGCAGGTATTATCCGCATCCTTGGTCAATGTTGCTGGTGGATTGGGTGCCGCCGTCGCTGGCATCCCTGACAGAGTCACCGCCGCGGCGGTAACAAGACTTGTTAATCGCGCCCCAAAGTTGGGGTTTGGTTGGGTGTGTGTGCCCATCGGAAAAACCTGTTAAAGCGATAATAAAACCATTATGTTACTATAAAACCAATGATGTGACAGCTTGATGGTGGGATTGGTTAACGGCGCGGCTTGGTGGGGGGCGGCCGTCACCGTCAGGGGCACATACAACGGGACTTCCCCCGCCCGCCTAGTTGGCGTATGGTGCGCCCTATGACCATAAAGAATCCCCGTTCTGGCTTGACCAGCGATATTGCCCCCCACGACCCTGCATCCCCCAAGGTGGTCGGGCGGGCGCGCCGATTTCCAAAAGAAACGCCTAATCAGAAGCCTGTCAAACCCGCTGACCAAACTCAGGCGGGGGCAAGTGCGGCCAGCGCTGTTCCGTCGCCAAGCATGACACCCCAAGCGGGCATGCCAAAAGTTGCGCTGATTGGTCGCCCCAATGTCGGCAAATCAACCCTGTTTAACCGCCTGGTGGGGCAACGCCGCGCCATCGTTCATGCCCGCCCCGGTGTTACCCGCGATCGGTTAGAGGCGGTGGCCAAACTGCTGGGCGGCGATGTCATCATCACCGATACCGCCGGGTTGGGGGAGGGGGATGATCCCCTGTCGCCGATGGGGCGCGCCCAAACCATGCAGGGGATTAAAGAGGCCGCCATGGTGCTGTTGGTGGTTGATGGCCGCCTGGGCGTTACCCCCGCGGATGAGGAGGTGGCGCGGCTGGTGCGTAAGCACAACAAACCCACCCTGCTGCTGGTCAACAAGTCAGAGGGGCAAATGGCCGCCAATTTGCAGGTTGGCCTGAGCAAGTTGGGCTTTGGCGAGCCGCTGTTGGTTTCCGCCGAACATGGCCAGGGGCTGCACCAGCTGAGTCAGCGGGTGCGGGACACCCTGGGGCTAATGGATGAGGGGGAATTGTTAAAACAACGGCTGGCTGCCGAAGATCTGGCCGCCGCCCAACTGGCTGAGCTGAAGGAACAGGCGCGTAGGCTGGCCGAGCAACAGGATGCCGAACAGGCGGAGGAAGTGGATAACGACGATGCGGCGGGTGAATGGGATCAAAGCGCGCCGATGATTGGGGCGGGTGCCAAATCGACTAAGGGCGCGGGTAAATCTGCTGGCCAGAACACGGTGCAGCCTGCTGTGCAGTCTGTTGCTTCTATGGCGCCGCAACGCCCGCTGAAACTGGCGATTATTGGCCGCCCCAATGTTGGAAAATCCACCCTGATTAACGCCCTGCTGGGGCAAGACCGCCTGAGCGTCAGTCCTATTGCCGGCACCACCCGCGATGCCATCGCCCTGGCCTGGCAATGGCATGGCCGCCCGATTGAGCTGGTCGACACCGCTGGCTTGCGCCGCAAAACGCGGGTTGAGGATGCGGTGGAATATATGGCGGTTGGGGCGACCCTGAACGCGATTGCGATGGCTGAGGTTGTCGTGCTGCTGTTCGACGCCACAACGGGATTGGATCGCCAGGATTTGCAAATTGCCCGCCATGTGGTGGAGGAGGGGCGGGTGCTGGTCATCGCCGCCAACAAATGGGATCTTATTGAAAACCCTAAAGAAGTGCGAGAGGATTTGCGGTGGCGGCTGGACACTTCCTTCGCCCAACTCGACCTACCCCTGCTGACCATTTCGGCGGCCTATCACAAAAACTTTGACCAGATTTTTAAGCTGGTGGTTCAATTGTACGACAGCTGGAACTTGCGCCTGCCCACCCCCGCCCTGAACCGCTGGCTGCGGGCGGCGATTGAGAGGCAAACACCCCCCTATGTTGAGGGGCGGCCGCTGAAATTCCGCTACATCACCCAACAATCGGCGCGCCCACCGCAATTTTTGCTGTTCAGCAACCGCATGGTGGAGATGCCGCCCGCCTATCAACGCTATTTGACCAACAGCCTGCGCGCCCATTTCAAACTGGCGCCGGTACCGATTCGTTGGCAGTTGCGTACCAACGACAATCCCTATGATTAGAGGGTCATTGGCGGCGGACTAGTCTGGCTGCTGGGGGGGCTGTTGCGCCCGTGCTATTGCGGGTCGGTAGAGCTTTAGGCGCTAACTATAGGCGCTGGCCAGTCGCCAATAATGGGCGGCCGAATGGGGAATATAGGCCAACTCCTCAGCGCGCAGCGGACGAAGCAGCCTGGCAGGATTGCCCCCCCACAGCTCACCGCGCCGAACCACCTTGCCACCTGTTAACAGAGCGCCCGCCGCCAAAAAGCCGCCGCCCTCTATCACCGCGCCATCCAAAATCACCGATCCCATGCCGATATAGGCCTCATCCTGCAATTCACAGGCGTGCAGGATAACGCCATGTCCCACCGTTACCCGATCCCCGATTACGGTTGGCCTTGCCGCACCGCCCAGCTCCCCCGAAGACACATGGATGATGGTGCCGTCCTGAATGTTGGTCTGGCAGCCAATCCGCACAGCGTTCACATCGGCGCGAATCACCACCCCGAACCACAGGCTACTCTCCGCCCCAATGGTTACATCGCCGATAACAGTGGCGTTGGGCGCGATAAAGCTGGGGATCGTGATTTGGGGATGGCGCCCCTGAAACGGCAGGATAAGGCCGCTTCGGGTATGATCTGTAGTCTCTACACGCACCGTTTGGGGTTTCTACCAGCTGCTTTTTTTGCTGGTAGAGGTTGAGGAGCTGTCAGCCTTATGGTCAGAACCGCTGTGCTTTTCTTCCGCAGAAGCCTTGCTGCCGCTGGCTTTTGAATCCGACGAGGCGGAAGATTTCTTGGCCTTGCTGGCGGCTAGGTCTTTGCCCGCCGCCATATCCTCAGGGCTGATAAAACCACTGATATTGGTCAGCGCCTCTTTGGCCTCTGCCATGTTCTGGTTGGCGGCCAGGGTTAAATAGGCATAGGCATCCGCCCAATTCTGGGTAACGCCAATACCGGTTGCGCTCATCACCCCATAGTTGTACTGGGCGTTGGCATCATTGGCTTCGGCGGCTTCGCGGTACAGGCCAGCGGCCTTACGAAAATCTTTGGGTGCCCCCAGGCCTTCACGGTACAAATCGGCCAGCTGGCTTTTGGCCTGAACATTGCCGCTGTTGGCGGCTTTTTCCAACAGGCTGATGGCTTTGGCATAATCGGGCTCAACCCCAATACCACGGGCATAGATTAGTCCTGCATTCACCGCGGCCTTAACGTGCCCCTGCGCGGCGGACTTTTCCAACAATTCCAGCGCCTTGGTGGTGTCAGCATTAACACCCTGCCCCTGCAAATACATAACCGCCAGGGCAAATTGCGCCGCCGCATCACCCTTAGTGGCCAGCGGTTCAAACTGTTGATAGGCGGTGGCAAAGTCGCCGCTTTGATAGGCCGCCAACCCCTGCTGAATATCGGCGTTAGCAATGCCAGGCAGAGCAAGAACGCTTAAAAATCCCACGGCAGATAGTCTTGTTAGAAAGATACGGGTTGCAGACATGGTAAAATCCAGGGTTGGCCAGGGTTGCGAAAATTTCAGCATAATTAGAGCATATTCGGAGCCGTTGGCAAGCCTTTGATAAGCGATGGGATGGGCGTAGGGCAGCCTTGCAGTTAGTGGCTAGGCAAACCAAGCTTGCCGAAGCCAAAGAATTTATGACAATGGTTGCAGGATGATTGCCTATAGCGGGGTTTTGCCCTAAAAAAAGTCTTATTCCGCCTGCTGTGCAGCGTAAATTTTTTTTGGTTTGTATCATGATGGACGTTTCTTTTGCGCAGCTGTTTTCGGCCAATGCGTTGCCCGCCAATCTGCTGGCTATCCTGCCCCCCTATCTCTACTGGCTGGGCTTTATTGGCTTTGCTGGTGCAACTTTGTATTTTGTGTTGGAGCGTGGCAACCTGGCGCCGGAATTTCGGGTGATTGCCTCGTTAAACGCGGTGGTCGCCCTGGTGAGTGCTATCAGCTATTACTATCTTAGTGGCTTGGGCGGCGCGAAACTGCCCATTCCACAATCTTTAGCGCAAGGCGCTGTTCAGCTGCACCATCTGGATTGGCTGATAACGCTGCCGCTGCTGCTGCTGCAAATTCCAGTGCTGTTGGGCATGGATCGGTCGTCGCGGTGGTTGGTGGTGCGGTTGGTGCTGTCGGCCGTTGTGCTGGTTGTGGTTGGGATAAGCGGCGAATGGTTGCTCAGTAAGGATGCCACCACCCCGCTGTCGGTTGACACAGCCTTTACCCTATATGGCATCGCGGTCGTCGCCCTGCTGCTGCTGCTGTTTACCCTGTATGTCAGCCTGGCCGATAACTTGGCTGAGCAGCCTGTTGAGGTGGTGCGCGCTTTTAACCAAATGCGCCTGTTAATCCTGCTGGGTTACAGCCTGAGCTTTATCATCCCGTTGACGGCGTTGTTCGTGGAATTTGGCGCCCTGCGCGATGCGCTGTACAGCTTGTCGGATTGGGTCAATAAGCTGGCCTTTGGGGTGGTCAGCATGTCCGCCGCCCTTAGCCTGTCTTACGAATGGGTTGATGAGGATGATGGATGGACAGAGGTGGTGGTTCAGGAATAGCCCGCGCCCTCTATAGTCATTGCACTTTAAAAATCTACAGTGCTGCAAATATCACGATCTCTGCGATACGGTGCTCATGTACTTCCGTGTACACTCCCGCCGTCGCTACGCTATGGCGCGTCCAGCCGCTCCGTTTCTCGACCTCGTAACATTTTCGCAGGCTGGATATTTCTAAATTGGAACGACTATAACGCCTTTAACCAGCCGTTAACACAACCGATTCAGACTAAGGCAGCACCCCATTTTTTGCTTTAGGAGCCGTCGTGTCCAGTTATAACGCGCTTTTGGCCGAGATTCGTCGCCTTCAGCCCGTTCAGCTGTTTGGCCATGTCACGGGCGTGCTGGGCATGATGTTGGAGATTGGCGGCATTACTCAGGAGGTCAGCATTGGTGACCGCTGCAAAATTCAGGGGCGCGGTACCAAGGCGATTGAGGCGGAAATCATTGGCTTTCGTAGTGGCAAGGCGTTGGCCATGCCCTTTGGCCTGTTGGATGGGGTCGGGTTGGGGCAGGCGGTTGAGATGTTGCGGGCGGAGCCGATTATCTATCCCGATAACACCTGGTTAGGGCGGGTTATCAACGCTAAGGCCGAACCGATTGATGCCAAAGGGCCAATGGCGGAGGGGTCAACCGGCATGTCGTTGCGCAACAGTCCGCCGCCCGCCAACCTGCGGCAACGGGTGGGAGAAAAAATAGACCTTGGAGTGCGCCCTATCAACACCTTCTTAACCTGCTGCAAGGGACAACGGATGGGGATCTTCGCCGGTTCTGGGGTTGGGAAATCCGTATTGCTGGGCATGTTGGCGCGCTACAGCACCGCCGATGTTATCGTGATTGGCCTGATTGGCGAACGCGGGCGCGAGGTGCAGGAGTTTATCGACGATGATCTGGGGCCGGAGGGGTTGGCGCGATCGGTGCTGATCATCGCCACCTCTGACGAATCGCCCTTAATGCGGCGCCAGGCGGCACAAACCACCCTGGCGGTGGCCGAATATTTTCGTGACCAGGGCAAAAACGTGCTGTGTTTGATGGACAGCGTCACCCGCTTTGCAATGGCGCAGCGGGAAATCGGCCTGTCGGCGGGCGAACCCCCCGCCAGCAAGGGCTATACCCCGACCGTTTTTGCCGAGCTGCCCAAACTGCTGGAACGGGCGGGGCCCGGCCTGGTGGGCAGCGGCAGCATCACCGCCATGTTCACCGTGTTGGTGGAGGGGGACGATATGAACGAGCCGATTGCCGATGCGGTGCGCGGGATTCTGGACGGTCATATCGTGTTGGATCGCAAAATCGCTGAGCGGGGGCGCTATCCCGCCATCAACATTTTGCGCAGCATTTCCCGTACCATGCCTGGCTGCAACAGTAAGGAGGAGACGCAGCTGTTGCGCCACGCCCGCCAGCTGTTGTCGAGCTATGAAGACATGGCGGAGCTGATCCGGCTGGGCGCCTATCGCCGCGGCAGCGACCCCCAGATTGATGAGGCGATTTTGTTCCATGAACCGTTGGAACATTTCCTGTCGCAAGACCGCCACGAACGCGCCAGCCTGGCCGATGGCTATCAAGAACTGGCCGAAATTCTTAAGAATCCCGTGGTTTAGCGGGTATGGCCTTGGTTTAGGGCTACCAAGAAGCCACCGTTCAATGGACTGTCGGCTCTCTGGGTTGATAATGGCTGTAAGCTGAATAGCGAAAATCCGCTGGATGCTGGCTGTCCGAGGCATAGACCTTCCATCGATCCTTGACAGATCGTGCTAAGTAGTTCTTTTGCTTGCTGTCTATGGTTGCGTTCGGCAATCACAATGCTTTTTTGTTTAGCCACACCAAGCAAATATGGCTGCTGTAATAGACCATCTACTCCGCCAGTAACAACTAACGCGCGAATGCCATAGAAGGATTTAACCGTTGCTGCTCCCCAAGTCAAATCGGATGTACCGGTTTTGTGATAGGTTGGTTGAACCGCTTCAATAAAACTTGCGTTATTTCCAGGAAAATTACGGCCATGAAAAACCATATTGGGGTTTCCAAAAATCTGCAGCCAATCTTCAGGAAAAACCTCTGATTTAAAGAGATTGTCAATAATTTTTGCCAGTCGTTCAGGGGTAATTTGGGTGGTGCGTGAGGGATACGCTATAAGACGGCCATCAGAAGCCTTTCTTAAAGGATGATCGATATGGGGATAACCGCTTGCCGACAAAAGGCAAAAGGGCTTATTGGAGTTTGGGGATAGTTCAGCAGCCAGGGCGTTTAGCGAATCCGTCATTTCGGCATAGAACATAGGCTTGCCAGAAAAAAGCCCAAACAATAAAGATCCTTGAGCCAAGGCATTGTCCGATTTGTGATAAATAAGGGCGATAACCTGACGATAGGTTGGTGTCGATTTTGGCAAGCCATCTTGGCCAATCTCAAACACCTCTGGCCGAAAATCGGAAAGATAGGAGTTTTGGGGTGTTATAGCATAGGGACTAAGATCCTTGCTTAATTTTGGGTCTGCAATTTTCTGGGGGTTAATCGCCTGTGCCCAAAGCTCAGGGGGAATAGGGTCATCAAGATTGATTCCGTTAATTGTCGCCTGCTCTGCTAGCAAACCCAAAGTTAGGGTTTTGATCATGGAGGCAGGATCAGCGGCTATATCTTTATCTTTGCTGTCGACCACTTCACCGTTAATCATCGCCACCCAAGATAGGGGTGGGTGAACCAAAGGCTTCACGGCATCGCAATGTTTGCGCGTAATGGTGCCTGCAGGGGGCGGCGTAGAGTTTTGCCCAGCCCCATTAGGCGGAGAGGAAACGGCGGCTGAGGGATTGTTGAATACTGGGCCAACCGCTTTACCATAAGCCAATCTTGGCTGATTAATCGCAACCCACGCAGGTGCTAGCAGAAAGGCAACAAGGCGGCGGCGATAACTTGGCCTCAAATCTTCCCTCTCACACAAAAAGAGTTGGGCAGAAATAACTAATTATTGGTTAATAATACAGGGTGGGCGTGCTTTTGTCAAAGAAATGTTTCGGCAAGAGCAAGTTGTTTTCCTTGAAAAGCACAAATTATTTCTGAAGCAAACAATTGCCCAGGAAAATTTGTAAAAACCATAAAAGGCGTTAGGAAGGGATAGGGCGGCGGTTCATTGGCTTGAATGATCCGCCCGAATATCCCGAATGCCCCAAACGCAGCGACTTGTTATCACGTGGGCTGCCTCCCCCCTCTTCAAAAATGAGGGGCAATAGCATAAAGTGCTAACAGCGGGCGCCAATCGGGCTGTTGGGGACAAAAGGGCATCAGATGGTTTTGGAAAATAAGCTGAACATCACCAACCAAGTTGAATTGGCGCGTGCCGAGGAAAAATTCAGCAAGCAAAAGGCCAAAAAGCTTTTTGAAACAGGCGAAATTGATCGGATTGAGGTCGGCATTTTTGCTGGCCTGGCGCATATTCATCGATGGTTGTTTGAGGGTGTTTGCGACTTTGCTGGTCAAATTCGACAGGTCAATATTGCCAAGGGGTATTTTCGTTTTGCCCCCCTAATGCACCTAACGTCGTCCTTGCAATATATCGATGCGATGCCCCACACCAGCTTTGATGAAATTGTCGAAAAATATGTTGAAATGAATATCGCCCACCCCTTTCGTGAGGGTAGTGGCCGTGCGACCCGCATTTGGTTGGATTGTATGTTGAAATCCCAAATTCAAAAGGTGGTTGATTGGAATCTGGTCGATAAGGAGGCCTATCTATCGGCGATGCAGCGTAGCGTGGTAAAAGATGTTGAGATTAAGCACCTGTTGCAATCTGCCCTGACCGATAAAATTCACGACCGTGAAATCTTTATGAAGGGGATTGATGTCAGCTATTTTTATGAGGGTTACACCGAATTCAGGACAGAGGATCTTTAGGGGCGGTTATGGGGTAACGTTAGCCCGCGCCAATCTTATTTAGCCCCCCTGCCCACCCTGAGTTTACTTAACAAAAGTCTGTTGGTTTTTGGCGCGGTTGTGGGCTAGGATATTGGCAGTTGCCTTACCCCTAAGCAGTTTTACCGATCCCTCCGCCAACCTATGTTGAAAGGTCATGTGATGTCACAACAATCCCACCCCCGCTGCATTTCCCTCCGTCCCCTAAGGGCGCCGCGGATGGTTGGCTTGATGGCGGTTGCCACAGCCCTGTTGCTGCTGGGGCAGGGGCGGGCGCAGGCGGACATCAGCATCGCGGTGGTTGGCGCGATGACAGGCCCCTATGCCTCAACGGGGGAGCAGTTTCGGCGCGGGGCGGAGCTGGCGGTGGCCAACATCAATAAGGCTGGCGGTATTAAGGGGGAGCAGGTCAAATTGGTGATAGCGGACGATGCCTGCGACCCCAAACAGGCGGTGGCGGTGGCCAACAAGCTGGCCTCTGCGGGGGTAAAATATGTGGTTGGCCATATGTGTTCGGGATCCTCTATCCCCGCCAGCGATGTGTATCATGAGGAGGGGATGGTGCAGATTACCCCAGGATCCACCAACCCCAGCCTAACGGATAAGGGCTATCCCCTGCTGTTTCGTACCTGCTATCGCGATGACCAAAGCGCCAAATTTGTCGCGGGCGTGGTGGCGCGGGAGATTGCGGGCAAAAAGCTGGCAATCCTGAACGACCGCAGCGCCTATGGCAAAGGCTTTACCGATGAGGTGCGCGGCGCGCTGACCGCAAAGGGCATTACCCCCGTGCTGGATGACGCGATTACCGCGGGTGAAAAGGACTATGCCGCGATTGTTAGTAAGCTGAAACAGGCTGGCGTTACCCTGGTGGTGTTTGGGGGCTATCACACCGAGGCTGGCCTTATCCTGCGCCAGGCGGCCGACCAGGGGCTGAAGTTGCAGCTGATTGGCGGCGATTCCCTGACCACCCCCGAATTCTGGTCAATCGCGGGGGAGCGGGGGGAGGGGGCACGCTTTGTCTGGAACCCCGATGCCCGCAACCTGCCCAGTGCCAAGGCGGTGGTTGAACAGCTGCGTGCCCAGAATTATGAGCCTGAGGGTTATACCATCAACACCTATGTTGCCTTTGAAATTCTGGCGCAAGCGCTGGCCAGTGTTGATAAGCCGACGCCCGCCAAGGTGGCCGCCGCCATGCATCAACAAAGCTTTCAGACCATCAACGGCACCATCAGCCTGGATGCCAAAGGGGATCTGAAAAATCCAGGCTTTGCCATGTATGTTTGGAGTAAGGGGCGTTATAAGGAGGTGAGCCCCTAGGGTCTCGTCACTGCCGAAACCCGCCAATCTTAACCGCTATAGTCGTTTCAATTTAGAAATTGACAGACGGCGAAAATGACGATCGGATGAGAAATGGAGCGCAGTGTACTTTTACGTACATGAGCACCGTATCGCAGGCTGAGCGGCATTTGCAGCACTGTAACTTTATAAAGTGGAATGACTATAATGACCACACCCCCAACCATTCACTGGTTCCGTCAGGATTTGCGGCTGGCCGATAACCCCGCCCTGACCGCCGCCGCCGCCAGCGGCAACCCCGTGCTGGCTGTTTTTGTGTGGCAGGATAAGGGGGCTTCCCCAACCGCTTTTCGCCCAATAGGGGGCGCCAGCCGTTGGTGGCTGCATCACAGCCTGGCGGCATTATCCGCGCAGATCGCGGCGATGGGGGGGCGGCTGTTGCTGCTGAACGGTGATGCATCACCGGCGAAGCAATTGGCGGCGTTGGCGGCAGCTGTCGGTGCCAAACAGATAACGTTCAATCATGTTTACGATGCAGCGGGGCAGGCCGATGCGCACGAGCTGTCCAGCCTGATGCAGGCAGAGGGGGGTAAGGCCAAAGGCTTTGATGGCAACCTGCTGTACCCACCCGGCACGGTGCGTACCGGCAACGGTGGCTTTTTTCAAGTATTTACGCCTTTTTGGCGTGCCCTGTTGGCGATGGGGACTATTCCCGCCGCGCTGCCTATCCCGCCAAACCTGCGCTGGGTGCCGCCGCCAGCAGGGGTTGCATCGGTGCAGCTTGCCGATTGGCGCCTGCTGCCCACCCGCCCCAATTGGGCGGCCGGCTTTGATGACCAGTGGCAACCGGGGGAGGTTGGGGCGCAACAGCGGCTGGCCAGCTTTATCCATAGCGCTCTGGCCAACTATGACCATCGCCGCGATGTGCCAGGCGATGTGACCACCAGCCGCCTGTCGCCCCACCTGCACTGGGGGGAAATCAGCCCGCGGCAGCTGTATCACAGCCTGCAAGAGCTGTTGCATGCACAGGATGTATCAGGGGGTGGAAGCTGGCAAAAACCGATTGATAAGTTCTTAAGCGAGGTTGGCTGGCGGGAATTTTCCTATCAATTGCTGGTCATCAATCCCGATTTGGCCAGCCGCCCGTTGCGCCCTGCCTTTGCCAACTTCCCGTGGCAGGAGGATTCCACCCTGTTGCAGGCTTGGCAGCGGGGACAGACCGGCTATCCCATTGTCGATGCGGGAATGCGCGAATTGTGGACGACGGGGTGGCAACACAATCGGGTGCGAATGATTACCGCCTCCTTTCTGGTCAAACACCTGCTGCAACCATGGCAACGGGGGGAGGCTTGGTTTTGGGATACCCTGGTCGATGCCGATGCTGCCAGCAATCCAGCCAGTTGGCAATGGGTGGCGGGCTGTGGCGCCGATGCCGCGCCCTATTTCCGCATATTTAATCCAATGTTGCAGGGCAGCCAGTTTGATCCCGATGGCCTGTATGTACGCCGATGGGTGCCCGAATTGGCGCGTCTGCCCAACGCCTATCTTCACCAACCTTGGACAGCGCCGAGCAAGATTTTGGATGCCATTGGCCTAAAGTTGGGTCAGGATTATCCACATCCGATTGTGGATCACTCTCAGGCACGCGGGCGCGCCCTTAGCGCTTTTGCCAGCATCAGCGGCACCCCCCAACCCCTGCCCGAAAGGTTTTAGGGGGATTAGGGCATCATCTTGTCCAACCGGAGGCAGTGTAAAAATGGATCTAAAGAATATTTTGCTCAATTGTTTCAAACAGATTTTTAACCTGACTTAGCGAAGCCTTGTGGGGATTGCCACGCAGACAAAAATCTTGCCAAATTTGCAAAAAAATAATGACCTGCCCAAGGGTTGAGGACATATCAAAAAAATGCTTTTGGCAATCTCCTAGAAAATTTACAAAAGGCTGAGCATTTTTCTTGTGAATAAACAGCTCATCATAAGAATGCTTGCTCTCTTGTAGAATAGGGAGAAAAGAGCTGATATTGTCTGATAAATAGCTGTGAATCATATCACGGCTGGCTTTTAACATTGGGGTTAAAAATCCCAATTGATGTGGCAACTGGTCAAGCCAACTTAGAAGTTGTTTGCTTTTGTCATTGTATTTAATATAAAGAAATTCATAGTAAATAAGGGCTTTCCAGGCATACAAAACTTCAGGTATTTTTTCTTTTGGAACACCAAGAGCCTGCATCATCTTTTCAATTTCGGGGTTATCACGAGATTCCCATAGCATGTCTGTTAAGTTATTGATTTGATCTTTTGTGGGTTCTTGGCCAGGATAAGCAAACAAAATTAATGGGCGAAACTTTCCCATTACGAATTTGCGTATTTCCAGCCAGGCATCTTTGGAAACAGAGAAGTAATCATCATCAACTTCTATACCTTCTTGTCGGAATTTCTCTTTTAATAAAAAGGGATCTAGCGACGGTAATTTTTCAATGATCTTCAGACGTTTTTGATCGCTGGCCACTTCTTCGGCGCTGAATTGATTGCCTGATGATCGCAGACTATGAATCACTGTATAAAATTTGGAATCGCTGAAATTGATAGTCTGACCACCGCGAATAAGATCATCTTCAAATGGCAGGTACAATTTGGTTTCAAAACAGCCAGAAACTTTGCGCCTGTAAGCCAGCTTATCTTTGTTGACAAATGGTATTTTTATATAAACTGCACGGTTCAGTGTCATATTCTTAAACAAAAAAACAGATGCAGGAGAGATTATAAAGTTTTGTTTGTTTTTTAATACAATTTTATTGGTTAAGTCTCGGCAGTTAAAAATATGGGATGAACCATTTTGAAAAATGGAGGTGAAAGGCGAAACTAGGTTATCCATATTAATCTGTTTCCTATTCTAAAAAATATTTCCATTAAGATTTTCAAAAAATTTATTGACTTGATAAACATTAGACTTATATGGATTTGTTCTTAGATTAAAATCGTTCCATATCTGAATTATAATCATAAGCTGGCCAACTGTTGTTGATAAAGCGTAGAACTGATTGCTGCATTGGCTAATAAAAGAAACAAAAGGTTTGGCATTTCTTTTGTGAATAAAAAGCTCATCATAGGCATTTTTATGCTCTAGTAATATCGGCATCATTGCAGAAATATTGTTTGCAAGCTTTGTGCGAATTCCATTTCTGCATTCTTTCATCGTTGGTGTGATTCCGCCGAGTTGCGTTCCTATTTGATCTATCCATTTTAAAAAATAATTTATTTTTTGTTTGTTTTTTGTGTAAACAAATTCGTAGTAAATAACACCTTTCCATGCGTATAAGACATCTTCGATCTTTTCTGGCGGTATGCTAAGAACTCCCATCATTTTTTGAACATCTGGATCATCTTTTGCTTCCCATAAGGTTTCTGTAAGCTTGGCAACGTGCATTTCACTTGGTGAAGAATTGGGATAGGCAAAACCAATCATCGGGCGGAATTTATTCATGACAAATTTTCTAATTTCTTGCCAGGCTTCTTCTGTTAGAGTGAAATATCGTTCATCGACGTCCAATTCAGCTTGCCGAAATTTTTCTTTTAATAAAAAAGGATCCAGAGACGGTAGGCTTTCTAGCAAATGCAAAACCAACTGATCCCGTTCCATATCCTCTTGGTCGATGGTTTGATTGGAAGGTCTTAGCGAGCGAATAACCTCTTGAAAATTGGGCGCGCTGAAATTAACAGTCTGCCCCCCTTTTTCCAGTCCATTTTCAAAAGGCAGATAGATTTTGGTTTCAAATCTCCCCATTCCCTCACGGCTAGCAGCGGATTGTCGCACCTCAAGCGGTAATTTCAGAAAAACGGCACGGTTAAGCGTTGGAGTCTTAAACAGCAGTTTATTGTCGCCATCCATAGCAATCTTATGGCTCAGATCCCGACAATTAAAAATATGCGACGATCCATTGCGAAAAAGATTGGCAAACTGAACTACCGATGCGTCCATCGTTTTCTCTCTTTAACCTTCGGTCAAAATGCGTTTTCTGTTAAGGTTACAGAAGTCATACCACACCTTCAACACCCACCTTTAGATGTTACCTTATCCATGATTAAAAGAGAATTAAGTGCGGTACATACCCCGATATTCAGGTTAAAAGCCGATTGGCCGCCGGCGGGGGATCAGCCCGCTGCAATCGCATCCTTGCTCGACGGATTGGCGCAGCATGAGCGCGACCAGGTGCTGTTAGGCGTGACCGGTAGTGGTAAGACTTTTACCATTGCCAACGTCATCACCGCCTTGTCCCGCCCCACCCTGGTGTTGGCGCCCAACAAAATCTTGGCCGCGCAGCTGTATGGCGAATTTAAGGCCTTTTTTCCCGAAAACGCGGTCGAATATTTTGTCTCCTACTACGATTATTACCAGCCCGAAGCCTATGTGCCGCGCACCGACACCTATATTGAGAAGGAATCGTCGATTAACGAACAGATTGACCGCATGCGCCACAGCGCCACCCGTTCGCTGTTGGAACGGCGTGACGTCATCATCGTTGCCAGCGTCTCCTGCATCTACGGTTTAGGTTCGCCCGAGGCCTATGAGCGGATGTCGCTGCCTCTGAAGGTTGGCGCTGAACTGGGGCGCAACACCCTGCTGGCCAAGTTGGTGGAGATGCAGTATCAGCGCAACGATCTGTACCTGACCCGCACCCAATTTCGGGTGCGCGGCGATGTGATTGAGGTTTTTCCCGCCCATGCGGAGGATCGCGCCTGGCGTATCGGGCTGTTTGGCGATGAGATTGAGACGATTAAGGAGTTTGACCCGCTGACCGGCACCGTCACCGCCAATTTGCGTGAAGTGCGCCTGTTTGCCGGCAGCCACTATGTCACCCCCCGCCCCACCATTGAACAGGCGATTAAGGCGATTCGGGTGGAGCTGAAAGAAACCATTGCCGACTTCACCGCCGCCAACAAATTGGTGGAGGCGCAACGGATTGAGCAGCGGGTAACCTTTGACCTGGAAATGATGGCCGCCACCGGCACCTGCAACGGCATCGAAAACTATTCGCGCTATCTCAGCGGGCGGCAGCCTGGCGAACCGCCCCCCACCCTGTTTGAGTATCTGCCCCCCGATAGCCTGTTGGTGGTGGACGAAAGCCACGTCACCGTGCCGCAGCTGGGGGCGATGTATAAGGGCGACAGGGCGCGTAAGGAGACCTTAAGCGGCTATGGATTCCGCCTGCCCAGCTGCAAGGACAACCGCCCGCTGATGTTCGATGAGTGGAACAACCTGCGCCCCCCCACCATTTGCGTTAGCGCTACGCCAGGAACCTGGGAGTTGGCGCAAACGGGGGGAGCCTTTATCGAACAGCTGGTGCGCCCTACCGGCCTGATCGACCCACCCTGCATCATCAAACCGACCGCCAACCAGATCGATGATTTGATGACGGAGTGCCAGGCGACGATTGCCGCAGGTTTTCGCGTGCTGGTCACCACCCTGACCAAAAAAATGGCGGAGGATTTGACCACCTATCTGTTCGATCATGGGCTGAAAGTTCGCTATTTGCACTCCGACATCGAAACGTTGGAGCGGATTGCGATTATCCGCGACCTACGGCTGGGCAAATTTGACGTGCTGGTCGGCATCAACCTGCTGCGGGAGGGGTTGGACATCCCCGAATGCGGCCTGGTGGCGATTTTGGATGCGGATAAGGAGGGGTTTTTGCGATCCGAAACCTCGCTGATTCAAACCATTGGCCGCGCCGCCCGCAATGCTGAGGGGCGGGTGCTGCTGTACGCCGATCGCACCACCCGTTCGATGGCCGCCGCCCTGGGCGAAACCAGCCGCCGCCGCGACAAACAGATTGCCTACAACACCGCCCACGGCATTACCCCGCGCACGGTGCATAAGGATGTTGCCGACCTGCTGGCCGCCGTTTATGGCGACAGCGCCAAGGCTGGTGATAAAGGCGGGGATGATGTGCCGCAGCTTAGCGGGAATGAGCTTAAGGCACAGATCACCGCCGCCCAGGCCAACATGCTGCGCGCCGCCGCCGACCTGGAATTCGAACAGGCCGCCAAATGGCGCGATGAGCTGAAACGGCTGGAGGGGTTGCTGCTGGTGGTTTAGGGGTGGTAGAAGTGTAAACTTGCATGGGCAAAACATTTCGAAGATTTAGCCACTCCGACGGGAGGCTGTAAATCCGTATGAATCTGTTTCCAAAAAATTGTTTTTTCGAGGGAAAATTAATATGCGTCTAAGTAAGCTGTTTACGCAAACCAGTCGTGAGGCAAGTCGTAGCGATATAAGTCGCAATGCTCAATTTTTAACTCGAGCGGGCTACATAGACAAATTGATGGCTGGTGTTTACTCATATTTGCCACTTGGCTTGCGGGTATTAAACAAGATAGAAGCTATTATTCGTGAAGAGATGGATGCTGTAGGCGGCCAAGAGATCTTGATGCCATCATTGCAGCCTAAAGAAATTTGGGAACAAACTGATCGTTGGCAAAAGCTAGATGTTCTTTTTCGCTTCAAAGGTCATGGAGATAGAGACTTAACGCTGGGGCCCACCCATGAAGAGGTTGTAACACCGTTAGTAACGAGCTTTGTGCAATCGTATCGCGATCTTCCTAAGGCTGTTTACCAAATACAAACAAAATTTCGCAATGAAGCTCGTGCAAAATCAGGATTGCTGCGTGGGCGTGAATTTCGAATGAAAGATATGTATTCATTTCATGCCACCTCACAAGATCTTGATGAATTTTATGACCGTGTAATCATAGCGTACAAAAAAATCTTTAGTCGTTGTGGTCTTGGCGATCAAACCCTTCTTACTTATGCTTCTGGTGGAGCTTTTTGTGATTTTTCTCATGAATTCCAGACAATTACACCTTATGGTGAGGATACGATATTTTGTTTGCCTCAAACAGATGTTGCCGTTAATAGAGAAATTATTAATGAAAAATCATTAATAAAAGACATTTTCAATCAAAAATCTATTGATGATCTTGAAGAGGTTAAGGCAATTGAAGTTGGGAACATATTTAAACTGGGAACCAGATTTACAGATGCATTTTCTAAAACTTATGCAGATACATTTGGTATCAATCAAAAAATTCATATGGGTTGTTACGGTATCGGATCAAGTCGTCTAATGGGGACAGTTGCAGAGTGTTTGAGTGATGATAGGGGACTTGTATGGCCTGAAGAGATAAGCCCTTTTGATTTTCATCTTGTTGCGTTGACTGGTAGCGAAGAGGAAAGAAAAGCTGCGGACGATGTATATTACCTAATAAAAAACACTGGAATGTCTGTGCTTTACGACGACAGACATCTTAAGGCGGGTGAAAAGTTAGCCGATTGTGATTTGATAGGCATTTCCAACAGAATAATAGTTAGTAGTAAAACTTTGTTAGACGAATCCATAGAGATTAAAAAAAGATCTGAAAAAAAATCAGACTTTATCAAAATTTTGGATGTTTCAACTATATGCAAAAAACCAGACAAAGTGTCGGCTTAATTTAAATCCATGCTTCTGGAATTTGAACAGGCCGCCAAATGGCGCGATGAGCTGAAACGGCTGGAGGGGTTGCTGCTGGTGGTTTAGGGGGGGGGCGGCTTCTGCCCGCAAAAAACTGGTGCGCCCTGGTGGATTTGAACCACCGACCAACAGCTTAGAAGGCTGCTGCTCTATCCACTGAGCTAAGGGCGCGTTGGAACAGTTTACCGCAGCTTTACCAAAAAATCATTGCGATTTTTGCGGTGGTTGCCCGGTATTTTGGAAGGGGGGATGTAACAAGGCAGAACCAAGAGAAAACCGTGTCATTCCTGTCTCTCTGTCGTCATCCTCGCGCACGCGGGGATCCATACACTGGGACGGCCAGGTTACGCGGCTACGGTTGGTGGATTTCCGCCTTCGCGGAAATGACGACCTTTTTTATTCTGCTCCGCCATTCCCGTCCCTCAGTGTCATCCTACCCTTTATGGGTAGGATCTCTAATCAGAAACCACCTTACAGGTGCGAACCGCCCATAGATTCTCCCCACAAGGGGGAGAATGACCAAGGAGCTTAAGCCACATCGGCGACAGAAGACTGAAGCGGTTGCGCGGCGACCACAGTGGCGCAGCGGCCGCACAGGTCGGGATGCGCAGGCACGCTGCCCACCTCCGGCAGCACTTTCCAGCAACGCCCGCATTTGTCACCCTCGGCCAGGTTGACCACCACCGCCGCATGGGGCACATCGGCCAGCCTAAAGGCCTCCGCTGGCGCCGATTCCCATACCACCTTAGCGGCTGAAACAATCGCCACCTCTGCCAGGTTGAACAGTTCTAAGGCTTTCTCGATGATGGGTTTCTGCTGGATGAGTTGTTGCTGGTCGTCCTTCAGCGCCGCCTCATCCAAATAGAGCGTCACCGCCGCCTGCAGGCCTGATCCGATCAGTTTCTGCTGCCGCGCCTGCTCCAACCCGCCCAGCACGACACGACGCAGCATCTGTATTCTATGCCACACACGAAGCAAATCGGTTTCGGTTGTTGTGGTTTTATTCGGGGAAGACGGCAAAGGAATAGCTGGCGCAACTACATGGTCTTCTATTTTCCCCCACCCCGTTAGATGAACACTGTTTACCCCGTTATGACCCTGGGGATAGCGGGTGCCCCAGGCCTCCTCCGCCGTGAAGACCAACACGGGGGCAAGCCAGCGAACCAGATAGTCAAAAATCTTGGCAAAAGTCTGCAGAGTCGCGTGGCGGGTGGGACTATCCAGCCCATCGCAATACAACACGTCCTTACGAATATCGAAATAGGTCGCCGACAGCTCCATCGCGCAAAAATGATGCAGGTCATGGATAAAACTTGGCCAGTCAAAGTCGACGGTTGGTGAATTCGCAAAGTGCCTCAATTGCTCCAACACCACCCGCTCCAACGGGGGCAGCTGGTCATAAGGAATCTCCTGTGCAGGCTGCACCCACCCCTCCAGCGCGCCCAGCAGATAGCGCAGGGTGTTGCGGAAACGGCGGTACATATCGCTGGTGGATTGCAGGATTTGCGGGCTGATCCGCGTGTCCTCCGCCGTATTGCTGGTCGCCACCCACAGCCGCAGCACATCGGCGCCATGTTGCCGTACCACCTCCTGCGGCGCGATGACATTGCCCAGGGATTTCGACATTTTGCGCCCATCCCCATCCATCACGAAACCGTGGGTCATCACCGCCTGATAGGGCGCGCGGCTATGCAGCCCGCAGCTGGCCAATAGGGAGGATTGGAACCACCCGCGATGCTGATCCGACCCCTCCAAATACAAATCCGCTGGCCAACTAAGCTCTGGCCATTTGTCCTTGCCAGCCTCAGCCAGCACAAAGGCGTGGGTCACGCCGCTTTCGAACCACACATCAACGATATCCATCACCTGCTCATACTCATCGGCGTTGTAGCCGTCGCCCAGAAAGGCACTGGCGGGCAGGCTGTACCAGGCATCCGCGCCATGCTCGGCAAACAACTGCACAATGCGGGCATCGACGGCGGTATCCGCCAACAACTGCTGATCGCTTTTGCGAACGAAATAGGGGATGGGCACGCCCCAGGTGCGTTGGCGGCTGATGCACCAATCGGGGCGCCCCGCCACCATGCTGCTGATACGATTCCGGCTAACCGCGGGGTACCAATCCGTCGCCTCAATCGCTGCCTTGGCCGTATCGCGCAGGGTTTTGCCGTCGCTATCCTTTTGATCCATCACGATAAACCATTGCGGCACGGTGCGGAAGATCAGGGGCGCGCGCGACCGCCAAGAATGGGGATAGCTGTGCACATACTCCTGCTGATGCAACAGGGCGCCCGCCGCCTGCAACGCCTCCAGCACCACGGGCGCAACCTTAAACACATGGTGGCCAGCGAACAGCGGGGTGGTGGCATCATAAACCCCATCGTCGCCGACATATTGATCCAGATTCAGCCCAAACTGCTGCCCTAGGATAAAGTCATCCTGGCCATGGGCGGGCGCGATATGCACCAACCCCGTCCCCTGCTCCGCCGTCACAAACTCGGCGGGCAACAGTGGCACCTGCTGCTCATAGCCCTGCCCATGCAGCGGGTGACAGGCGATGCTGCCACTCAGATCCTTGCCATGCAGGTGGTGCAGCTGCTTCATGGTCACGGGAACACCCGCTGTTTGACTGAGGGCGGCCGTCAACGATTCCTGCAAGGCCTCCGCCACCAACAGCCGATCTCCCGCCGCCCATGCACCGTTGGGGTCAGCGGTCTGCAGCTCCACCAGCAGATAGGTCATGTCGGGGTTATAGGCGATGGCGCGATTGCTGGGCAGCGTCCAGGGCGTGGTTGTCCAGATAACCGCATAGGCACCGGCCAGTTCGGGCGCGGATACCGACACCAGGGGAAAGCGCACGGTCACCGCCGTGCTGCTGTGGTCATGATACTCCACCTCAGCCTCCGCCAGGGCGGTTTTCTCCACCACCGACCACATGACCGAACGGCGACCACGATAGACCAGCCCGCGTTGCTTAAAGGCCAACAGCTGCTGCGCGATCACGCTTTCTGCCGAAAAATCCATGGTCAGATAGGGTTGTTGCCACACCCCGTCCACGCCCAGCCGCTGAAACTCCGCGGATTGCAACCCCACCCATTTGGCGGCGAACTCCCGACATTTGGCGCGAAATTCCAACACTGGCACGTCATCCTTTGATTGTTTGGCGGCGCGGTATTGCTTCTCCACCTCCCACTCAATCGGCAGGCCGTGACAGTCCCATCCTGGCACATACACCACCTGCTTGCCCGCCATCCGTTGCAGGCGGTTGGTCATGTCTTTCAGAATTTTGTTTTGGGCATGGCCAACATGGATCGGACCATTGGCATAGGGGGGGCCGTCATGCAGCACGAACGAACCCTTACCTTTGTTGGCGTCGCGCAACTGAGCTGCCAGCCCTGCCTGTTCCCACTGCGCCAACAACCGCGCCTCCATCTCTGGCAGCTTGGTGTGCAGGGCAAAGCTGGTTTTCGGCAGAAAAACGCTGTTTTTGTAGTCTTGGCTCATGGCAAACTCATGATAATTGGGGCGATAAAAATGATGCCGCCAGGGTGGCAGGGGGGATAGGGTTGCGGCCAAGGGCGGCCTGTGCCGCTATGCAATCATGGCGAATCTGTTCGCGCAAGCCATCTGCATCGGCAAAACGCTGTTCATCGCGCAAAAAGGCCATCACATGCACCTCAACCGCCTGATCATACAGATTGGCCAGGCTGTCGAACAAATGCACCTCAACAATTGGTTTGGCCTGACCATCCGCGCTGGTAAAGGTTGGGCGCACCCCGATGTTGGCCACGCCCGCCTGCGGCTTATCATAGCCGGGCAGACTGACCCAGACCGCGTAAACACCAAGGCGTGGGCGTAGATAGTCGCCCAGCCGCAGGTTTAGGGTGCGATAGCCCAACACATCGCCTCCCCGCCCCGACCCATGCACCACAGTGCCCTGCAGGCTCCATGGGCGCCCCAGCAGGTCGGCCGCTGCCTCAACCAACCCCTCACTAATTAGCGTGCGAATGCGGGAGGAGGAGATAGGGGAATCGCTGGCCAGCAGTTTTTCCAGCGGGTTTAGCGTGTATTGTCCCGCCGCCGCCAAAGAGGCCAGCAGCGCTACATCGCCGCCGCGCTGATTGCCAAAGCGAAAATCCTGACCCACGGTGATGGAGGCAATTTTTAGGCGATCAACCAGCAGATCCGTCACAAAGGATTCGGCCGTCATGTTTTGCATCTGTTGGTCAAAGGGCAGCTGTACCAGCCCATCCAGACCCAGTTGCGCCGCAAAATTGGATCGTTGTTGGTTGCTTAACAGCCGCATGGGGGGGGCGGTTGGCCGCAACACCTGAAAGGGGTGGGGATCAAAGGTAATCAGCAGGCTGGGGCGGCCATGCGCCGCGGCCTCGGCTACCACCGTGCGGATAATGCCGCAATGACCCCGATGCATGCCATCAAAATTTCCGATAAGGGCGCTGGCACCATGCAATGAGCTGGGCAGGGGTTGATGCCCGCAAACAATTGTCACCACCAGTTCTCTATCCCGAAAGCTTTGGGCGTTATAATCGCCCCTTTTTTGTCATCCAATCTTTTTAACACAGCTAAGCAATTTTGTCATGCTAAGTTCGAAAAAAGCTGATAAGGTAATCTTTCGTTCCCATCGATTTTGAAAACATCTATAAAAGGGGTTTTGCAATGCAAGTTATCGTCACCGGCAAAAAAGTTCAAATTCGTGAAACACTTCGGCAGAAAATCGTAACCGAGGTGAACACCATTGTGGGCAAATATTTTTCGCATCCGCTGGAATCGCATGTCACCATTACCAAAGATGGTCGCCTGTTTCGCAGCGATGTGACCCTGCACCTGGGGGAACATCTGTTTATCAAAAGCAGCGCCAATGATGACCGTGTGCTGGGCGCCTTTCTGTCTGCCCTGGATAAGGCGGATCAGCGGTTGCGCCGTTACAAAGACCGCCTGCGCGATCACCATGCCAATAAGGCGCCGCATGAGGCTGTGCCCGCCATTCTGTCCAACCTGGCTGTCACCCCGCCCGCTGCCGATAACAGCAACACGGATCAGCAACACGCGACCATCATTGCCGAAAATGGCTTTATCGCTAATGAATTGACGGTGTCGGATGCTTCCATGCGTCTAGAGCTTGAGGATTTGCCCGTTCTGCTGTTCCGCAACTCCGCCCACGGTCGCCTGAATGCGGTTTACCGCCGCCCCGATGGCCATATCGGCTGGTTTGATCCCCCTGCTGCCTAGGTCTGCCAGCCTAACGCCCATACAGGTCAACGAAGATTATTGCCTTGGTTAGGGCTAAGGGCGCTTTTTGCTGGATCGTGGTATGGGCTCCATACCCTCAGGGCAAATGACCGTCGTGGGGTTTTTGGGACGAATATCGACATCCACGGTGGTAACCGTTATTTCGGGGTCGGTGCCAGGCACCAGTTGCGATTGGGGGAAGGGGGCTTTGATGGTTACCCGCACCTTATCCGGCAAGGTGGGATTGGGCTGACGTTCAGACGGGCTGCCTTGTTGGTATTGTCCATAACCGGCTTCATCAGATTCTGCAGAGATATCGGCGGGCACTACCGGCTGACCATCGGCATCAATGCCGGGTTGATAGGCGGCCTCTGCATCATTGGTGATAACCCCCACCTCACGACAACCTTTGGTTATCGGCACGTTAAGCGATGCCTTGCCGCCCGCTGCTGTTGCGGATGCAGGAACATCATCCGCGATGGCGAAAGGGGAAAACATCAGTAGGCTTATAAGAAAAAGCCCCGCATAAAGCCGTGGTGCAAGCCATCTGCTGGCATCGTGCTCAGGGCTATTGTGCGGCAACAATGTTGCGCTCCGCCGGAAAGACAATCCGAAACTCTGTGCCTGTATCGGGATCGCTTTTGATTTTTAGCTTGGCGTGATGCAGCTCCGCTAAGGCACGGATCAGGGGCAGACCCAGCCCTGTGCCCCCCTGTTTGCGATGAAGCGATGTATCGAATTGGGCATAGGGAATCAGGGCGCGCCGAACTTGTTGGGCATTCATGCCCGTCCCTTTATCCCGAACAAGCAGATTAATGCAAAAATTTTCATCAATTTCGGTTTGAACGGTAATTTTGCTGCTCACCGGTGAAAATTTAATGGCGTTGGAGATTAGGTTGGTCAGGATTTGTTTGATGGCACGCACATCAGCGCGCAAAATAGGAATAGCCGCCAGCTGCTGTTGAACTTCAAGCTTTTTGCTAGCCAACAGCCGTTCGTGCTGTTTTTGGACGGTACGTACCTGACTATTCAGATCAACGGGCCCCTCACGCATATCGTATCGATCTGTCTCGATTCTAGATAAGTCAATGATATCGTTGATAATTTTTAACAAGCTTGAACCGCTTTCATGGATAAAGCTGGCGTACTCCATGACTTTTTCTGGATCTTTGGCGGCATCGCCAGGTTCGGCCATCAATTCCGCAAAGCCCAAAATGGCGGTTAGCGGGGTGCGCAGATCATGCCCGATATTGGCCAAAAAGAATGACTTGGATCGGTTTAGGGTTTCGGCCAACTCCTTACTGGCTTTCATCTGCTGCATTTCCATCAGGTCGGTAGGGCTTTTGGCCAACACCATGATGGCGCGTTCGGGGCTCAGAGCAAAAACGCTAAGCAGGCTAAACAATTTGATGTTGGCATGTTCAATCACTACCGGTTGCGGTTCAATCACATCGCTGCTGGCCTGGCTTTGTTCCAAAAGGCCTTGTGCTTTATTGCCGATAACATCGCCGAACAGATCAAAAAGGCTGTGGCCTATCATGGTGGATGGTTGTAGCCACAAAAAATCAGCTGGCAAATGCTCAACCCCAGATACGATCAATCCTGGTACATCCAAAATCAGTACCATGGCCGCCCAATGGCGTGCCCAGTTTTGCAGGATAATTTGTTGGTTTTGCTGCACCTGATCCTGGCCAAGATTTGACGAAATATCCTTAAGGATTAGGTAAATGCCTTGGGGTGTGGTGCAGGGGGTTAACTCAAAATGCGCACTGAACTTTGGCCAGTTTAAAAAGGCTTGGCTGCTTTGATCGGGATGTGCCAACACGTTGCGCAATTGCGTCCGCAAAGGGGCGTGGGCATCGTCTTTTAACAATTCCCACAAATCCTTGCCGGCTACCTGAATAACCTCCATCCCCAGATAGGCTATGAAATTTTTGCTGGCGTTAATCAGGCGATAGCCTTCGCTATGGGAGGCTAGTAAGACCCAGGCAATCGGTTGTGTAGTGGAAGATTCGCTCATGATAACGGTTCGGCTAACTGCTTGGATTTATGGTTGGCGGGGGTGGCAGAAGTTGCGGGTGCTGCGTGATCATCGTTGTCATCAGCACTGCTGTTTGGATTGGTTGCTGGCTTGGATCGATGATTTTGTTTAGAGGTTTTATCATCGGATGGCCACAACAAACGATCCGCTGGGAATGTGCAAATAACATTTGTTCCAACGCCCAAAACACTATCTATTGCCAGCGTTCCATTGTGCAGCTCCACCAATTTTTTGGATAGCGGCAGCCCTAGACCCGTGCCGGAGTATCGACGGGATAGGGAGCTGTCAATCTGCACAAAGGGTGACAGGGCGCGCGGAATATCCTCTGGCGCTATCCCAATCCCCGTATCTTTAACCTCAATGGTCAGATTATCATCCTTGGCGATGGCAACAGTTACCGTCACCCTTCCACCCTTAGGGGTAAATTTAACCGCGTTGGACAATAGGTTCAGCAGCACTTGGGTCAATACCCGTTCATCTCCCCTAAGGGCGGGTAGATTGTCAGGAAGGCTGCTGGACAACCGCAGTTCAGAGGTATCGGCGCCGCCCTGAACAATTCGCATAGCGGCCGCCACAAATTTGGGAATGCTAAAGGGGTGTTCGCTGATCACAAACTTGCCCGCCTCAATTTTGGAAAGATCCAATATGTCGTTGATAACATGCAGGAGGTGTTGGCCACTGGTGTTAATATCCGACGAATATTCAAGGTATTTTTCGTTGCCCAAATCGCCAAACATCTGTTTGCGTAACACATCCGAAAACCCAATAATGGCGTTCAGCGGGGTGCGCAGCTCATGGCTCATATTGGCCAGAAATTCGGATTTGGTTCGGCTGGCAATCTCCGCTTGTTCCTTGGCGGTGCGCAATTCATCCTCAGCCTGCTTACGGGCGGTAATATCCTGAATAAAAGAGCAGTTGTATTCTCGATCGCCGTATTTCAGATAGTTTGATGTGATTTGCACCACCATGCTGCCGCCATCCTGGGTCTTATGGCGACGCTCAATCTTAAAAGATCCTTGGTTAATCAGGTTGTTCCAATAGGTTTCCCAATCCTCTGGCTCATTAGCCAGGCTAAGGTCATCGAATTTCATCATCAACAAATCGTCCCTGCTGTACCCATAACTGCGGCAGGCGGCGTCGTTAACATACAGAATGCTGCCATCGGGATCGGTCCAGAAAATGGCATCGGCGGCGCGGTCGACAGAAAATTGGGTAACCCGCAACATTTCCTCAACCCGTTTACGCTCGCTGATATCCTGAATAATTCCCAGCACGGTTTGGCGGCCATCATCACTTTGGCGAATTTCTGCCACCTGATGCACCACCCGCTCAGCCATGTTGGGCAGAACAATACGATGGTCGATGGCTGCGGGTTGTTGGTTGTGGCGTAGCCCCTCAAAAAACTCTTTAACCGTGGGCAGATCATCGGGGTGAACCAGCCCATAAAGTTCGGGCAGAGCGAATTGCTTAGGTTCCTCCGACAATCCCAAAATGCGACTGGCTTCTACAGAAAAGTCCAAAACATTCTGCCCCTCTAATTGCCATTCCCAATTGCCCATATGGGCAATGCGTTGGGCGGCCACCAGCTGCGCCTGATTTTTCAGCATTTCTTCTTGCGCTTGGCTGACCCTTAGGGCGTAACGGACACGGTGACTAAGCACCATCCAGTTAATCGGTTTGGTAATAAAGTCGGTGGCGCCCACATCATAGGCGCGGGTAATAGAATCAATATCTTCTAACCCCGTGACAATCAGCACCGGCACGCTGTCGCCACCAGGACGTTGGCGAATTTCCTCACAGACCGAAAATCCATCGATTTGGGGCATCATCACGTCCAGCAGGACAACATCGGGGCGCTGCTGATCAAACATTTTGAGGGCGCTGTAGCCATTCTCAGCCTCTAAGACTTGATAGCCAGCCTGCACCAGCGCCTTACGCATCAGCATGCGGGTCATCATGTCGTCTTCGGCCACCAAAATAGATGGCGACGCCCCCCCGACCAGCCGTGGCATACGGCTGAGCATTTCCAGCAATTGAGCTGTCGACCGCGTCTCTTCAGAGTTGGTGCCTACTGGGGGAAGGCCAATAGGCGGGAAAGGTCCTGTTGAACGCATAAGAATTCTTGCCTAAGACTGCTGAGGTGGTACTCCAGATTTGAATTTAACTGATTTCTGGCGTTAAGTTCAATTTCTTTTGCGTGGAATGACAGGCTCATTGCGCCAATGTTGGCGGCGGCCGATTTAATTTTATGGGCGGCGGCCGAAGCGGCTTGTCCATCTTGGTCAATAAGTGCTTGATCAATAACATGAATAGAGGCATCGGTATCGGTTAGAAACAGGCTGATAATTTTTTCAACAAAGGCTACGCCCTCGTCACCACCCCCGCCCAATGCGGCGATTTCCTCAAGTTTCTTATGGATTAAAACACAATCGGCTGAGGCAAAGGGTTGCGGCTGATCGGGCAATGATTCCACAACCTCTGCTTCAGGCGCTGACGGCACAATAGGATTGTTGATGGGCGGCGTGGTATCCGCTTCTATTCTTGCTGCGGGGCTTAGCCAGCGATCCAGGATGCGCCACAATTCTGGGGATCCAAAAGGTTTGCTTAGGTAATCGTCCATGCCAGCTTGGCGGCACCGCTCCTCATCCCCGATTACGGCCAGGGCGGTGACAGCAATGATCGGCACTATGGCATGGACAGCGCGGCTTTGATCGGTTTGAAAACAATCGCCCGCCGCTTCGCGCTGACGAATTTCCCTGGTGGCCTCAAAGCCATTCATGGAGGGCATTTCACAGTCCATCAACACGGCGTCATAGCGGTTATGCGCCAGATAGGACAAAACCTGATGACCATCCTGCGCCAGGTCATAGCGGCAACCAAAGCTGCGCACCAGGGATCCAGAAATTTCCTGATTCACGGGATTGTCTTCAGCCAGCAGCAATCGTGCCTGGAATTGCGGCCGCACAGCCGGCATCTCGCCCTTATCCTGGCGGCCACCCTGGGGAATCAGGGTTTCGCCCAGTAGGGTTTTTTGCAAATCATGATAGCTGAAGGGTTTGTACAATTTGGGAAAATGTTCATCCCCCTGCCGTTCCGCCATCTCTTCGTTGTAAGAGGCCAACAGCATGACCGCATCCTCAGGATGCTGTTCAAGGTAGCGATTCAGCTTAGTCATTGCGGGCGATGGATCCCCCAGGCCAACATCCATGATAATCAGGTGATGTTTGGATCGTTGGGCGTTGTCTATCAGCAGATCAAGGGTGCTGATGTTGCGACCTTTAATGCCAAGAGCCAACAACATATCCTGCACAATACCGCATAGGCTGCTGTTCGGGCTGCAAACCACCACATCGGTTGCGTGATAGCGATCGCGTAGATCCAGGGTAATGGCATCGCCGTAAGATCCAACCGCCTGATTAAATTCAATCCAGAAAGTGGAGCCATAGCCCAGGGCGCTTAACACCCCCATCTCCCCCCCGAACAGGGTAATCAGCTGCCGCACAATCGACAGGCCAAGGCCTGTTCCCCCATGGCGGATGCTGGTTTCCTCATCCGCCTGGGAAAACGCCTCAAAAATTTTGTCTTGCACCGCCTGTTCAATGCCAACGCCGGTATCGCGCACATCAATTCTTAGGTGGATGGTTCCGTCGCTGTTTGCTGTTCCCACCACTTTAACGACGATTTCCCCCCTTTCGGTGAATTTAATAGCGTTATTCAGCAGGTTGATCAAAATCTGCCGCAATCGATAGGGGTCGCCGCGCAACATCATGGGAGTGTTGGGCGTGACGGAATACAGAATCTCCACCCCCTTTTTGTGCGCCTGAAGCGACAGGAACTGACAAACCTCCTGAACCAATTCGTAAATGTTGTAGGGAATGTCGGCCAAGCTCATTTTGCCGGCCTCAATTTTGGAAAAGTCTAGAATATCATTGATTAACATTAACAAATTTTTTCCTGAGGATCGAATGACCTCAGTATAATGGCGCTGTTGGCTGCTTTGCTCGGTTTGGCGCAACAAATCAGACATGCCCAAAATGCCGTTCATGGGGGTGCGAATTTCATGACTGACCCGCGCCAAAAAGCTGGATTTCGCGATGTTGGCCTGTTCAGCTTTTTGTTGCGCCCGTTGCGCTTCAACCGCCACCACCTCCATCTCTTTATTGGCCTTGGATAGGGCAGAGGTTCTTTGTTGAATTTGGGTCAGCAGGTCGTTAAAGCCATCCACCAACACCCCAATCTCATCATTGCTTTGTTTTTCAAGGCGCACGGAGAAATCCCGTTGCCCTGAAACAACCTTAAGGCCAATGGCCAGTTTTAGGATGGGAAAGGCAATAAAGCGGTGGGAAAGGGTTGCTAAGATTAGCGCGCCAATAAAACATCCCAGCAGGATTAGAGCCGATGAAACAGAAATAATATTGAAATCCTGAAGTATCTGCCCACCGTTAATCCACAGGCGTGCCCAACCAATGGTTTCATCCTCAAAAACGATTTTTTCCGTGAAACTGGCAATTTTGGGTTCCAGAAGGCCTTTTTGGGGTGCCGAGGTTGGTTCGTTTTGCCAATTGAAACTGGCTAATGGCGTGCCATCCGCCAGGGTGATTTGTGCCTTAACAACCTGGGGCAGGCTGCCTAAACCCATCAGCAGCTGTTGAGCCTGTTGGGAATTTTCAAACCGTATCGCTTGCTGGCTGTTCAGGGCAATCATGCGGGTCAGCGATGCCCCCTGTTGCTGGATATCGCGGTTAACCAGATTCCAGGTCAACACCGCCAGGATGACATAGGTCACGATCATGGCCAGCATTGAGGTGGCCAGGGTAATCAGGCTGAGCTTTACGCGAATAGACAGGCTGCTGCGGCTTGACATCAATGTTCCCAGGCTAATGTGGCGTGAAAGGCATAGGCAGCTTATGGGCTATAGGCTAAGATGATGACTATGGCGCTGAATACCAGCTTTTACCAGCGGGGGGATTCCGTGGAAAAAGGCGGCGGCGTCATGGTCATGGTTACCATTTTACAAACAACTGATTACAATATCATTGACGGCAACAATTTCATGCAAAAGCCCTTATTGATTATAACAACAGGCGGCACCATTGGCGCCGTTGCGCAGGGGGAACGCCCACCCAGCCATGTTACCTTTGCCCCTGCGCCCCAAAACACCGTGCGGGACGCCCTGTATCAGCCCATCTTTGGCCTGACCGCCAGCGATTATGACTTGCTGGAAATGGAACAGCGCGATTCCAAGGATATTGATGACACCTATATGCAACAGCTGGTTCAGCATGTCGCAACCGCTAACCACCCCAATATCCTGGTCACCTTTGGCACCGATGCGCTGTTGCGGGCGGCTGCGGTCATGCATCAGGCGATGACGGATTGGGCGGCGGCGGGTTATGATAAGACCGTCATTTTGACGGGATCCATGCTGCCACTGGCTAGATAGTGTAGTCATGAGATAGAAAGCATGTTATAAGTTTCCTGTTTTGTTGTTTTTAAGCAGGAGTTTTTGTTATGGATAAGACCCCGATTCACCATCGCCATGATTTATCGGACAAGGTTTG